>JAOADN010000066.1 GCA_026417295.1 Paracoccaceae bacterium
AAATTGAGCAATTGCTCGCGACGTTCGTCCAAATCGATGCCCTGATGAAGAAGGGATTACGACGAAAAACTCTTGCGTCTTGTAACTCGCCCCGAGTTGTCCAAATCGATGCCCTGATGAAGAACGGATTGAGACCCGCGCGGCCTCCCGCCCCTGCCGGCCGGGGACGTGGCGGCGGCGACCTGGCGCAGGCTCGCCAAGCCGGCTTCCGTCGGGCGGCTCGCCCCGCGCCCGCGGTCCGGGCCGGCCAGGCACCGCCATTCCGCAAGGGGCCGTCCGCGGCGACGCCCGGCGTCGGTCCCCTGCCCTGCCGGCCTCAGGGCGACGAAGCGCCCGCGCTCTCGGTCTTCTTCTGCCAGCGGCCCGAATCCTCGGTCCAGTATTGCGCGGGCACGCCGGCGGCCGTCAGCGCCTTCCATTGCTCGCGTGCCCGCTCCACCGCTGCGGCTTCCGCGCCGTCGAAGAGGATCCACACCCGCGCGCGGCCCGCGCAGTCCTCGGGCCGCAGCTCCGCCCCCTCGATGACCATCAGCGCCGCGTCCGCAGGCAGTTCGTCGCCGCAGGTCAGCAGGACCGGCTGGCGCGCATCGTGCGGACCACCTGCCAGGCCATGCGGCAGGAAGGACTCCTCGCCCACCAGCCACAGTGCGCGGTCGAGCCATTCCATCCGCGCCCGATCGCTGCCGCGCACGACGACGCGCCAGCCCTGATCCAGCGCGCGGCGGAGGATCGCCGCAACCGCGTCCTCAAGCGTCGAGCGCGTCAGATGATAGAAGAGGGCCGCCGCCATCAGCCTTCCAGCATGTCGCGCACCAGCCGATCAAGGGTCATCACCCCCCAGCCGGTGGCCCCCTTCGGCGCCAGTGCCGTGGCCTCGGTCAGCGCCGTCACGCCGGCAATGTCGATGTGGCACCAGGGCAGGCCGTCCCGGACGAAGCGCTTCAGGAACTGTGCCGCCGTCACCGCGCCCCCTGGCCGGCCGCCCACGTTCTTCATGTCGGCGATGCGCGATTTCAGCAGGCGGTCGTAGCCTTCGCCAAGCGGCATCCGCCATGCGCCCTCGCCCTCGGCTGCCGCCGCCCGCAGAAGCGCGCCCGCCAGCGCATCGTCGCTTGAGAAGACGCCCGCGTTCTCGTGGCCCAGCGCGATGACGATGGCGCCGGTCAGCGTGGCCAGGTCGATCATCGCGCGCGGCGCGAAACGTTCCTGCGCGTACCACATCACGTCGGCCAGCACGAGGCGCCCCTCGGCGTCGGTGTTGATGACCTCCACCGTGTCGCCCTTCATCGACCGCACGACATCGCCGGGGCGCTGCGCCCGTCCGTCCGGCATGTTCTCGACAAGGCCGACAAGGCCGACGACGTTCGCCTTCGCCCCGCGCAGCGCCAGCGCCTTCATCACGCCCGCGACGACGCCGGCACCGCCCATGTCCATCGTCATGTCCTCCATGCCGGCGGCGGGCTTGATCGAGATGCCGCCGGTATCGAAGCAGACGCCCTTGCCGACGAGCGCGAGGGGCGCTTCGCCCGCGGCGCCGCCCTGCCACCGCATCACGACGACAAGGGAGGGGCTATCCGACCCCTGCCCCACCGCAAGCAGGGTCCGCATCCCGAGATCGCCAAGCGCCTTCTCGTCCAGGACCTCGACCTCGATCCCCAGCTGTGCGAGCCCTTCGAGCCGGCGGGCGAATTCACGCGTCGTCAGGACGTTTGCCGGCTCGTTCACCAGGTCGCGCGTGAAGAACACGCCCTGCGCCACCGCGTCCAGCGCCCGCGCGGCCTCTGCCGCTGCGGCGGCACGCGCGGACATCACCGCCACCGGTCCCGGCACATCCCTGCTGCCCGTGCGGTGATCGGCGAAGTCGTAGGCGCGCAGCCGCAGGCCAAGGACGATGTCGGCCACGCCGGCATGGGTCCCGGCGACGACGACCGTGCCCTTCTCGTGCAGTTTCCGGCCGATGGCGCCGCCGGCGCGCCGGGCCTCAGGCACCGGGGCCCTGCGCTTGAGCGGCACGAGCTGCAGGGCCTCGGCGGCAAGGCCGGCAGGCCAGCCGATCTCGAGCGACTCGCCGGGCTTGAGCCGGCCCCAGGCCTTCGAGCCGACGGCACGGGCCACGGCACCGCGCGTCAGCCTGTCAAGCCGGCGCGCATCGGGCCCGAGGCTGCCATCCGGCGGAAGGATCAGGGCGATGCGCCCCTCGGCCGAGGAAAGGGCTGCGATGTCCGTGTCCTGGAAGCGGACGGCGACGGGTTCGGTCAAGGAACGGCTCCGGCGGATCGGGTGGCAAGGGTCTGCCGGACCCTAGCCACGCCGTCCCCGCTTGGCCAGATAGCAGTTTTCCCGGGCGGCCGATTGGTCTAGGCATCTCGGGGAAGGCGCGGCAAGACGCAGGGCGGCAAGGGGCAAGGGGGCGTGTTCAGGTTCGACCGGTATCTGCTCGGCCAGCTGATGACGATCTTCGGCTTCTTCGCGCTCGTCCTCGTCGGCGTCTACTGGGTTAACCGCGGGGTGCGCCTCTTCGACACGCTGATCGCCGACGGCCAGTCGGCGTGGGTCTTCCTCGAATTCACGGCGCTGACGCTGCCCACCGTGATCCGGCTGATGCTTCCGGTCGCCGCCTTCATCGCCACGCTCTATGTCGCAAACCGGATGTCGGCAGAGAGCGAACTCACCGTCGTTCAGGCCACGGGCTACTCGCCCATGCGCCTTTCGCGCGGGGCTGCCGCCTTCGGTCTTGTCGTCGGCGCCATGACGGCGGTCATCGCGAACTTCCTCGAACCCCTGGCAGCCGGGCAGCTTGCCGACCGTCGCGGCGAGCTGGCCGCCGACCTGTCGTCGCGCTTCCTGACCGAGGGCAGCTTCGTGCACCCCACGCGGGGGATCACCTTCTTCATCGGCGACATCACGGCCCAGGGCGAACTGCGCGACGTCTTCCTCAACGACACCCGCGATCCGCGAAGGATGACGACCTATGCGGCGGGGCGTGCGGCGCTGGTGCGCGGCGAGACCGGCCCAAAGATCGTGATGTTCGACGGCAAGGCGCAGATGCTCGAGCGCTCGACGGGGCGTCTCTCGGTGACGCGCTTCTCGGATTTCGCCTATGATGTCGGTGCGGCGATCGACAAGGGCGGCGCACGGCGCCTGACGCTGAACGAAGTGCCCACGCGCAGCCTGCTCTTCCCGCCGCCCGGCCTTGCCGACGAGCTCGCCGTGACGCCTGCGGCCATCGCCTACGAGGCGCATGACAGGCTGGCGCAGGGCTTCAATCCGCTGGCGCTTGTGCTCCTTGCCTTCGCGCTGATGCTGTCGGGCGGTTTCAGCCGGTTCGGGATGTGGCGCCAGATCGCCATCGCGGTGGCCGGCGCCATACTCTTCAACGTCGCCACCACCCTGGCCGGCTCGATCGCCGCCGAACGGGCAGGCGCCTGGCCCGTCGTCTATCTGCCCTTCGCCGTGACGCTCGCTGCGGCCGGCTGGCTGCTCTACCGGGCCGGGCGTCCGCGCCGCGCGACGGGCCTGCGCCATGCGCGCCCGGCGGCGGGAGGGGCCGCATGATCCTCTCGCTCTACATTGCGCGCCGCTTCGTGTGGTATTTCTTCCTGGTGTTCGCCGGTTTCTTCACCGTCATCTTCCTTTTCGACACGGTGGACCAGATCCGCCGTTACGGATCGCCCGACTTCGGCCTTCCGGAAGCGGCGACCATCGCCCTCCTGAACACCCCCGGCAGCATCCACCGCATCCTGCCGCTGGTGACGATCCTGGCCACGATCGCCCTCTGCGTCGCTCTCGCCAGGTCCTCGGAACTGGTCGTCGCGCGGGCCACGGGACGGTCGGCGCTGGCAACCCTGGCCGCTCCGGTTGTCGCCGCCTTCCTGATCGGGGTCGCCGCCGTGACCGTGCTGAACCCGATCGTCGCGGCTACGACGAAGCGGTCGCAGGCAATCACGGCGGGCCTGCGTGCCGGCAATGACGGTGCACTGTCGGTCACCGAGGAAGGGCTGTGGCTGCGCCAGGGCGGACCGGACGGCCAGACCGTGATCCGTGCCGGCAAGTCGAACCTCGATGCGACCGACCTTCGCGACGTCAGCTTCTTCGGCTTCGACACCTCGGGCCTGCCGACCCTGCGGGTCGAGGCGGCCTCGGCCAGCCTGAAACCTGGCGCCTGGGTGGTGCGCGATGCCAAGGTCTGGCAGCTCGACGGAACGGCGAATCCCGAGCAGACGGCGCGCCACGAGGCCGAACTCTCGGTTCCCTCGACGCTGACGGCCGAGGGAATCCGCGACAGTTTCGGCGACCCTGCGGTCATTCCGATCTGGGACCTTCCCGGCTTCATCGACGACCTCGCCGCAGCCGGCTATTCGGCGCTGCGTCACCAGATCTGGTTCCAGATGGAGCTGGCCGTGCCCCTTCTCCTCGTCGCCATGGTGCTGGTCGGAGCCGGCTTCACCATGCGCCACACCCGCTTCGGGCATACGGGCGTCATGGTCCTGCTCGCCATCCTGTCCGGCTTTGCGGTCTATTTCCTGCGCAACTTCGCTCAGGTTCTGGGCGAGAATGCGCAGATTCCCGTCGTGGTGGCCGCCTGGGCCCCGCCGGTCGCGGCGATCCTTGCATCGCTGGGGCTGGTGCTGCATCTCGAGGACGGCTGATGTCGCCTGGCCTGCCATGGTCCGTCCGGGTGCTGGCGCGCCTCGGCGCAGCCCTCGCACTCGGCTTGGCGCTGGCCTTCGCGGTCGCAAATGCCCCGGCCGCGGCGCAGGGGACGGCCGATGCGGCGACGCTTGTTGCCGACCGGGTCATCCTGACCGGCGACCGCCGGATCACGGCAGAAGGCAATGTCGAGGTCTTCTTCCGCGGTGCTCACCTGACGGCGACCCGCATCATCTACGACGAAGCCACGGACCGCCTGACCGTCGATGGCCCGATAAGACTGTCGGACGGCAAGGGCACCTTCATTCTCGGCTCCTCGGCCGACATCTCGCGGGACCTGCGCGACGGCATCATCGCCGGCGCAAGGATGGTCATGCAGGACAGGCTGCAGGTGGCGGGAACCGAGCTCACGCGGCGCTCCGGCCGCTATACCGAACTGACCCATGCGGTCGCCTCGTCCTGCCAGGTCTGCCCCTCGAACCCGCGCCCGCTGTGGGAGATCCGGGCGGCCAGCGTGCGCCACGACGACGTGACGCGGAAGCTGACATTCACGGGCGCGCAGCTGCGGCTCTGGGGCGTTCCGGTCGCCTACCTGCCGCGGCTCACCATGCCGGACCCGACGGTCGATCGCGCGACAGGCTTCCTCGTGCCGACGCTGCGGTCGACCTCCGATCTCGGCACCGGAATCCGGCTGCCCTACTTCATTGCCCTCGGCCCCTCCCGCGACCTCACGCTCACGCCCTACTGGTCGCCGGGCGGGACGCGCACCCTCGGCCTGCGCTACCGTCAGGCCTTCGCGGCCGGCACGGTCGAGCTGAACGGCGCGCTCTCCCGCGACGTGCTCCTTCCCGGCGAGACGCGGGGCTACATGTTCGGAACCGGACGGTTCGACCTGCCGCGCGACTTCCGGCTGGACCTGTCGGTGCAGGCGGTGTCCGACCCGGCCTATATCCTCGACTACGGCCTGGGCGACATCGATCGCCTGGCCAGCGGCGCGGTGCTCTCGCGCATGCGGCCGGACCGGTTCATCGACGCGCGTTTCTTCCACTACAGGTCGATCAGGGAGGGCGAGGACAATGCGACCCTGCCCACGGATGTCGGCGACCTGACCTTCGTGCGGCGCTTCTCGCCCGACATCCTCGGCGGCGCTGGCGGGTTGAGCCTTGCGCTGCACGGGCACCGCCGGACCTCGACCGAGACCGGAGACCTGAACGGCGACGGCGCGGCAGACGGGCGCGACATCGCCCGCGCCAGCCTGTCCGTCGACTGGCGACGGAACTGGATCCTGCCGCAGGGCATCCTCGGCGCGGTGATGGCCGAGGCGACGGCCGACATCTACGGCATTTCCGGTGATCCGGCCTATCCCGGAACGGTGCTGCGCTTCACACCCGCCATCGCCGCCGAGCTTCGCTGGCCCTGGGTCAGGGCGACCCGCGGGGGGGCCATCGACACGATCGAGCCGGTGGCACAGATCGTGCTTTCCCCCGACAGCCCGACCGCGGTTCCCAACGACGACAGCCTCGTCGTGGAGTTCGACGAAGGCAATCTCTTCGCGCTCAACCGCTTTCCCGGCGCGGATGCCCGGGAGGGCGGCCTTCGCGCCAATATCGGGCTCGGCTGGACCCGGGAGGATCCCCGCGGCTGGAGCCTGGGGCTCGCCGCGGGCCGGGTCCTCCGCGCCGGGGATCTCGGGCAGTTCTCGGCCGGATCCGGCCTCTCGGGCACCGCGTCGGACTGGCTCGTCGCCGCCAGCCTGCGCACGCAAGGCGGCCTCACCCTGACCAACCGCGCCCTCTTCGGGCCGGATCTCTCCTTCACCCGGAACGAGCTGCGCTTCGGCTGGGACGGCGCAAGCCTCGACCTCGAGGGAACCTATGTCTGGATGCTGGCCGATCCGTCCGAAAGCCGGCCTCTCGACACGTCCGAGCTGACCTTCGATGCCGGCTGGCAGTTCGGCGAGGGCTGGCGCGGACTTGTCAGCACGCGCTACGACCTTGCGGCAGACCGCGCGGCGCGCGCAGGAATCGGGCTTCAGTTCCGCAACGAATGCGCGACCGTCGATCTTTCCCTCTCGCGCCGGTTCACGTCCTCGACTAGTGTTTCGCCGTCCACCGATTTCGGCCTCAACATCGCGTTTTCGGGCTTCGGATCGCGGGCCGACGGACGGCCATACAGGAAGACCTGCGGGGGCTAGGGCGGAGCGGACGGGCGGCAGCGGATTGACGGACTTGGGGCAACAGACGGACAGGCAATGCGGAAGCTGAAGACCATCATCGCGGCCTGCGCCCTTCTCATCGGCGCGCTTCCTGCCCTGCCGGTGGCGGCGCAGAGCGAGTTCTCCGCCGTCATCACGGTGAACGGGCGGGCGATCACCGGCTACGAACTCGACCAGCGCATCAAGTTCCTGACGGTGCTGCGGGCACCGGGCGACATTCCGGCGCAGGCCGAGCAGGCCCTGATCGAGGATCGCGTGCGGCTGGATGCGGCGCGCCGCGCGGGCATCACGGTCAAGCCGGAGCAGATCCAGGCCGGCGTGGCCGAGTTCGCGGCACGGGCCAACCTGACGCCCGAGGAATTCGTCAAGGCAATCGGCGAGGCCGGGGTTGCGCCAGAGACGTTCCGCGATTTCGTCGCGGCCGGAATCATCTGGCGCGAGGTCGTGCGCGCACGCTTCGGCAACCGGGTGACGGTGACCGAGGCCGAGATCGACCGTGCCATGTCGGTAACGATGCGGCGCGGCGCGGGACCGCGCGTCCTTGTGTCCGAGATCGTCATGCCGGCCGCGCAGACCGAGATGCAGCGCACGGGTCGTCGGGCCGAGAAACTGATCGCCGAGATCCGCGGCGAGGCCGATTTCGCCCGCCTCGCGCAGGCGGTCTCGGCCGCGCCCTCCCGCGTCGATGGCGGGCGCCTGGGCTGGATGCCGCTCACGAACCTGCCGCCGGCGGCTCGGCAGGCCGTCATGCAGAGCGGACAGGGCAGCATCACGCCGCCCGTTGCCGTGCCGGGCGGCATCGCGTTCTTCCTCGTGCGCGGCCTCAGCGAGGGCGGCGACATCCTTCCCGGCAACGTCACCGTCGACTATGCCCAGCTCCTGATCCCTGGCGGGCGCAGCCCGCAGGCACTGGCCGAGGCAGAACGCATCCGCGCCCGGGTCGATACCTGCGACGATCTCTACACCATCGCCCGCGGCCGCGGCGTGGGCGAGGTGACGCGCGAAATCCGCACCCTGCCCCAGGTGCCCGGCGACATCGCCGCCGAACTGGCGAACCTCGACGAGGGCGAGGCCTCGACGGCGCTGACGCGCGGCGGCTCGCTCGTCTTCCTGATGCTCTGCACGCGCACGGCCGTGCTCGCCGAGGGCACGGGGCTGCGCCCGCGCGGCGGAACGGCTGTCGAGCAGCCCCCGCCCGCCCCTGTCGCCGAAGGCATGGATCCGCCGCCGCGCATCAACGCCGATCTCGGCTTCGGCCCCGGTCCGACGCGGGACATCGTGCGCAGCGAACTGGTGAACCAGAAGCTCAACAAGCTGTCCGAGGGCTATCTCGCCGAACTGGTCGCCGATGCGGTGATCACCCGCCCATGACGGGGGCACACCGGGCGGCGCCGGTCGCCCTGACCTGCGGCGAGCCCGCAGGAATCGGTGCGGAGATCGCGGTCAAGGCGCGCGCCGCCCTTGGCGCGGACCTGCCCTTCGTATGGATCGGCGACCCCCGCCTTCTGCCCGCCGGAACGCGCTTCTGCGAGGTTCCTGCCCCCGCGGCCGCGGCCGGGGTGCCGGCCGATGCGCTGCCGGTGCTGGCGTTGCCCTTCGATGGCGGGCCCGCATGCCCGGGCCGGCCAGATCCCGCCCATGCCCGGGGCGTGATCGCGGCGATCGCGCGCGCGGTCGATCTGGTCGGCCGCAACGAGGCGGCCGCAATCTGCACGCTGCCCATCGCCAAGAAGGCCCTCAGGGACGGCGCGGGCTTTGCCTTTCCCGGCCATACGGAGTTCCTTGCGCATCTTGCCGGCGCGCCGGAAGACGCCGTCATGATGCTGGCCGGGGCGGGGCTGCGCGTGGTTCCTGCAACGATCCACATTCCCCTGGCCGAGGTTCCCCGCAGGCTGACGCCGGACCTGCTTGACCGCGTCATCAGGACTACCCATGCAGCCCTTGCCGCCGATTTCGGCATCCCCCGCCCGCGGATCGCCGTCGCCGGGCTCAACCCCCATGCCGGCGAGGGCGGGGCGATGGGCCGCGAGGAGATCGAGGTGATCGCCCCGCTCCTCGATCACCTTCGCCTCGCGGGGATGGACCTGACGGGCCCCCTTCCGGCCGACACGATGTTCCACCCGCCGGCGCGCGCCCGTTACGACGCGGCCGTCTGCATGTATCACGACCAGGCCCTGATCCCGCTCAAGACCATCGACTTCGCTGGCGGCGTCAACGTCACGCTCGGGCTCCCGTTCGTGCGCACCTCGCCGGATCACGGCACGGCCTTCGACATCGCCGGCCGCGGCATTGCCGATCCGTCAAGCCTGATCGCCGCGCTGCGCCTCGCGCGCGAGATGGCCGAACGGCGGCGGGCGTCGGACACGGGGCGATGACGTCGTCTGACGGGCTTCCGCCGCTGCGGGCGGTCATCGCCGAACATGGTCTGGCCGCACGCCGGGCGCTGGGGCAGAACTTCCTGCTCGACCTCAACCTGACAGCCAGGATCGCGCGCCTGGCTGGCGACCTTGCGGGCTGCGACGTCCTCGAGGTGGGGCCCGGGCCGGGCGGGCTTACAAGGGCCCTTCTCGCGGCCGGCGCGCGCCATGTCCTTGCGGTCGAGAAGGACGCGCGCTGCCTGCCCGCGCTCGAACAGATCGCCGCGCGATGGCCCGGCCGGCTGAGCGTCCTTCATGCAGATGCGCTGGCGGCCGGCGACCCTCTCGCCCGCCTGACCCCGCCCGTCAGGATCGTCGCCAACCTTCCCTACAACATCGGGACCGAGCTCTTGGTCCGATGGCTGACCCCGGATGCCTGGCCCCCTGCCTGGACCAGCCTGACGCTGATGTTCCAGAAGGAGGTGGCCGAGCGGATCGTCGCCCGTCCGGGGACGAAGGCCTATGGCCGGCTCGCGGTGCTGGCGCAGTGGCGCTGCGACGCGCGGATCGTCATGACCCTGCCGCCCGAGGCCTTCACGCCGCCGCCCAAGGTGCATTCCGCCGTCGTCCACCTTGTGGCGCTGCCGGCCCCCCGCCATCCGGCCGACCCGGCGGTCCTGTCGCGGGTCGTTGCGGCTGCCTTCAACCAGCGGCGCAAGATGCTGCGGTCCAGCCTGAAGGGCCTCGCGCCCGATATCGGCGACCGCCTGCTGTCGGCCGGAATCGACCCGACGTCGCGGGCCGAGGAGGTTTCCATCGCGCAGTTCGCGGCCCTTGCGCGCGAGATCGCGGCCTAGCCGCCTCTCCGGCGCTACTCGGCCTCCCCGGCAGGCGCATCGCCCGATGGGGCGGCATCCCGGCGCGGGCGCGGCCCGCGGCGTGGCCCGCGGGGTGCCTCGCCCTCGGCGCGCGAGGGCTGCGGCGGCGAAGGGGGCTGCGCCTCGCCCCGTGGCCGGCGGTCGCCGTCACGGCGACGCTGGTTCACGCCCTCCACCCGCATCTCCGGCGTCTCGACAAGGCCCGCAGAGCCGGCCGCGCCGAACGGGTCGTCGTCGCCCGCCATCTCCCGGGCCGCCTCGGCAGGGGCGCGCAGGAAGGCCGGCAGCGTGTCGGGCACGTCATCGGAAAGCGCCGGACCAGGGGCCATGACGGACTCGCCCTCCTCGTCGCGCTCGCGCGGTTCGTACCTTTCGCGGCCGCGGTCGTAACCGCCGCCGTTGCCGCCCTGCCCGTTCATCCCGCCGCCCTGCTGCTGGCCGCCGCCATAGGGCTGGCCGCCCTGGGCCTGACGCTGCGCCTGCTCCCGCGCAAGCTCCGCCTGCGCCTCGCCCAGCATGCGGGTATAGTGTTCGGCGTGCTGCAGGAAGTTCTGTTCGGCCACGCGGTCGTTCGACAGGCCAGCGTCACGCGCCAGCATGAGGTATTTCTCGATGATCTGCTGGGGGGTGCCGCGCACCTTGCCCTCGGGGCCCGAGCTGTCGAACACGCGGTTGATGATGTTGCCGATCGAACGCTGACGGTTCGATTTCGAACGCGAACGGTTTTTGGACGATCTCATGTGCTTTCGGCTCTGCGGACCACTTCGGCCCTGTTCCGATCCGCCTCGGGCCTGTCCGGCGATGCGGCCGCATCCTTGCGATCCGCGAACCCAACGTACCTGGTGGACCACCGCAGGTTCGACCCGAGGGCAAAGTCCCAGGTCCGCCGGCGATGGCAGCGACTAAGCACTTTGACGGGGGTCTGACAAGCAGATTCTCGGCCCGGTGGGCGATTCCGGGCGGTTTTCCACCGGAATCGGGCTGATCTGCCGCAGTTTCAGGGGCGACGGGCAACAACCACCCGATCGCGCCCGTCAAGGTCGGGAAGCACGGCGGTCACGTCCAGCCCGCCCGCGCGGAACAGCGCTGCAACCGCCCCGGCCTGGGTGGGGCCGATCTCGGCCAGAAGGCGACCGCCCGGCTGAAGGTGCCGCGCCGCACCCGCCGCGATCGCCCGATAGGCGCCAAGGCCGTCGCCGCCGGGAGTCAGCGCGCCCCGCGGTTCCCAGTCGCGCACTTCGGGCTGAAGCCCCTCAAGCTCCGCCTCGGGGATGTAGGGCGGATTCGTCACGACCAGGTCGAAGCACCCGTCCACCTCCGCAAACCAGTCCGACACGGCAAGGGCCGCACGGTCCTGAAGGCCATGGCGGCGGGCATTGGCGCGTGCAACCTCAAGCGCGGCGGTCGACACGTCTACGCCAAGGCCCGTCGTCCCGGGCCGGTCGGCCAGAAGCGACAGGAGGATGCAGCCGGTCCCCGTGCCGAGGTCGAGGACGCGGCCGAACGGTGCTGACAGCGCCGCCGCCACCAGGACCTCGGTCTCCGGACGGGGGTCGAGCGTATCGCGCGTGACGGCGAAGCTGCGCCCCCAGAACAGCCGCTCGCCCGTCACCTGCGCCAGCGGCCGGCGGCCCGCCCGCGCCGCGACGGCGGCCTCGAACCGCTCCGCCACGCCGTGGGCGGCAGGCTCGCCAAGGTGAAGTGTCAGGCGGTCGGCGGCTATCCCTGCGGCGAAGGCCAGCAGCAGCCGCGAATCCCGCGCCGCATCCTCCACCCCCGCCGCGGCAAGCCGCGCCGTCCCTTCGCGCAGAAGGGCCGCCAGCATCACCCCGCGGCCTCGGCCAGCCGGTCCGCCTGGTCGTGGGCGATGAGGGCGTCCGTCACCTCGTCCAGGTCGCCGTCCATGATCCGGTCCAGGCTGTAGAGCGTCAGGTTGATCCGGTGATCGGTCATCCGGCCCTGCGGAAAGTTGTAGGTGCGGATGCGTTCGCTGCGGTCGCCAGTCCCGAGCTGCGACTTGCGTTCGGCCGACCGTTCGGCCCGGGCGCGCCCGCGTTCCAGGTCATAGAGCCGCGCCCTGAGCACCGCCATGGCGACGTCGCGGTTCTGGTGCTGCGACTTGAGCGACGAGGTGACGACGATCCCCGTCGGAAGGTGAGTGATGCGGACGGCGCTGTCGGTCTTGTTGACGTGCTGACCGCCGGCACCCGAGGCGCGCATCGTGTCGATGCGGATGTCCCGGTCGGGGATCTCCACCTCCACCTCCTCGGCCTCGGGCAGGACGGCGACGGTCGCCGCCGAGGTATGGATACGCCCCGACCCTTCGGTCGCCGGGACCCGCTGCACACGGTGGACGCCGGATTCGAACTTGAGCCGCGCAAAGACGCCCTCGCCCTCGATGCGCGCCACCGCCTCGCGCACGCCGCCGAGGTCGCTTTCGCTCAGCTCCAGAAGGTCGAACCGCCAGCCCTTCGCCTCGGCATAGCGCTGGTACATGCGCAGCAGGTCGGCCGCGAAGAGCGCCGCTTCCTCGCCCCCGGTGCCGGGGCGGATCTCCAGGATCGCCGGCCGCGAATCGGCTGCATCCCGGGGCAGCAGCGCCAGGCGCAGGCGGTCCTCCATTTCGGGGATCGCCGCCCTCAGACGCGGGATCTCGTCCTCGGCCAGGGCACGAAGCTCGGGATCGGCCAGCATCGCCTCGGCCGCGGAAAGCTCGCCCAGCGCCCGGCGATAGTCGGCGATCCCGGCGACGACCGGCTTCAGTTCGGCATATTCGCGTGACAGGGCCGCGATCTCGGCCGGGCTCGAGGCGACGCCGAGCTTCGCTTCGAGAAAGGCGAAGCGGCCGGCGATCTGGTCAAGCTTCTCGGACGGGATCATGGGGCAAGGGGAATGGCGAAGCCCGGGCCGGGGGTCAAGGGCCGCCGGCAGCCGGCGGGTGCCCGGCGGGCGCGCAGGCTATGCCTTCACACGCGCATTCTCCGGGTCGTAGAAGGGCAGAAGCCCGATCCGCGCGGCATGTTCCTCGCCCGCCACGTCCAGCGTGTAGCGCCCCGCCGCCAGCCAGTCCTCGGTCACGCCATCGGGGTTGCGGACATAGCCGTAGCCGACCGGCCGCCCCAGGGTATAGCCGAACCCGCCCGAGGTCAGGTAGCCCACCGCCTGCCCGTCGCGCAGGATCGTCTCGCGCCCGACAAGCACCACCTCCGGGTCGTCGAGCAGGAACCCGGCAAAGCGCTTGCCGGGGGGCCGGCCCGCCGCCGCCTCCAGGGCGGCGCGCCCGATGAAGTCGGTGTTCCCGCGCAGCTTGACCGCCCAGCCAAGCCCGGCCTCGAAGGGCGTGTCGTTGGGCGTTATGTCCGACGACCAGGCACGGTAGCCCTTCTCCAGGCGCAGGCTCTCGAGCGCCCGGTAGCCGACCGGGCGCAGGTCCGGTTCCGCCGCCATCAGCGCATCGTAGACCCTGCCCAGCGCGCCGATCGGCACATGCAGCTCCCAGCCTAGTTCGCCCACATAGGTCACCCGCAGCGCCAGTACGGGCACGCCCGCGATGGCAATCTCGCGGGCATGGCCGAAGGGGAAGGCCGCGTTCGATACGTCCGCGGGCGTGACCCGCGCCAGGATCTCGCGCGCCCGCGGCCCCATCAGGCTCAGCGTGCCGCGGGCCTCGGTCACGTCCTCGATCGCCGCGCCCGCCCCCAGATGATCCGCGATCCAGCCGAAATCATGGGTGCGGAACCCGGTCCCGGTGACGATGTAGAACCTGTCGCTGGCCAGCTGTGCAACCGTAACGTCGCATTCGATTCCGCCCCGCGTGTTCAGCATCTGCGTATAGGTCAGCCGGCCGTCCCCGCGCACCACCCGGTTCGCGGCGATCCGCTCCAGCGCCGCAGCCGCGCCCGGCCCGGTCACTTCGTACTTGGCAAAGCTCGACTGGTCGAAGAGGCCCGCCACCGCCCGGACATGGCGGTGCTCCTCGCCCACGGGCGCGAACCAGTTCTGCCGCCCCATCGAGGGGATGTCCCGCGCCTCCGCACCCTCGGGGGCGAACCAGTTCGGCCGCTCCCAGCCGAGCTTCGAACCGAAGACCGCACCCCGAGCCTTGAGCCGCTCGTAGAGCGGCGAGACGATGAGCGGCCGGCCGCTCTGCATCTCCTCGTGCGGATAGGCCACCGTGTAATGCCTGCCATAGGCTTCGCAGGTGCGTTCGCAGACCCAGTCGCGGTCCGCATGCATGGCGGCGAAGCGGCGAATGTCGACGACCCACAGGTCCATCGGCGCCTCGCCCCGCATCGCCCATTCCGCCAGGACCCAGCCCGCCCCCCCACCCGAGGCGATGCCGAAGGCATTGAACCCCGCCCCGACATACATGTTGGTGCAGCCGTTCGCCCGCCCGAGGATGAAGTTGCCG
>JAOADN010000067.1 GCA_026417295.1 Paracoccaceae bacterium
GGGCCAGGACCGCCGCCCCCCGCCGCCGCGCCCACCGGCGCGGCCAGGACCGCAGGACCCGCCGACCGTGCCCGATTCCCGGACCACGCCCCCCGCGCCCCCCCTGCAGGACCGCGAAAGGTCCTATGCCTCCCGCGAGCTCGCGGGGCGGATGTGGCGCGACTACCTGCGCGCCCGCGCGCCGCGGCTGGCCCTCGGCTTCCTCCTCATGATCCTCGAAGGGGCGACCCTCGCGGCCATGGCGCGCCTCGTCCAGCCGGCCTTCGACCGCATGTTCGCCGGCCGCGACATGGCCGCCGTCTGGCAGATCGCCGCCCTCCTCTTCGGGCTCTTCCTCGTGCGTGCGGCGACCTCGCTCCTGTCGCGCGCCATCCTCACCCGCGTCGCGCTCGAGACCTCGACCGCCATGCAGACCGACCTGCTGTCGCATCTCCTCACGCTCGACGGGCGCTTCTACCAGTCCAACCCGCCCGGCGCCCTGATCGAGCGGGTCCAGGGCGACACGATCGCCGTCCAGGGGGTCTGGGCGACGGTGATCACCGGGCTCGGGCGCGATCTCGTCTCGGTCGTGGCGCTGGCCGCCGTCGCCTTCAGCATCGATCCCTACTGGACGCTGGCCGCCTTCGTCGGCATCCCGCTCCTCATCGTGCCCTCGCGGATGATCCAGCGCTACGTCCGCGCCAAGGTCAACCAGGTGCGCAGCCAGTCGGGTCGCCGCGCCACGCGGCTCGACGAGGTGTTCCACGGCATCGCCGCGGTCAAGCTGAACGGGATCGAGGACCTCCAGCGCGAACGCTTCCGTGCGGTCGTCGACCGCATCGTCAACGCCGAGGTCAAGGCCGAGGTCTCGCGCGGGGCCATGCCCGCCCTGATCGACATCATCGGCGGCATCGGCATCGTGCTCGTCCTCGTCGTCGGCGCGCACCAGATCATGGAGGGCGGGCGGACGGTGGGCGAGTTCATGGCCTTCTTCACCGCCATCGGCCTCACCTTCCAGCCGCTGCGCCGGCTGGGTGCCCTGGCCGGGACGTGGCAGACGGCGGCGGCAAGCCTGGCGCGGATCTACGCCATCCTCGACACGCCGCCCTCGATCGTCTCGCCGCCGGGCGCACCGATGCCCGACCGCACGCGCACCGACATCGAGTTCCGCGACGTCCGGCTCTCCTTCGGCGGCCTGCCGGCGCTCAACGGCCTGTCGTTCCGCGCCGCGGCCGGGCGCACCACCGCGATCGTCGGGCCCTCCGGGGCCGGCAAGTCCACCGTGTTCAACCTGCTCACCCGGCTGATCGACGCCGATTCCGGCGAGGTCCTCCTCGGCGGGCGGCCGGTCGGGACGCTCGACCTCGCCGGGCTCAGGGCGATGTTCTCCGTCGTCTCCCAGGAATCGGCCCTGTTCGACGAGTCGATCCGCGAGAACATCCTGCTCGGGCGGCGGGACGTGCCGGCCGGGGCGCTCGAGGCGGCGCTCGAGGCGGCGCACCTGACCGAGGTCCTCGCCGGGCTGCCGGGCGGGCTCGACGCGCCGGCCGGCCCGCGCGGCTCGGCGCTGTCGGGCGGCCAGCGCCAGCGCGTCGCCATCGCCCGCGCGCTGGTGCGCAACGCGCCCGTCCTCCTGCTCGACGAGGCGACCTCGGCCCTCGACGCGGCCGCCGAGGCCGCCGTGACCGATGCGCTCCAGCGGCTCTCGGCCGGGCGGACGACGCTGGTCATCGCCCACCGCCTTGCCACCGTGCGCCGGGCCGACCACATTCTCGTGCTCGACAGGGGGCGCCTCGTCGAGGAGGGGACGCATGACCAGCTTCTGGCGCGCGACGGGCTCTATGCCGGCCTCTGCCGGCTCCAGTTCACCGACTGAGGGCGGGCGATGACGGGCGAGCTTGCCGCCGGCCGCCGCGTCCTGCGCATCGCGGGGCAGGACCGCGAGGGGTTCCTCCAGGGCCTGGTGACGAACGACCTGCGCCGCCTGAGGGACGGCCCCGTCTATGCCGCGCTGCTGACGCCGCAGGGAAAGTACCTCGCCGACTTCTTCCTCGTGCCCGACGGCGACTCGATCCTGCTCGATGTCAGGGACATCCTCGCCGAGGGCCTCCTCCGGCGGCTGGCCATGTATCGCCTGCGCGCCGATGTCCGCATCGGCGGGTCGGGCCTTCACGTCCTGCGCGGCCTCGGCCCGGCCCCGGCGGGCGCCTTCGCCGATCCCCGCGATCCCGCGCTGGGCTGGCGGCTCTGGACGACGGCGCCGGGCGGGCCGGCCGCCATCGACTGGGACGCGATCCGCGTCGAACGGCTGGTGCCCGAAAGCGGCATCGAACTCGTGCCCGAGGAGACCTACATCCTCGAGGCCGGGTTCGAGCGGCTCCACGGGGTGGATTTCCGCAAGGGCTGCTACGTCGGACAGGAGGTCACGGCCCGGATGAAGCACCGGACCGAGCTGCGCAAGGGCCTCGTCCGCCTGCGGCTCGACGCGCCGGTGGCGCCGGGAACGCCCATCCTCGCCGGCGGGCGCCCCGCCGGCACCCTGTTCACGCGATCCGGCCTGCGCGCCCTGGCGCATCTGCGCCACGACCTCGCCGGGGGGGCGCTCACGGCGGACGGCGTCGCCCTGCACCTCGATGCGCTGCGCCCCGATCCCTGAGGGGCCGGCGCGCGCGGCCCGGGCGCCGGATCACAGCGGTGCTTCCACCCGTATCAGGCTCGGCTTCAGGCCCATGCGCGCAAGAAGCGCCGCCGAGGCCGCGTTGAATTCCCAGTAGGTGGCCGCCCATTCGGTCGCCCCCATCGCCCGGAAACGCTCCGCGGCGGCCCCGGCCAGCCGGGTCGCGATCCCGCGGCGGCGGAAGGCCGGCGCGACGGCGATGTGGTGCAGGAGCCCGCGCCTGCGGGCATGGGTGAAGGCGTCGCCGCCGGTCTCGAGGAGCTCGCAGAAGGCATAGCCCGCGTCCTGCCCCTCGAGCACGGCGAGCAGGGCGAAATGCGCCGGCCCGGCGAGCGCCGCGGCGAACTGGTCGGCGATCTCCGACAGGCTGGTGGCCGCCCGGAAGATGTCGGGGCGCATCGCGGCATGCAGCGCCTGCAGGTCGCGGTTGAGCAGCGCCAGACGCCAGGCCGCCCCGGCCGGCACGGACAGGATCTCCGGTTGGGCTGCGGCGGTCACGCGCGGCCTGCCCCTGGCCTCATCACAAGAGGCTGACTCCCCGGTGAATTTTTCTTGATATCCTTCACCCGCATCCTACATCTTGCAGAGTTCCGCGCGGAATTGCCTCAACATCCTGTGTGCCCGGTTCCGACCCATGCATGCAGCGCATGGCAGGCATTCGTTTCGGGGCATACCGAATCACGGCCGAAACGACATATTCAGCCGGACGCGGAGGAAGACAAGAGCAATAAGAAAAGGACGTGACGATGCGCGACTTCGTCGATGGCACCGCTTTCAACTACGAGCAAGGCCAGCGCTCCCGCAAACTCTTCGCGGCGGTCGTTCTTGCCGCGCTTGATGACGCGATCGCGGACGACAAGAAATACGGCAACGGGCCCGAGCAGATCGCCCGCTGGGCGCGGTCGCGTGACGGCCGCGAGGTCCTGTCCTGCGCAGGGATCGACCCCAACGAGCGGGTCGTCACCGGGCTGATGGAATTCGTCGCCAAGGGGGTGCGCACCTCGGTCGCCCTCTCGCGCGAGGAAAGCGAACGGCGCCA
Organism: Paracoccaceae bacterium; assembly: GCA_026417295.1. Taxonomy (GTDB): domain Bacteria; phylum Pseudomonadota; class Alphaproteobacteria; order Rhodobacterales; family Rhodobacteraceae; genus JAOADN01. The sequence goes on from JAOADN010000067.1 coordinate 3,696, forward strand.
CGCCGCCGAAGAGGCGGAAGCCGCCTGAGGGTGCCGCTCCCCCGGCCGCGGGGCCGGGGCGCGGACCACCTGCCCCCTCCCGTCACCTGGCCGTGCACCGGGCCCCGCCGGCCGGTCGTGATTCTGCCCGTGCATTGCCGTTCCGTCCGGGCGCGCCCGGCGCCGCGCGGCGCCGGGCCCCCCCGGCCCGGGCGCCTCGCCTCAAGGCCCGACCCCCCCGCATTCCGATGCCGTCACGTCGCCCGGGACCGGCCGGCGCAGCCGACGCGTCATCCCCGCGCCCTGCCCCGCGCAACTCCCGATCCGTGATCGCGACGGGTGCCCCGCAGGGGGCAGGCCCCGACGCCGCGCCCGGCGCCGCGCGGCGCCGGGCCCCCCGGCCCGGGCGGCTACTGGAGGTCCCGCGTCTCCAGCGTGCGATGGATCTCGGCGCGCACGAGCTTTCGCACGTTGCGCGTGATCTTCTCGCCAAGCGGCCCCTGCAGCTCCTGCTTCAGGATCGCGATGACGATCTCGCGCAGGGCATCGGCGTCGATCACCATCATGTCGTCGGCCCGCCCGTCCGGCAGGTCGAACTCCTCCGGCATGACCGGGCCGACGGCGCGGCCCTCCGCATCGTCCCCGGCCGCATCTTCGGCACGGATCACGCGCGGGCTGCGCGGGCGCGCGGCAAAGGTCGCCACCGGGGCGTCAGCACCCGCGTCACCACCCGCGTCATCCTGCAGGTCCCCGTCCCCGGGCCGGGCCGCGGCCCCGTCCGGCTCCGCCCCGGCGACGGCGGTGAACCGGATGCGGTGCTCGCCCGCCCGGGCGCCGTCGCCGCCGGCCGCAGCCGGCGCGGCATCGTCTGCCGGCCCTGCGGGCGCATGGTCGCTGTTCACGGGCCGGGCCCAGTCCGGCATGGCCTGCGCCTCGCCGGCCTCCCCGGCCCCGGCAACCGCGGTCTCCGCCGTCTCCGCCGTCTCCGCCGTCTCCGCGGGCGAGACCTCCTCGGCCCATTCCGCCCAGACCTCGGCCATCGCCTCGAGCCGCGCGCCCTCCGCCTCCTCCGCCTCCGCGCCCGCGTCCGTCGACACCGCCTCCGCGCCCGCGTCCGGCGCCTCCTCCGCGGGCCAGGCCGCGCGCCCTGCGCCCCGGGCCGCGTCCGGGGCCCCGTCCTCCGCCCCGTCCTCGACAGCCTGCGCCGCGGCCTCGCCGGCCGGCGGCGGCGCCGCGGCCTCCTCCGGCGCGGGTCCGTCCGCTGCCGCGCGCCGCGCCGTCAGGACAAAGCGGCCCAGCCCGTCATCGACCGGATCGTTCCAGTCCCCACCGCCCCAGGCGGCCGTGCCGGCGACGGGGCCGGCCGGGCCCTCCGCCGCCGGCGGCATCCGGTCGCCCTCGTCGGGCTCGAAGGCCTCGCCGATTCCCGAGACCGCCGCCTCGAGCTGGGCGATCGTCTCCTCCAGCGAGGCCGCCTGCTCGGCCGGTGCGCGCAGCGGGACGACGCGCTGCGCCGGGGTCAGCAGCAGCTTGCCCGGCGCCGGCACGACCGTCGCGGCCGCGGCCGGCCGCGCCGCCTCGCGCGGGGGGCCGAGATCCTCGCTCACGAGGCGGCGGATGGACGACAGCACGTCCTCGATTTCGATGTTCGTCATTGGATCAGACATGATCCGCCCTCGGCTGCACCCCGGAACGCCCCCGCCCCGCGGGCCAGTCTAGCGGCTCATCCCACGCACGACAACAAAGACGGGGCGGCGCCGCCGGATCAGTCCTTGCCGATGGCCTTGAGCACGCGGTCGAGGCTCCGGCCCTGGACGCTGGTCGCCGGGGCGGACTTGACCGCATTGTAGTAGGCCGCCGGATCATAGGTCGGGATGCCCAGGTTGAGATGCTCTGCGGTCAGAAGGCCCATAGCGGAAAGAAGCGAATAAATCCCTACCTGCAGCCGCGCCTCGGTCGAGATCCGGTCGGCCCGCGCATCCAGCAGCTCCTGCTCGGCGTTCAGCACGTCGAGCGTCGTCCGCGCGCCCAGCGCCGCCTCCTCCTTCGTGCCCTCGTAGGCCGCCGTCGCCGCCTCGATCTGGCGGTCGATCGCCTCGAGCTGGGCCCGCGTCACGGCGATGTTGGCCCAGGCCTCGCCGACCTGCTGGGCGATCTGGACGCTGGTCTGAAGCAGCCCCGCCCGTGCCGCGTCGCGCTGCGCGATCGCCTTGCGGTGGGCCGAGGACAGGGCGCCCCCGGCATAGACGGTCTGGCTCATCTGCAGGCCGACCTGCCCGGTCGGATCGTTCTCGAGGTCCGAGGACACGCTGGCGCCCAGACTGACGGTCGGCATCCGCTGGGCCGCGGCCAGCGCCACCGCCAGCTCGGCCACCGTGACCTGCCGCTGGGCCTGCAGGATCGCCGGATGGTTGCGCTGCGCGATCGCCTTTGCCTCGTCCAGGCTCGCCGGCAGGCGCGGCGCCCGCGGCGCGCCGGCCAGCGCGCCCGGATAGACGCCGGTCGCCGCCTTGTAGGCCTCGCGCGCCGTGGCCAGCGAGCCCTGCGCCGCCGCCAGGCCCGCCCGTGCCGCCGCCAGCCGCGCCTCGGCCAGCGCCACGTCCGTGCGCGTGACCTCGCCCAGGTCGAAGCGGTCCTGCGCGGCGCGCAGCGCCTCGCCGATCACCCGGACCGAATTCTGGTTGATCTCGACGCTCTCGGCCGCCGCCTTGACGTCCATGTAGGCCACGACCGCCGAGAGCAGCACGCCCTGCTCGACATTGACCAGCGCCTCGCGCGTGGCAAGGACGGTCTCCTTGGCGATGTCGAGGCCCAGCCGGTTGCGCCCGAAATCCAGCAGCGTGAGCTGCGCGCTCAGCGTCAGGCTGTCGGCATAGCCCTCGCCCAGCGCGCTCTTGCTGTAGCCGGCCTGCGCGACATAGCTCAGGACGGGGCGCAGCCTCGCCAGCGCCGCCGCGGCGTCCTCGTCGGCGGCGCGCAGCACTGCCTGGTTCTGGTCGAGCAGGTTCGAGTTGCGATAGGCCAGCACCAGCGCATCGGCCAGCGTCTCGGCCAGCGCGGGCGCCGCCCCCAGGGCCATGACGGCGGCCGTCAGGACCAGCCTCGCCCGCCGCGTCAGTCCCCTCAGCATCGCCCTGCTCCCCTGCAGCCCGCCATCGCCTAAAGCACGAATTCCCGCACGGCCGCGAATCCCGGCAGGACCGGCAGGGCCGCATTGAAGGCAAGGCGCCAGGCCGGCCGCCCCTCGCCGCCGCGGGCGACGCGCGCGGCACCCAGCGCGCCCTCCATGAAGACGGCGCCGATCCGCCCGCCCCGCGCAAGCTGCCCCGTCAGCGCCTCGGGCACCTGCTCGACGCCGCCATCCACCAGGATCACGTCATAGGGCGCGCGCGCCGGCCAGCCGGCCGCAAGGGGCCCGGTGACAAGCTCGACGCCCTGCGCGCCCGCCGCCGCCAGCGCCGCCCGCGCGCGCCCGGCCAGGCCCGCATCCTCCTCCAGCGCGACGACCTCGCCGGCCATCCGCGCCAAGACCGCCGCGGCATAGCCCGTGCCCGCGCCGACGACCAGCACGCGGTCGCCCGGCCCGGGGTCCAGCGCATCGAGCAGCTTGGCCAGCGTGCGCGGCTCGGCCAGGACCCGGCCGGGGGCAAGCGGCACGTTCTCGCCCACATAGGCGACATCGCGCAGCGCCTCGGGCACGAAAAGCTCGCGCGGGACGTCCAGCATCGCGGCGATGATCGGATATTTCGTCACGTCGTTGGGGCGGACCTGCGTGTCCACCATCACGGAACGACGCTGCGCAAGATCTGTCATCGCCGGAAGTTATCCCCAAGCCTCGCCGATCCCCTCTTGCCACAACCGGCCAGCTTCGGCAACCGCCGCAGCGCGGCGCCCGCCGGTTGCATGACGGCGGTGCATGGTATAATCGGCCTCCACCTCCGGCGGCGGGTTGGCGGAGAGGTTACGCAGCGGATTGCAAATCCGTGTAGACCGGTTCGATTCCGGTACCCGCCTCCAGAAGCCCCCGCCTCCAGAAGCTCCGCGCCCGGCGCCGCCGCCACACCGTCTCCGGCGCCGCGCGGCGCGGCCGCGCGGCCGGGGACACACTTTCTTCGAATTCCTGCGCCATTTTCTGGCGAAGGGGCGGCGTCGGTGCTAGTTTCCGGGGAAACCCGGCGCAGTCCGGGGCAGGCGGGCCCGCAGGGCCATCGGGCATGCAGGTGACGGGCATGAAGAAGTCGGACTTGCTGAAACTGGCTGCCGAGCGGACCCTGACGCAGTACGGGGCCCTGTGCCACCGCCCGGCCGCGCGGCCGGAGGGCGGGGTCGAGGTGCTGCTCATCACCAGCCGCGACACCGGGCGCTGGGTCCTGCCCAAGGGCTGGCCGATGGCCGGGCGCAGCGGCGCCGAATGCGCCCTGTGCGAGGCTTTCGAGGAGGCCGGCGTCAGCGGCCGGCCGGCCGACCAGCCGCTCGGCTACTATTCCTACCGCAAGACGATCGGGCCGGATGCCGGCGTGACCTGCGTGGTCACCGTCTACGCCGTCGCCGTCGAGCGGCTGCGCCGCAGGTTCCCCGAACGCGGCCAGCGCCAGCGGCGCTGGTTCCCCCAGGCCGAGGCCGCGGCCCTGGTGGCCGAGCCCGACCTCGCCGACATCATCCGCGGCTTCGTCCCGCCCGCCCCTCCGGCGTCGCCCGCGCCGGCCAAGGCGGGGGTTGATCGGCAGGCCCGGCGCGCCTAGCTCACTGTACATGATCCGCTACGCCCTCACCTGCGACCAAGGCCACGATTTCGACAGCTGGTTCCAGTCTGCCGGAACCGCCGATGCGCTGCTCGCCGAGGCCCGCGTCGCCTGCGTCGTCTGCGGCTCCCCGCAGGTGTCCAAGGCGCCGATGGCCCCGGCCCTGTCGCTGCGGGTGCGCAAGGGCAAGTCGGCCCCCGAGGGCGCCGCAGGGGGCGCCGCGCCCCCGCCCGATCTCTCCGCGCCCGCGAACCCGCTCGAGGCCGCCATCGCCGCGATGCGCCGCCACATCGAGGAGAATTCCGAATATGTCGGCATGAACTTCGCCGCCGAGGCGCGCGCGATCCATGCCGGCGAGGCCCCGGAACGGTCGATCCACGGCGAGGCGCGGGGGGACGAGGCGCGCCGCCTGATCGAGGAGGGGATCCCCGTCGCGCCCCTGCCCTTCATGCCGGCGCGCCGGCTGAACTAGCCCCCAGCCTCGCCCCTCGCCCCGCGCCCCCGCGCGCGGCCCCCCCCGCACGCCCGTCCCGCGCCCTGCCCTGTCCTGTCCTGCCTGCCGCGCCGCGACAACGGCCCGTTACACGAATCGCCTAAGCCTCGGATCGATCCATGCGGCCGGCCGGCCGCCGCCGGCGCCGGGTCCCGCCCGCGGGACCGGCACAGGATGCGTCGCGGCCCCTGCCCCAGCCACGGCGGCAAGACCCGCGCCAGAGCCGTCCCCTCTCGCGTGCTGCCGTCCGGCGCCCCGCTCTCCCCGGCGGGGCGCCGCCCTGTCCGGCCGGCGACTCCGGCGGCCGCACCGCACCCCGCGGCCCGGCCGGTGCGGGGCGACGGGCCTTGGAAGGCCCGTCATGCCGCTTCCAAGCGGCATGGACGCGGTCGCGCGACCGCGTCCCCCGGCCTCGCTGCGGCTTCTCATTGGGTCATTCACCCTCGGGAGGGGCGGGATGGAGTTGCGCGCGGCATGGGGTGTGGAGCGGTTGAACCGGCCAAGCCACCGCGGGTGGTCGTCGTGTCCGGCCCCTGACGGGGGATGTGCCAGGCCAAGGGCCCGTTCGCAGGGGAGCGTCTGGATGAACCGCTCCGCCTTGCCGCTGGTCCTCGGGGCGCGGGGTCTCTTGAAGACGTGGCGGATGCCCATCCGGCGCGGCGCCCTGGCGAAGCGGCGCGCGCGCCGGGCGGAGCCATTGTCGGTCATGACCCGCCCGGCACGGGTGCCCAATTCCCGGAACCGGCGCAGGGCGCGCAGCAGCAAGGCGGAGGTGCTGTCGCGGCACCCGTCGCCCGGCACCCCGAACGGGCCAGCCGCGTCGCCTCTTCGACGGCGACATGGACCCTCCCCATGGTCCTCGGACCAGCGGCGGGCCATGGCTCGATCCCGGCCCGCGCCCCGGTCGCCGCAGCCCGTCCGCGTGCCGGTGACGCGGTGGCGGGCCGGTCGAGGCGGCCGGGCCGCCTGATGCCGCGGTGGATGGGTCCGCCGGGCAGGGCCCGGCCCGCGCGCGATCCCTGCCCCGGTCGGGCGCAGGCCCTGCCGCAGGCGCGGGGCCTGCGCGACCAGGCGATCCGGCAGGCGTTGCGCCACGCGGGCGGGGGCGCTTGCGCGGTTGGAGAGCGCTGCTTGCCCGCCCGCGCGGAACCGCGCCAACCACTTCCGAACGGTGCGGAGGGAAACACCGAAGGCGGCTGCCACCTCGGCGGCCTTCATGCCCGCCTGAACACGGCCAACGATCTGCTCTCGACTGTAGACGGTAAGACGGGCACCTTGGTGGGGGTTGTTCATCCTGCGGAGTCCTCGGCTGGAGTTTGGCGATTGCAGCCTAACCCCGCTTCGGGTGAACAACCTCCTGAGAACTCACAGCTAGCGGCCCGCAGGGCGGCCCCGGTCCCCGGGGGCGCCCTTCCCTCGGTCAGCGGCGCAGGCGCAGGATGATCAGCCCCGCCGCCACCGCCACCGCCGTCAGCAGCCCGGTCGAGACCAGCCCCGCGGCAAAGGCGCGCAGGACGGGCACCCCCGATGCGGCGCCGGTCGTCAGGGGCAGGATCAGGGCGACGAAGACGATCCCGGCCAGAAGCGGCACGACCGTGCCCGTCACCGCCCGCGTGCGGAACATGGTGAGGACGAGGCCGATCACCAGGCCGATGCGCAGCGGATCCAGAAGCTGCGCCAGGACCAGATCGCCGAAACCGCCCATCGCTGTCTCCTCATCCTGCGCCGAACGGGTCGGCCGCGTAGCTCACGCCCGTCAGGCACAGCCCCTCGGGCGGGGCGACCGGGCCGCAGGCCGCCCTGTCCCGCGCCGCCAGAGCCCGGGCCACGTCCTGCGGCGTCCAGGCCCCGGCCCCCACGCGTTCCAGCGTGCCGACGATCGAACGGACCTGGTTGTGCAGGAAGCTGCGGGCGGCAAGGCGGAAACGGTATTCCCGCCCGTGCGGCACGGCGACCTCCTCGATCCCGATCTCGTCCAGCGTCCGGACCGGGCTCTGCGCCTGGCACTGCGCCGAGCGGAAGGTGGTGAAGTCGTGCCGCCCCGTCAGCCCGGCCGCCGCCCGGCGCATGGCCGCGGCATCGAGCGGCCCGGCAACGCGCCAGACCTGGCCGCGCGCCAGCGTCGCGGGGGCCCGCCGGGCAAGGATGCGGTAGAGGTAGCAGCGCCCCGTCGCCGAGAAGCGCGCGTGGAAATCCGGGGCCACCGGCGCGGCGGCCAGCACCGCCACCGGGGCCGGGCGGAGATGCCAGTTCAGCGCCTCGGCCAGGCGGAACGGATCCCAGGCCCGCGACAGGTCGCAATGGGCGACCTGCGCGGTCGCGTGGACCCCCGCATCTGTGCGTCCCGCGCCGGTGACGGCGGGCCGCGCCGGGTCGAGCCGCGCCAGCGCCGCCTCGAGCGCGGCCTGCACGCTCGGCTGGCCGGCCTGGCGCTGCCAGCCCGCGAAGGGGCCGCCATCATATTCGATCCTGAGCGCGTAGCGTGGCATCCCCGCCCCCATAGCCCCTCGCGCTGCGCGAGGGAACTGGGCGGGGGCAAGACGCGTGCACGCGTCTTGCAGGAAGGCCCGTGCACGGGCCTTGCCCCGGCCCCCCGCTTCGCCCCGGCGCCGCTGCCCGGCCGCCCCGCCCCTGTTCCTTCACTTCCCGCATGCCTATCTTCGCCACGGCAAGGGGGGAACCGGTCCTGGGCATCGGCAGGCTTCTCGACGATCTCGCCCGGTCGGTGCCGGGGCTCGGCCTTCTGGCCGACGATGTCCTGCGCCTCGGCGTCACCGGCCTTTCCCGCGCCGGCAAGACCGTCTTCATCACCTCGCTCGTGGCCAATCTCCTCGACCGCGGGCGCATGCCCGGCCTTCGCGCCGAGGCCGAGGGCCGGATCGAGGCCGTCTGGCTCCAGCCCCAGCCCGACATGACCGTGCCCCGCTTCGACTTCGAGGCCAACCTCGCCGCGATGACCGGCCCCGCCCCGCGCTGGCCCGACAGCACGCGCGCGGTCAGCGAACTGCGCCTGTCCTTCCGCCTCGCCCCCGGCGGCATGCTCGGCGCGCTGCGCGGCCCGCGCATCCTCCATCTCGACATCGTGGACTATCCCGGCGAATGGCTGCTCGACCTGGGGCTTCTCGATACCGGCTACGCGGCCTGGAGCGAGGCGACCCTCGCGCGCATCGCCCGGCGGCCCGAGGCCGCGCCCTTCCGCGCGGCCCTGGCCGATGCCGATCCCGCCGCCCCGTTCGACGAAGCGCTCGCCCAGGGCCTCGCGCGGGCCTTCACCGCCTACCTCGCGGCGGCGCGGGCGGCGGGCCATGCCGACTGCACGCCCGGCCGCTTCCTGCTGCCCGGCGACCTCGCCGGCTCGCCGGTCCTGACCTTCGCGCCTCTGCCTCCCGGCGGGCCCGATCCGCGCGGGGGGCTGCGCCGCGAATTCGCCCGCCGCTTCGACTCCTACCGGGCCCAGGTCGTGCGGCCCTTCTTCCGCGACCATTTCGCCAGGGTCGACCGCCAGGTCGTCCTGCTCGACGTCCTCGGCGCGATCCACGACGGGCCGGCCGCGCTCGAGGAAATGCGCGGCACCATGGCCGACATCCTCGGCGCCTTCCGGCCCGGCCGGAACCGCTGGCTCAGCGGGCTTCTCGGCGGGCGGCGGGTCGAGCGCATCCTCTTCGCGGCGACCAAGGCCGACCACCTGCATCACGAACAGCACGGGCGGCTGACGGCGATCCTCGCGGCGATGATGCGCGAGGCCAGGGACCGCGCCGACTTCGCCGGGGCCGAGACGGCGGCGATGGCCGTCGCCGGGCTCAGGACGACGGTCGAGGAGAAGCTGCGCCACAAGGGGGCCGAGCTTGCCTGCGTGCGCGGCACGCTGCTCTCGACCGGCCGCCAGGCCGCCTTCTACCCCGGCGAGCTGCCCGAGGATCCCGCCCGGCTGCTCGCCCCGGCCCGTGCCGGGGCCGGGCGCTGGCTCGATGCCGATTACGGGGTGATGCATTTCGCGCCCGCGCCGCTGCAGCTGCGGCCGGGCGAGGGGCCGCCGCATATCCGGCTCGACCGTGCGGCCCAGTTCCTGTTCGGCGACCGGCTGTGAACACGGGGGCGAGGATGACGAAACCGCAGGGACCTGTCCTCATCGAACGCGAGGGCCCGCCCTCCGCCGGCCCGGCCGAGGCGCCGCCCGTGGGCGCCGCCGCTGAAGACGGGACCGCAGGGGACCCGCCCGAGGGGCGCGCCATGATGACGGTCGCGGCGGCGCTGGCCGGGCGGCGCGGCGGTGGCGGGGCCGGCCGGTTCCTCCTTGCGGCGCTCGCCGCCTTCGCCGGCTTCTGGGCCTCGGTCGCGGCCTGGAACTTCGTCGCCGGGCTCTTCGCCACGACGCCGGCCCTCGGGCTGGCCGGCGCGGTCCTCGGCGGCCTCCTGCTCCTCGCCCTCCTCCTCGTCGGGCTGCGCGAACTGGCGGGTTACCGCCGCCTCGCCCGGCTCGATTCCGTCCACCGCGCCGCCCTCGCCGCGATCGCCGCGAACGATCTCGCGGCCGCCCGCCGCGTGCTGGCCGAGCTCGAGCGCCTCTATGCCGGCCGGCCCGAGACCGCCTGGGGCCGGGCGCGGCTCTCCGAACGCTCCCACAACGCCTTCGACGCCGACGCACTGCTCCACCAGGCCGAGGCCGAACTGCTCGCCCCGCTCGACGCCGCCGCCCGGCGCGAGATCGAGGCCGCCGCCCGCCAGGTCGCGGCGGTGACCGCGCTCGTCCCCCTCGCGCTCGCCGACGTGGCGGCGGCGCTGACCGCCAACCTGCGGATGATCCGCCGCATCGCCGAGATCTACGGCGGCCGCGCCGGCACATTCGGCGGCTGGCGGCTGACCCGCGCCGTCTTCTCGCATCTCGTGGCAACCGGCCTCGTCGCGGCCGGGGACGATCTCGTCCAGTCGATGGCCGGCGGCGGGCTTCTCGCCAGGGTCTCGCGCCGCTTCGGCGAGGGCGTGGTCAACGGCGCGCTCACCGCCCGCGTCGGCGTCGCCGCGATGGAGGTCTGCCGCCCGCTTCCCTTCGCGGCCCTTCCCCGGCCGCGCGTCGGCAGCCTCGTCGCCCGCGCCCTGGCCGGCCTCTTCGGCCGTGGCAGGGATGCACCGGACGCCGCCCCCGCCGGCCAAGGCCATTCCCGGGACTGACGGGAAGGGATAGCCTCCCGGCAGGAAGGGCGCGACGGAAGGAACGGAAAGGCCCGGCGTGAACGGACTGATCCTGCTTTTCATGCTCCTCGTCGCGGGCGTGCCCGCGGCGCTGGTCGCCCTGGCC
>JAOADN010000068.1 GCA_026417295.1 Paracoccaceae bacterium
GCCCTAGAGGAAGCTCTGCGGATCGATGTCGATCGCCAGCCGCAGCCCGTGCGGCAGGCGCAGCTGCCCCACCCATTCGGCCAGCGCCGGCTGCAACGGCGCGGCCTTGTCCGCCTTGACCAGAAGCCGCACCCTGTGGCGCCCCCGGACGCGCGCGATCGGCGCCGGCGCGGGGCCGAAGACCTCCGCCCCGATCGCCGCCAGCGGGCCGGCGCGCCGGGCCAGTTCCGCTCCCAGGTCGAAGACCTGCGCCACGTCCTCCGATGACAGGATGATCCCCGCCATCCTGCCGAAGGGCGGGGCGCCATGGGCCCGGCGCTCGGCCGCCTCGGCCCGCCAGAAGGCCTCGTCCTCGCCCGACAGGATCGCCCGGATCACCGGATGTTCGGGCTGGCAGGTCTGCAGCAGCGCCAGCCCGGGCCGCTCGCCGCGCCCCGCCCGCCCCGAGACCTGCCGCATCAGCTGGAAGGTGCGCTCGGCCGCCCGCAGGTCCGATCCCTGCAGCCCGAGATCGGCGTCGATCACGCCCACGAGCGTCAGCAGCGGAAAGTTGTGCCCCTTGGCCACAAGCTGGGTGCCGATGATGATGTCGGCGCCGCCCGCGGCGATCTCGGCCACCTTCGCCTTCAGCGCCCGCGCCGTGCCGAACAGGTCCGAGGACAGCACGGCGACCCGCGCCTGCGGGAAGCGTTCGGCCACTTCCTCGGCCAGCCGCTCCACGCCCGGCCCCACCGGCGCCAGCCGGCCGGCCGCACCGCAGCCCGGGCAGGCCGCCGGCATCGGCCTGGTCTCGCCGCACTGGTGGCAGACGAGGCGCCTCAGGAACCGGTGCTCGACCATCCGCGCATCGCAATGGTCGCAGCCGATCTGGTGGCCGCAGGCCCGGCAGATCGTCACCGGCGCATAGCCCCGCCGGTTCAGGAACAGGAGCGTCTGTTCCCCCCGCGCCAGCCGCCCGGCCATCGCCGCCGCGATCTCGCCGCCGATCCAGCGGTTCACCGGAAGCTGCTCGGCCCGCATGTCCACCGCGCGCATCTCGGGCAGGTCGGCCGCGCCGAAGCGCGAGGTCAGGTCGATCCGCCCGTACTTGCCCTGCGCGGCGTTGACCCAGGTCTCGAGGCTCGGCGTGGCCGAGGACAGCACGACCTGCGCCCCGTTCAGCGAGGCGCGCAGCACCGCCATGTCGCGCGCGTTGTAAAGGACCCCGTCCTCCTGCTTGTAGGAGGTGTCGTGTTCCTCGTCCACGACGATCAGGCCGAGGTCGCGGAAGGGCAGGAACAGGGCGGACCGCGCCCCCACGACAAGCTGCACCCCGCCCTCGCCCGCCATCCGCCACAGCCGCCGCCGCTCGGTCTGGGTGATCCCCGAATGCCACTCGCCGGGACGCGCGCCGAACCGCTCCTCGACACGGTCCAGGAACTCCGCCGTCAGCGCGATCTCGGGCAGCAGGACCAGGGCCTGCCGGCCGCTCGCCAGGCATTCCGCCACCGCCTCGAGATAGACCTCGGTCTTGCCCGATCCGGTGACACCCTTCAGCAGCGTCGTGCCATAGGCGCCGGCCCGGACAGCGGCGCGCAGGCGCAGGGCGGCCGCGGCCTGGTCGGGGGCCAGCGCCCGGCCGGGCCGGAGGGGGTCGAGGCGCGGGAAGGGCGCGTCCTTCGGCGCCTCCTGCTCGACCAGCGCGCCCTGCGCGACGAGGCCCCGGACCACGCCGCCGGTGACCCCGGCCAGGGCGGCAAGCTCTCCCGGCGTCAGCGGCGCGCCGCCATGCTCGGCCAGGGCCGCCATGACGCGCGCCCGCGCCCCGGTCATGCGGGCCGGCGGCCGCCCGCCCGGCCCCAGCACCCGCCGCAGCGCCGGCGGGTCGGCCAGACCGGGGGCACGCATCGCCAGGCGCAGCATCGCGTGCATCGGCGTCAGCGTGTAGTCCGCGGCACGGGCCAGGAAGGTCCGCATCTCCCCCCGCAGCGGCGCCGCGTCGAGGACCCGCGCCACCGGCTTCAGGCGCGCCCGGTCCCGGTCGCCGCTGCCCTCCGCCCAGACCACGCCCGCCACCCGCCGCGGCCCCAGCGGCACCTCGACGAAGGCGCCCGCCGCCACGCCCCCGGGCGGCGCCAGATAGTCGAGCCGCCGGTCGACCGGCTCGGCCGTCTGCACCGAGACCGCCTCGCCTCCTGCGAAAAAGTCACGCCCGGTCACGACGGTTCAAATCCTGTTCCGGCAGGGTCCCGCTTGCGCTATGAAGGCGGACAAACAAGGCCGAAGCGGTCTCCTCGGCAGTCTCTGGCAGGGCAACGCACATGAAATTCTTCATCGATTCCGCCGACGTGGCGGCGATCCGTGAACTCAACGACCTCGGCATGGTCGACGGCGTCACCACCAACCCCTCGCTGATCCTGAAATCCGGCCGCGACATCGTCGAGGTCACGAAGGAAATCTGCGACATGGTCTCCGGTCCTGTCTCGGCCGAGGTGGTGGCGACCGAAGCGAAGGAGATGATCCGCGAGGGTCTGAAACTCGCCCGGATCGCCAAGAACATCGCGATCAAGGTTCCGCTCACCTGGGACGGGCTCACCGCCTGCAAGGCTTTCGCATCCGAAGGCCACAAGGTCAACGTCACGCTCTGCTTCTCGGCCGCCCAGGCGATCCTCGCCGCCAAGGCCGGCGCCTCCTTCATCTCGCCCTTCATCGGGCGGCTCGACGACATCCACCTCGACGGCACCGACCTGATCGCCGACATCCGCACCATCTACGACAACTACGGCTACAGGACCGAGATCCTCGCCGCCTCGATCCGGTCGGTGAACCACGTCATCGAATGCGCGAAGATCGGCGCCGACGTCGTCACCGCGCCGCCCGCGGTCATCAAGGCCATGGCCAGCCACCCGCTGACCGACCGCGGCCTCGACCAGTTCCTCGCGGACTGGGCCAGGACCGGCCAGAAAATCGTCTGAATCCTGTGCCACACGGGGATCGGGAAATGACCACGAGACCGGCCGGAATGTCCGACAGGGCCCCCATCGGCGAAGACCTGCGCGCCCGCCTGATCAGCGAGCCCGAGGTCATCCTCGAGGACCGCGACCTGATGCGCGCCCTCATCGCCGCCAACGAGCGCGCGATGGGCACCAACATCGTGGACCTGCGCGGCATCGCGATGAAGCGGCTGGAATCGCGCCTCGACCGGCTGGAGGACACCCACCGCTCGGTCATCGCCGCCGCCTACGAGAACCTCGCCGGCACCAACCAGATCCACCGCGCGGTCCTCAGGATGCTCGATCCGGTGAAGTTCGAGGACTTCCTGCACAATCTCGGCACCGAGGTCGCGCAGATCCTGCGCGTCGACTGCCTGCGCCTCGTCATCGAGTCCGCCGACGCCCCCGCCGACGATCCCGCCCTGCGGCGCATCGGCGACGTCCTGCACGTCGCCCCGCCCGGCTTCATCGACGAATACATGCTGACCACCCGCGCCGCGCCCGGCCGCCGCATCGTCCTGCGCCAGGCGCGCGCCAGGTCGCCGGACCTCTACGGCGCGGCGACAGAATGGATCCGCTCCGAGGCGCTGATGAAGCTCGATCTCGGCCGGCCCGACCAGCCGGGGCTCCTCGTCATGGGGGCCGAGGATCCGCATCTCTTCCGCCCGAACCAGGGCACCGACCTGCTCGCCTTCTTTGCCGGCGTGTTCGAACGGGTGATGCGCCGCTGGCTCGGCTGACCGCCATGGCCCCGGTCCTCTCGCCGGGCCTTCTCGATGCGGTCGGGCGCTGGATCGACGGCCTGCGGTCGGTCGAGGGCGCCTCGCCCCATACCGCCGCCGCCTACCGCCGCGACGTCACCGGCTTCCTCGCCTTCCTCGCCCGGCATCGCGGCGAGGCGCTGGGCACGGCCGCGCTGGCCGGCCTCACCCAGCAGGACCTGCGCGCCTACATGGCGCGGGAACGTGCCCGCGGCCTCTCGCCGCGCTCGCTGGGGCGGGCGCTGTCCTCGGTCAGGTCCTTCACCCGCTGGCTGGCCGAGCGCGAGGGCTTCGACGCCACGGCCACGCTGGCGGCGCGCGGGCCGCGCTTCCGCCGCCCGCTGCCGCGCCCGCTGGCCGAGGACGCGGCCGCCGCGATGATCGGCAGCGTCGGCGAAGGCGCGCGCGCGGCCTGGATCGCCGCCCGCGACAGCGCCGTCCTGACGCTGCTCTACGGCTGCGGGCTGCGCATCTCCGAGGCGCTGGCCCTGACCGGCGCATCCGTTCCCCTGCCCGAGGTCCTGCGCATCACCGGCAAGGGCGGCAGGGACCGCCTCGTGCCCGTCCTGCCCCAGGCGCGCGAGGCCGTGGACGCCTATGTCCGCGCCTGCCCCTGGGACGTGGCCAAGGAACGCGCGCTGCCGCTCTTCCGGGGGGCGCGCGGCGGGCCGCTCAACCCGCGCCTCGTGGCGCTGGCCATGGAACGGGCGCGCGCCGGCCTCGGCCTTCCGGCCACGGCCACGCCCCATGCGCTGCGCCACAGCTTCGCCACCCACCTGCTCGCGGCCGGCGGCGACCTCCGGTCGATCCAGGAGCTTCTCGGCCATGCCTCGCTGTCCACGACGCAGGTCTACACCGCCGTCGACACGGCCCACCTGATGGCCGTCTACGAGAAGGCCCATCCCCGGGCCTGACCGCGCCCCGTCGCCCCGCCGCCGCGCCGGGGGGCACGCAAGATGCGTTGCCAGACGCCGCGTAATCGTCCATGACAACCGGATGACACCGCGCCTGCAGGCCCTCGCCGTCCATCTGCTGACCGCCACCGGCGCCGTCCTCGCGATGCTCGCCATGCTGGCCGCGGTCAAGGCGCAGTGGAGCCTGATGTATCTCTGGCTCGTCGTCGCGCTGGTGGTGGACGGGATCGACGGCCCGCTCGCCCGCCGCTACCACGTCAAGACGCTCTGGCCCACCTATGACGGGGTCCTGCTCGACCTCATCATCGACTACCTCACCTATGTCTTCATCCCGGCCTTCGCCCTCTTCCAGTCGGGCCTCCTGCCCGGCTGGACCGGCTGGTTCGCGATCATCGTCATCACCTATGCCAGCGTCCTCTACTTCGCCGACACGCGGATGAAGACCAAGGACAATTCCTTCGCCGGCTTCCCCGCCTGCTGGAACATGGTCGTGCTCACCTTCTTCGCGGTCGAACCCAACTTCTGGATCATGCTCTTCATCGTCCTCGCGCTGGCCGGGACGATGTTCACGAACCTCAAGTTCATCCATCCCGTCAGGACCGACCGCTGGCACTGGCTGAACATCGCCATGACCCTCGGCTGGATCGGCTTCGCGGTCTGGGTCGCGATGGTCGATTTCGTGGCCCCGACCGTGGCCGAGGCGGGCCTCATCCTGACCTCGATCTATCTCGCGCTGGCCGGCATCGCCCAGCAGCTCATCCCCGAACGCGACGCCCCGGCCTGAGCGTCCCGCCCCGCGCGCTTCCCGCCCGGCGCGCGCCCCGCCCGGCGCGCGCCCCGCGCGTAACCGCCGCGTCACAGCCGTCAGCACGACCCCCAGGGCCACCAGCCCGACAGACAGCCACTTGCCGCGGCCCATCGGCTCGCCAAAGGCCAGCCAGCCGATCAGCACGGCGAACAGGATCGATGTCTCGCGCAGCGCCGCGACCAGCGGGATCGGCGCCCGGGTCATCGCCCAGACGGCGATGGCATAGGCCCCGTACGAGGCCGCGCCCCCCAGCGCCCCCATCAGCCAGTCCCGCGCCCTGCCCCGCGAAAGGGCGGGCAGCACGGCACGGCCGCGCAGCGCCGCCATCAGGACCAGGAAGGTCAGCCCGTCGATGACGAACAGCCATCCGACATAGCCCGCCGCGTCGCCGGCCGCGCGCGCGCCGAAACCGTCGACGATCGTGTATCCGGCCGTCCCCGCCGCCGCGCCCAGCGCCAGGGGCAGAAGCCGCGCGCTCTCGGCCGCACGGAAGACGCCCGCCGCCAGAAGCAGGATCCCCGCGCCGAGGATGGCGATTCCCGCGGCCTCGGTCGGGCTCACCGCCTCGCCCAGGACCAGCGCCCCGATGACCAGGACGGCAAGGGGGGCGGTGCCGCGCGCCAGCGGATAGACCCGGCTCAGGTCGCCGTGGTCATAGGCAAAGGTCAGGCAGGTCTTGTAGATCAGGTGGAACGCGCCCGAGGCCGCCAGCCACAACAGGACGGCACCCCCGGGCAGCGGCCGGGCGGCGCTGACCGCAAGGCCGATCGCGATCTCGCTCGCCGAGACGACGGCCATCGCCTGGACCCGGCTCGTCCCGGTCTTGACCAGGGCATTCCACAGCGCATGCAGGAAGGCCGCGCCGAGAACCGCGATGAATGTGCCGAAGGTCACGCTGGGGCCTGTCCCGATTGTGACAGTCTGGTAACGGGACGGGCCGCCCCGGGCAAGGCGTGTGCGCCCCGGACAGGGCGCGCGCGCGCGCCTGCGCCATGGCCCCCGGCCGCCGTCGCAAGGGGGGTCCGCGGGGCACCAGTTCGTGAACGAATCCTTAAAATGCGAAATCGAACCAATGATTTCAATGGGTTGGAAAGCGTCCCATTGTGGGACACCCCCTCCGGCCCCGGATCGTCCCTCAGATCAGCAGCCCGGCGGCTGTCTCGTGGCGCAGCAGCGCGACCTTCGTCTCGATCCCGCCGGGGGCCGAGAACCCGCCCAGCCCGCATTGCGCCAGCACCCTGTGGCAGGGGATCAGGATCGGGATCGGGTTGCCGCCGCAGGCCTGGCCCACGGCCTGCGGGCTGACGCCCAGCTCCCGCGCCAGCTCGCCATAGGTCCGCGTCCGGCCGAAGGGGATCGCCGCCAGCGCGCGCAGGAACCGGCCCCGGAACCCCCCGCCGAAGCGCAGCGGCAGGTCGAAGGCGGTGCGCCGGCCGCCGAAATACTCCGCAAGCTGTCCGATCGCGGACGCCAGCAGGGGCGATGCGTCCTGCCCGCCTCCCCGCCATTCCAGGGCGACGATCTCGCCCCCGTCCTCGACGACGGTCAGGGGTCCGAAGGGGCTGTCGGTCGCGGCGCGCTTCATGGCCGCGATCATCGCCCCGGCGCCGCCCGCCGGCAACCCGGGATGCGGCGCCTCGCGGCGCCTCCGGCACGCCTAGCCCAGGACCGCGTCGCAGCGGGCGCAGGTTCCGGGATGCCGGTGGCTGCCGACATCGGGCAGGATGCGCCAGCAGCGGTCGCACTTCTCGCCCGGCGCCTGCTCGAAGACGACGCCGACGCCGGGAACCTCGGGCAGGCGGAAGGCCTCGTTCGGGGCGGGATCGCCGGTGACGGAAATGTCCGAGGTTATGCAGATCTCGGCGAAGTCCACCGATTTCAGGATTGCCAGCGTGTCGCCATCCTCGACATGGACGACGGGCGCGGCCTCCAGCGAGGCGCCGATCACCTTCGCCGTCCGCTGCACCTCCAGCGCCGCCGTCACCGCACGCCGCACCCGGCGGATCGCCTCCCACCGGGCGGCGAGGCCCGGATCAAGCCAGTCCGCCGGCGTCACCGGCATGTCCGTGAGGTGGATCGAGCTGTCGGGCGCGGGGTGGCGGCAAAGCCAGACCTCTTCCATCGTGAAGACGAGGATCGGGGCAAGCCAGGCCGTCAGGCGGTGGAACAGGATGTCGAGCACCGTCCGGCAGGCCCGCCGGCGCGGCGAGTCCGGCGCGTCGCAGTAGAGGCTGTCCTTGCGGATGTCGAAGTAGAGGGCCGACAGGTCCGTGGTGCAGAAGGTGAAGAGCTCCTGGAACACGCCCTGGAAGTCGTAGCGCGCATAGCCCTCGCGCACCCGCAGATCGAGCTCGGCCAGACGGTGCAGCACCCAGCGTTCCAGTTCCGGCATCGCGTCGGGGGCAAGCTTCTCGAGATCGCTGAACCCTGCCAGCCCGCCCAGGATGTAGCGCAGCGTGTTGCGAAGCCGGCGGTAGGCGTCGGCCGTGTTCTTCAGGATCTCCGGCCCGATGCGCAGGTCCGCCGTATAGTCCGACTGCGCCACCCAGAGGCGCAGGATGTCGGCGCCGTACTGGTCGATGACCTCCTGCGGGGCCACGGTGTTGCCCAGCGACTTGGACATCTTCATGCCCTTCTCGTCGAGCGTGAAGCCGTGGGTCAGCACACCGCGATAGGGCGCGCGCCCGCGCGTGCCGCAGGCCTGGAGCAGCGAGGAATGGAACCAGCCCCGGTGCTGGTCCGTGCCTTCGAGATAGAGGTCGGCAAGCCCGTCCGCGGCGCCGTCGGGCCTGTCGCGCAGGACGAAGGCATGGGTCGACCCGCTGTCGAACCAGACGTCGAGGATGTCGAAGACCTGTTCGTAGTCCTGCGGGTCGTGAAGGCCGTCGAGCACCTTCTCCTTGAAGCCCGCGGCATACCAGGCATCGGCGCCGCCGGCCTCGAAGGCGGCGACGATGCGTTCGTTGACCCGCTCGTCGCGCAGCAGGAAGTCGGGCGCCTCGGGCCTTGCGCCGCGGCGGACGAAGCAGGTCAGCGGCACGCCCCAGGCGCGCTGGCGCGAGAGCACCCAGTCGGGCCGCGCCTCGATCATCGAATGCAGGCGGTTGCGGCCTGTCGCCGGGGTCCATTCGACGAGCCGGTCGATCGAGGTCAGCGCGCGCCGGCGGATCGTGTCGCCCCAGGTACCCAGGCCGTCGTCGAGCGGCCGGTCGATGGCGACGAACCACTGCGGCGTGTTGCGGTAGATGAGCGGTGCCTTCGACCGCCAGGAATGGGGGTAGCTGTGCTTGAGCCTGCCCTTGGCGAAGAGCGCGCCGGCAAGGGCGAGCTGCCGGATCACGCTGACATTCGCGGGGCCCTCCTTGCCGTCCGGCATGATGATGTGCTGCCCGCCGAAGAGCGGCAGGTCCGGGCGGAAGCTTCCGTCCTCCATGACGTTCCACGTCATCGGCAGGCCGAACTTCAGGCCCAGCTGATAGTCGTCGTCGCCATGGCTGGGCGCGGTATGGACAAAGCCCGTGCCGGCGTCCTCGGTGACGTGCTCGCCGGGCAGAAGGGGCACGTCGTAGTCCCATTCGCCGCCCGCGTCCTCGATCCCGCGGAAGGGATGGGCGAGCGTCATCGCCGAGAGCTCGGCGGCCGACACGCCCCCGCGACGGCGCCACATCGTGTGATCGAGGCGGGCGGCGGCCAGGGCCTGACCGGCGAGCCTGTCGGCGATCAGATAGCGCGCACCGATGGTGGCATTGCTGTCCGCCGGGCGCCCGGTCACCTCGTAGACGCCGTAGTCGACCGCGGGATTGAAGGCGACGGCGCGGTTCTGCGGGATCGTCCAGGGCGTCGTCGTCCAGATCAGGACGCGCGCACCCTCGAGGTGGGCCGGCGCGCCCGCGGCGATCCCGAACGCCACCCAGACCTGATGGCTGGTGTGGTCGTGATACTCGACCTCGGCCTCGGCAAGCGCCGTCTTCTCGACCGGCGACCACATGACGGGCTTCGAGCCCTGGTAGAGGGTGCCGTTCATCAGGAACTTCATGAACTCGGCGGCGATCACCGCCTCGGCATGGAAGTCCATCGTCAGGTAGGGGTCGTCCCACTTGCCGGTCACGCCGAGCCGCTTGAACTCGGTGCGCTGGACGTCGATCCAGCCCTCGGCGAACCTGCGGCATTCCTGCCGGAAGGCGACGACGTCGACCTCGTCCTTGTTCTTGCCGGCGGCGCGATACTGTTCCTCGATCTTCCACTCGATGGGCAGGCCGTGGCAGTCCCAGCCGGGAACGTAGCGGGCATCCTTTCCCATCATCTGCTGCGAGCGGACGACCATGTCCTTGAGGATCTTGTTCAGCGCGTGGCCGATGTGCAGGTGGCCGTTCGCATAGGGCGGGCCGTCGTGGAGGATGAAGGGCGGGCGCCCCGCGGCGCGCTCGCGCAGGCGGTCGTAGATGCCGATCCGCTCCCACCGTTCGAGCCAGGCGGGCTCGCGCTGGGGCAGGCCCGCGCGCATCGGGAAGTCGGTCTCGGGCAGGAAGACCGTGGCGCGGTAGTCGTGTTCGGGCTTGGCGGTGTCGGCGCACATGGGAGGCGGTCCTTCGGGGATCGGTCGTGAATTACGGGCTGGGGGCGGAAAACGCCAGTCTTCCGGCGGGCCGCAATCAGGCCGCCGGGCCGGTAATTCGGGCGAGGATCGCAGGCGGGCGGGTCATGGCGGGCGCTTATAGGGGGCGGCGGAAGGGCCGTAAAGGGGTGTCCCACGATGGGACACCCATTTCGGCCCAATGAAATCAATGGCTTGCCTTCAGGATTCATCTTCCGTTTACGATCTGACCGGTTCCGGGGGGGCGTGCGGGCCCGTCGCGGGCCCGCCCGGCCCTTCGCCCCGTGGCGGCCCGGCCGGGGGCCGGGTGCCGCGCCGGCGCGCGCCGGCGCCCCCCCCCGCGTGACAGGCCCCGGGTCCGGGTGGTATGATCGGTGCACGGACAAGGGGAGGCGCGATCCGCGATGACGCCCTACCAGCCCACCGACCGCGTGACCTCGGCCGAGCAGGTGCGCGCGGTCCTGCCCAAGGACTTCGCCTCGCAGACCGGCAAGGTCATCGACCATGTGGACGACTATGTCCGGCTGTGGATCGAGCGGTCGCCCTTCGTCGCGGTCGGCACCTTCGACCGCGCGGGCCGCGCCGATGTCGCCCCGAAGGGCGACCCGGCGGGCTTCGTCAAGGTTCTCGACCGCCACACGCTGGCGATCCCGGACCGGCCGGGCAACCACCGCTTCGACACGTTCCAGAACATCCTCGAGACCGGGCGCATCGCGCTGATGTTCATGGTGCCCAACCGCAACGAGGTGGTCCGCGTGAACGGCAGGGCCGAGATCGTGCGCGACGCCCCGCTGCGCGCGGCGATGGCGGTCAACGGGCGGGTGCCGGACTTTGCCATCCTCGTCCGGGTCGAGGAGGCCTTCTACCACTGCGGCAAGGCGGTGCTGCGGGCGCGGCTGTGGCAGCCAGGCGAGGCCGCGCCGGTGGACGGCCTGCCCAGCTATGGCGCGGCGCTGAAGCGCCATGCCGCGATGGAGGAGCCCGTCGAGGTGATCGAGGGCTGGATGCGCGGCAACGAGCTGAACCGGATGTACGACGAATAGCCTCTGCCTGGACGCCGGCCGGCGACCCGGCGGGCCCCGGCGGGCCCCGCCGGCGCCCCCGCCCGCCTCAGGCCTGGCCTTCCGGGTCCGCGGGGGCGGCCTCCCCTTCCTGGCGGCCCGCCGCCCAGCGATTGAGCCAGGCGAGGCCGGCCAGCGACAGGCCGAGCGCGAGGAAGG
Organism: Paracoccaceae bacterium; assembly: GCA_026417295.1. Classification (GTDB taxonomy): domain Bacteria; phylum Pseudomonadota; class Alphaproteobacteria; order Rhodobacterales; family Rhodobacteraceae; genus JAOADN01. Next base: position 11,270 of record JAOADN010000068.1, read on the forward strand.
AGAAGACGCGAGTCAGGCCGGACAGGCCGCTGACGTCGATCAGGAACACCTTGGCGACGGTCAGCGCGATGACGGCCATGGCAAGGCGCCGCAGGGTCACCGAGCGGCGGGCCAGCGCCTGGTAGAGGAGCAGCCCGCCGAGGACGAGCAGGGCCACGGTATAGGTGTAGAGCTCGGGCTGGGTGACGCCGGGGACCGAGAGGTCGTCGCCGCGCCAGAAGCGCCGGATCTGGAGCCCGGCATAGAGCAGCAGGAGCGCCGCGCCGGCCGCGGCGAGGAAGGGCCGCAGGACGCGGCCGAGGCCCGGCAGCCGCCAGGCGGCGGCCGCGAGAAGCAGGCCGGGCAGCGCATAGGCGGCAGCCAGCGTGTCGAGCACCGGCGGGCCGAGGACGCGATCGTCGCCGAAGAGCCCCCCGGACAGGGGGTTGCCGAGGGTGACGGCGGCGGCGAGGAACCCCCCGCCGAGCAGCGCCGCGCCGATGGCAACGAGGCGCCTGACGATGCGCATGATGCCGGCCTGCCGGTCGCGCCAGAGCTGGACGAGCATGACCACGAGCCAGGGCACCGCGTTCAGCCCGAAGGACCAGTGGCTGGCGGTGGCATCGTCGCCGAGGGCGGAGCTGATGGCGCGCATGAGCAGGACGTTGGCAAGCAGCGCCGCCGCGCCCGCCGCGCCGCTTTCCAGGATGACGGCGGGCGCGCGCCGGTCGAGGGGCGCGAGCGTCGCGCGTGCCGCCACCATGCCGGCGACGGCGCCGCCGAAGGCCAGCACGACCTGTCCGACGGGGGCGTCGACGGCCCAGGCGAGGCCGGGATCGACGGTCAGCCGGTAGCCCAGGGCGAGGACGCCGGCCTGGATGAACCAGCCCATCTCGGGCAGGCGGAAGGCGCGGTCGAGCGCGGCGGCCACGACGACGAGCACCGCGAGCGCGACGGTCAGGGCGGCCGCGCTGAGCACGAGCATGAGTGCGAGCGCGATCAGCGACAGGGCCGAGAGGGTCGCATGGGCGGCGCGGCGCCGGTCGGGGCCGTCGGCCCTGGCGAAGCGTTCGGCAAGCAGCGTCATCAGCGCCGCGAGGGCGGCGGCGTGCAGCGCCCAGGGATAGGGGCCGAGCACGAGCGAGGGCGCCCAGAGGGTTTCGAGGACGACCAGCGCGGCGGGGGCGAAGACGGCCGCGGCCGTGGCGAAGGGCAGCCGGAGGCGGGCATCGGCGAAGCTGCGCCAGGCGGCGGCGAGGGTGACGCAGGCGGCCAGCGCGACGATCACGCCTGCCGTGGCGGGGGGCGCGGTCTCGGGCGGGCGAAGGACGATGGCGCTGCCGCTCCAGTCGCGCCAGAGCGGGCCGGCGTTCCAGCCCTCGTTCAGGAGGACGGCAAGGAAGCCCGCCGCCGGGAAGGCCGCGATGTCGGCGATGCCGGGCGCGCGGATCGTCCAGAGGGCGAGCAGGACGGCAAGGCCGGCGAGCAGCAGCAGCGCGACCATCGTCGTGCCGGGATCGGGCGCGGGCAGAAGCACGATGGCGGCCGCGGCGGCCGCGGCGGTGACCGCGGCGAGGCGCACCGGAAAGCTCGTCCGGCCGGCGGCGCCGTGCGACAGGCGCGCCTCGGCCAGCGAGGGGCCGGCATGGTCGGGCACGAGGCCCCGGGCGGGGATGGCCACCGTCATCGGGACGAGCCCGGCGAGGAGCGCCATGAGCCCGGCGGCCGGGGCGCCGGCGGTGAAGGCGAGATAGCCCCCGCCGGCCGCCAGAACCGTGGCGAGGACCGAGACCCAGGCCCAGCGCCGCAGGGTATCGACGGAAAGTCCGACCGCCGCGAGGAGGGCGAAGTAGCCGTAGAGCCAGCCGATGTCCTGGCTTGACCCGCCGACGATGAAGGGGGCGGCGGCGGCCCCGACGAGGCCGACCGCGGCGAGGAGCGGGCCGTGCAGCCAGCCGAGCAGGATGGCGAGCGCGCTGACCGCGACGAGGCCGGCGAAGGCCTGGCCCGGGCCGATCAGGCCGTAGAGGCCGCGGGCGGCGACGATGCCGGCGGCCATCGAGACGATGCCGGCGCCGGAGAAGGTCGAGGGCAGATAGGCGGCGGGACTCTCCGGCGCATCGCCCCAGCGGCGGCGGATCCACTCGCCCGACCCGATCAGCGCCGCCCCCAGGGCCAAGGCCGCAAGCACCCGCAGGCCCGGCGGGATCAGCCCGCGCTCGATGCCGTACTGGACGAGGAAGATGCCCGCCAGCGCCAGCGAGGCGGCGGCCACGACATGGACGGCGTTCGACCGGAGCCAGCCGAGGAAGCGCCCCGCCGTCCGCCGGGGCGGCGGCAAGGGGGGTTGCGGCGGCGCGGCGGGGGGCGGCGCGGCCGGGGAGAGGCTGTCTCTTATACACA
>JAOADN010000069.1 GCA_026417295.1 Paracoccaceae bacterium
CCAGGGCGATGACGACCGGCAGCACCCGGCCGAAGCCGCCGAAGGGATCGACGCCGCCGAGGAAGCAGGCCAGCACCGTCACGAGCAGGAGCGCCTCGCCATGACCCACGCGCACCGAGTTGAAGCGCGTCAGCATGAGCAGGCCGGCGAGCGCGGCCATCGCCCCCGAGAGCGTGTAGATGAGCGTCAGCGTCCGCCGCGTGTTGATTCCCGAATAGCGCGTCGCCTCGATGTTCGAGCCGATCATGTAGACGGCGAAGCCGTGCCGCGTGCGGCTGAGCAGGATGTGCCAGGCCAGCGCGGCGAGGAGGAACAGGATGAGCGGCGTCGGGATCCCGAGGATGGCGCCGTGGCCCACCGGCTTGAGGTATTCCGGGAAGCCCGAGATGTCGCCGCCGCGGGTCAGGAACTCGCCGAGGCCGCGCAGGAAGATCATCATGCTGAGCGACACGAGGATCGGATGGGCGCCCGTATAGGCGATCACCAGCCCCATGACGAGGCCGCTGAGCGCCCCCACGCCCACCCCGGCGACCGTTCCGACGACGGCCCAGAGGATGCCGGCATCGGGCCCGCCATGGGTGTTGAGCACCCAGGCCAGCGTCAGCCCGGCCATGTTGGCGGTGTAGATGATGGCGAGGTTGAGCCCGCCGGAGATGATCGGGATCATCATGGCGAGGGTCAGCAGGCCCAGTTCCGGCAGCTGGTAGGCGATGGAATCGAAGTTCGCCGCAGACAGGAACCGCGGCGCCGTCAGCGCGAAGCCGGCGACGACGAGGAGGAGGAAGCCGAGAAGCCAGGCGACCTCGGGCCCGAGCCAGGCCTTGAGCCGGTTCATGGCGCCCCTCCCGCCCGGCGGGCGCGGACGAGCGTCACCCCCGAGGTCGAAATCGCGATCAGGATGATGGCGCCGATGACCATCTTGAAGGCGTAGGGCGACACGCCCAGAAGGTTGAGCCCGTTCTGGGTGATCGCGACGAGCAGCACGCCGAGCACGCAGCCCGTGACCGATCCCCTGCCCCCGCCGAGCCGCGCCCCGCCCAGCACGACGGCGGCCAGCACGTCGAGCTCGCGCCCGATCAGCGCGTTGGGCACGACCTCGCGCACGATGTTCACCTGCATCAGTCCGGCGATGCCGGCCATCGCCCCGCACCAGCCGAAGGCGATGAAGGTCATCGCGCCGGGGCTGATGCCGATCCGCCGCGCGCCTTCGGGATTGTCGCCGAAGGCATAGAGCTGGCGTCCGGTGGTCGTGTGGCGGATCAGCGCCCAGGTGGCGATCATGCACAGGACCATCACCCCGACGGGCAGGATGATCTCGGCCCAGGAGCCGTCGGCGGCCTGGCGTTCCCACAGGATGATGCGGCGCGTCCACCACGACGGCAGGTCGTAGATGAACCGCCCCGAGGTGATGAACATCAGCAGCCCGAAGAAGGCGTTGAAGGTGGCGATGGTGACGACGATCGTGATGATGCGGAAGTAGTGGATGAGGGCGGCATTGACGAAGCCCAGCGCCGTGCCGAAGGCGATGGCGAAGGCGAAGCCGATGGCCCAGTTGCCGCCGCCCACGGCGGCGAAGGCATAGACGCAGAGATACTGCACGACCGAGGCGGCGACCGCGAAGGAGATGTCGATGCCGCCCGCGATCAGCACGACGAGCAGGCCGACGGCCCAGATGACGTTGACCGAGGAGTTGTTGACCAGCGCCGTCAGGTTGGTCAGCGTCAGGAAACTCGGCGCGGCGAGCGACAGGCCCGCGAAGATCGCCGCCAGCACGGCGAAGAGCTTCACCTCGGCCGGGTAGTCGCGAAGGATCCTAGCCATAGACCGCGGCCTCGATCTCGGTCAGCGCCGCCCGGCGCGGATCCCAGCTGCCGACGATCCGCCCGTCGGCCATGTGCAGCACGCGGTCGGCGTTGAAGTAGACCTCGGGCACCTCGTCCGAGATCATGAGGATGGCAAGGCCCCTGGCCGCCAGGTCGCGCACGATGCGGAAGATCCCGGCGCGCGCGCCCACGTCCACGCCGACGGTGGGGCTGTCGAGGATGAGAAGCTTCGGTTCCGTGGCCAGCCACTTGGCCAGCACGACGCGCTGCTGGTTGCCACCCGAGAGCGTCGAGACCGGATCGGAGGGCTGCCCGATCTTTATCGCCAGTTCGCCGATCCAGTGCGCGACGGTGGCATCGCGCGCGGCCGGCGAGATCAGCCCGTGCGGCCCGCTGATCCGGCGCAGCACCGTGATGACCGTGTTGTCGGCGATCGACTGGGGCTGGATCAGGCCGAGGGAGAGGCGGTCCTCGGAGACATAGGCGATGCCCGCGGCGATGGCGTCGCGGTTCGACCGCAGCGCGAGCGTCCGCCCGTTCAGCCGGATCGTCCCGCTGTCGGGGCGCGTCATGCCGAAGAGCGCGTGGCCGAGTTCGGTCCGGCCGGCGCCGATCAGGCCGGTCAGACCCACGACCTCGCCGGCGCGGATGTCGAAGGAGATGTCGCGGAATTCGCCCGCCCGGCTCAGCCCCTTCACCTCGAGCACGGCGGGCGCGGCGCTGCGGTCGGTGGCCGCGACCGCCTTGTCGAAGGTCTTGCCGGTCATCAGCTCGGTCAGCCGCGACTGGGTAAGGCCGGCCGCCGGGAACACGCCCACCAGCCGGCCGTCGCGCAGGACGGTGACGCGGTTCGCGATCTCGAGCACCTCGGCGAGGCGGTGGCTGACGAAGACGACCGAGACGCCATCCGCCGACAGCCTGCGGACGACGCCGAGCAGGCGGTCGGTCTCTGACTGGGTGAGCGAGGCGGTGGGCTCGTCCATGAAGATGAGGCGTGCGTCGTGGCTGAGGGCGCGGGCGATGGCCACCATCTGGCGCTCGGCGATGGGCAGGGTGCGCAGCCGGGCCTCGAGATCGAGCGCGACGCCGAGGGCGGCAAGCGCCCGCCCGGCGACCTCGCGGAAGGCGCCGTGCCGGACGAGCCGCGGCCGCGCGCCGAGCAGCGTCTCGACGGCGATGTTCTCTGCCACCGACATCTCGGGGAACAGCGCGAGGTCCTGCCAGATGACGGCGATGCCGGCGCGGCGCGCGGCCTCGGGCGTCACGGCGGGGAAGTCCTGGCCGAAGAGCGCGATCCCGGCCCCCGGCTCGGGCGCGTAGACGCCGGTCACGATCTTGATGAGGGTGGACTTGCCGCAGCCGTTCTCGCCGGCCAGGCAGTGCACCTCGCCCGCCGCGACCTCGAAGTCCACCCCGTCGAGCGCGCGCACGCCGCCGAACGTCTTCGAGACGTTGCGCAGGCGGATCGCTGGCGGCGCGGCGGCGGGGCTGGGCTGGGGAGCGTTCATGTCATTCGAGGTTCGTGTGGCGCGCCCGCATGGCTGCGGGATCGGTGCCGAGCCGCGCCATGAGCTTGAGGATCATCACCTCGAAGAGCACGAAGAGCGCCCCCTCGAACAGCGATCCCATGGGCAGGACGGAGCTGCGCGCCTCGCCCTGGTCGTCGGCCATGGTCTGGGCGGGCAGGTGCAGCACCAGATCGGCCATCTGCGGCGCGCGGCCCTGCGGCTGGGCGGTGATGACGGCGACCGTGGCCCCGGCCCCGCGGGCGACCCCGATCAGCGCCAGCGCCGTCGAGATCTCGCCCGGGCCGCAGGCGACGAGGAACAGGTCGCCCGGACCGACCGGTGGCGTCGTCATGTCGCCCTCGACATGGGCGTCGAGGCCCATGTGGTAGAGCCGCATGGCCAGCCCCATGATCTGGAGCCTCTCGCGCCCGCCGGCGAAGACGACGATGCGCCGGGCCTGGGCGATGCGGGCGCAGAGCGCGTCGACGGCGGCATCGTCGAGCCGCCCGAAGACCTGCGCGAGTTCCTCGAGCGCCGCCTTGTAAAGGTCTGTCATGTCAGGGTTTCCCGGAAGCGGCCGGGCGCCCGTTGGCGCCCGGCCCTGCCTGCATCAGAGCCCCATGTCGGCGAGGCCGTCAACGGTGTCGGCGTTGATCGGGACGAGGTTGTTCGTGATGATGTTCTTCGTCGCGGTGTCGGGCGACACCTTGCCGAGGCCGGGGATGTCGGTCCCCTCGGTGATCGGGGTCCCGTCCGCCAGCATCTTGCCCATCGTCACGAAGACCTTGCCGGCCTCCATCGGGTTCCACATGAAGCCGCCCGAGATGGCGCCGGACTTCACCAGATCGCGCCCCTGCCCGGGCGAGAACGGCCCGATGACGAAGACCGAGCCGATCTTGCGCTGTTCCTCGATGGCGCGGCCCGCCCCGATCGGCCCCTGCGACCCGAAGGCGAGGAAGCCCTTGAGCTCGGGATGGGCGGCCATCACGTCAAGCGCGGTCTTGCGGCTGTCATCGACCGACTCGGCGACGCCGTAGCGGTCGCCCACGACCTTCATCTCGGGATACTTGGCCGAGAGATAGGCGATCGCGGCGTCGGCCCAGGCGTTGTGCAGCGGAACGGTCAGCGAGCCCACATAGACGGCATATTCGCCCTTGCCGCCCATCTTCTGGGCCAGGAGTTCGGCATGGGTCTCGCCGAAGCTCTGGGCCGAGGCCATCTCGAAATCCCAGTCCTTGTTGACGATGCCCGGCCCCTCGTGGGCGACGACCTTGATGCCCGCGGCCATCGCCTTCTCGAGCACCGGCTCGAGCGCCTTCTCGTCGTTCGGGACGACGCCGATCACGTCGACACCCTGGGCGATGAGATCCTCGATGGCGCGGACCTGGAGCGCGGGGTCAGCCGAGGTCGGCCCGATCATGAAGGCATCGACCCCCAGCGCCTCGCCCTGGGACTTGATGCCCTGTTCCATCGCGTTGAACCACGGGATGCCGCCGATCTTCACGACGACACCCATGCGCGGCTTGTCCTGCGCGGCCGCGCCGAAGGCGAGCCCGACAGCCACGGCCCCCGCCACGAGGGCGGTCATCATCTTTCTCATCTGGTCCTCCCATATCGGGTCCGGGGATCGGACCCCTTCTCGCACAATCGATTGCACAACCTGCAAAACCGATGCCCCACTGGCGGCGGGGTCTGATTGATCGTCCGGATTGGGCGCCTGCGGCGAGTGACCGAAAGCGATTGCGCAATCGAATGCGCATATGGCATCAAGGTTTCGGGATTCGGTCAAGCGGAATCCTCGCCCCGGCCTGCCGGACAGGACGGGGCAGGCGGCTCAGGCGGGCGGCGGCGATGACTTCACCGAAGGCGAAGCCCACGATCTACGATATCGCCCGGCTGGGCGAGGCCTCGGCCTCGACCGTCAGCGCGGTGCTGAACGGATCCTGGCGCAAGCGGCGCATCAGCCAGACGACGGCCGAGCGCATCCTCGCCATCGCCGAGGCGCAGGGCTATTCGGCCAACCTTCAGGCGCGCGGCCTGCGCCGGGCGCGGTCGGGCATGGTGGGGATGATCCTGCCCGTCCACGACAACCGCTTCTTCGCCGACATGAGCCAGAGCTTCGAGGCCCAGGCCCGCCAGCGCGGCCTTTGCCCGGTCGTCGTCTCGACGCTGCGCGACCCCGCCGAGGAGGCGCGGACGGTGGGCACGCTGATCGCCTATGCGATCGACTCGCTCTTCATCGCGGGGGCGACGGACCCCGCGGCGGTGGGCGAGCTCTGCCGGGCGGCCGACCTGCCGCATGTCTATGTCGACCTTCCGGGCTTCGATGCGCCCTCGGTCGTCAGCGACAACTACCTCGGCGCCGCGACGCTGACCGAGACGCTCGTCCGCAACCTCGCACCGGCGGGCGATCCGCTGCGCGACCGGCCCTACTTCTTCGGCGGCGATCCCGGCGACTACGCCACCTCGCGCCGGATCGAGGCCTTCCGCGCGACCTGCACCGCGATGCTGGGCGGGGTGGACGACAGCCAGATCATCGCCCGCGGCTATGCGCCGGCCCGCGCACGCGAGGATATTGCCGCGCTGCTCGACCGCATCGGCGGGTTGCCCTCGGCGCTGTTCATCAACGCCCTGACGGTGTTCGAAGGGGTGCTTTCGCATTTCGTCACCCTGCCGGCGCAGGCCTTCGAGCGCACGGTCATCGGCTGCTACGACTACGACCCCTTCGCCGCCTTCCTGCAGTTTCCCGTGCACATGATCCGGCAGAACTCCTCCGAGCTCATCGCCCGCGCCTTCGACCTGATCGGGGCCGAGGATCGCGGGCCGCGGGTGATCGAGATCGCGCCCGAGCTGATCGCGCCGCGCACGATCTATGCCGGCCCGTTCGGCGAGTTCGGCTGAGCGGACGGAGACGCGGGGCGGCGCCGCTTGCCTGGCCCTGCCCTTGTCCTCTATCGCTGGTAACCGGATGGATACTTGGGAGGCGGGCGGGATGGCCGGCACCGGGGGGCGGAGGGGCGGCCGCATCCGCGATGCGGACGCGACGCGGGCGCGCATCCTGGCCGCGGCGCGGACCGAATTCGCGCGCAAGGGCCTGGGCGGCGCACGGGTTGACGCGATCGCGACGCGCGCCAGGGCCAACAAGCGGATGATCTATCACTACTTCGGCAGCAAGGAGCGCCTCTTCGAGGCGGTGCTCGAGGATGCCTATCTGGGGATCCGCGCGGCCGAGCAGGGGCTGAACCTCGACCTGCTGGCGCCCGAGGAGGCGCTGGAGACGCTGGTCCGCTTCACCTGGGACTACTACCTGAAGCACCCCGAGTTCCTGACCCTGGTCAACAGCGAGAACCTGCACCGCGCGCGCCACCTGAAGAAGCTGCCGGCCGTCCGGGCGGCGGGCGCGCGTCTCGTCGGGATGGTGCAGGCCATCCTCGACCGCGGCGTCGCCGCGGGCGTCTTCCGCCCGGGCATCGACGCAGTGCAGCTCAACGTCACCATCGCCGCGGTGGGCTACTACTATCTGACCAACCGTTTCACCGGATCGTGGATCTACGAGCGCGACTTCATGGACAGGGCGCGGCTCGACGAGCGGCTGGCCTTCAACCTCGAGACGATCCTGCGGCTCGTCCGGGCGGACTGAGGCGGCGGCGGATCCGCTGCGTCCGCCGCGACCGGCAGGCGCGCGGGAATCGGGGCGCCAGGGGCGGGCCGCCCGAATGTTTTCGTTTCCCCACCAAAGGGGCCGCTTCGGCGGCTGCAGCGTCAAGCCATGCACAATCCCGGCCCGGCGCCCCGGAATGCCGGGAATTCATGGACCTGTGCTTCCTTTCAATGCAGACAGGGCCTATTGTCGCGCGGTCTCGTGCGGGTGGGGTGCGCGTTGAAGAGGTTGGGCAAGCGGTAGACGCATGACGTATGATTCGGTATCGGCGGAAGGTTCTGCCCGCAACCCAGCGGAAAGGTTGAAGAAAGTCCCTGCGGACCCCGGCCGGACCCTGGTCGCCCGATTCGAGGACATGGCGCGCCGGTCGCCCGATTCGCCGGCCCTGTCGTTCATGGGCGAATCGCTCTCCTACGACGCGCTGAACCGCCGGGCGAACCGCCTTGCCCACCGCCTGCGCGCCCTGGGGGTGAAGCGCGGCCAGCTCGTCGGGCTGCACACGCACCGCAACGCCGACGTCGTCGTGGGCATCCTCGGCATCCTCAAGGCGGGCGGCGCCTATCTGCCGCTGGACCCGGTCTATCCCAGGGACCGCATCGGCTTCATGCTCGAGGATTCGCGCGTCGGCGTGGTGGTGACCGAGCCGGCGCTGGCCGGCACGATGGAGGGGACGGGCGCGGCCCTGGTCCTGCCCGGGGACCTGTCGGACGAGCCCGAGACCGACCCCGCGCCGGTGAACGCGCCGGACGACCTGGCCTATGTGATCTATACCTCGGGTTCGACCGGCCGGCCGAAGGGCGTGCAGGTCACCCATCACAACGTCGTGCGGCTGTTCGATTCGACCGACCACTGGTACGGCTTCGGCCCCGGCGACGTCTGGACGCTGTTCCATTCCTATTCCTTCGACTTCTCGGTGTGGGAGATCTGGGGCGCGCTGCTCTACGGCGGTCGCGTCGTCGTCGTGCCCCAGCAGGTGAGCCGCTCGCCCGAGGAGTTCCGCACCCTGCTTCTGGACGAAGGCGTCACGGTGCTGAACCAGACGCCCTCGGCCTTCCGCCTGCTCATCCAGGCCGACATGGCCGGGCCGCGGGCGGACTATGCCCTGCGCTACGTGATCTTCGGCGGCGAAGCCCTTGAATTCCAGAGCCTTCGTCCCTGGTTCGAACGCTACGGCGATGCCCGGCCGCAGCTGGTGAACATGTACGGGATCACCGAGACCACGGTCCATGTGACCTACCGGCCCGTCAGCCTTGCCGACCTGTCCTCGGGTCAGGGCAGCGTGATCGGCGAGCCGATCCCGGACCTGACGCTCTACATCCTGGACGAGGCGGGCAACCCCGCGCCGGTGGGCGAGGTCGGCGAGATGTATGTGGGCGGCGCCGGCGTGGCCCTTGGCTACCTCGACCGGCCCGACCTGACGGCCCAGCGCTTCCTGCCCGACCGCTTCTCCGGCACGCCCGGCGGGCGGCTCTACCGCACCGGCGACCTGGCCCGGAGGCTGGCGAACGGCGATGTCGAGTATCTCGGGCGCATCGACCATCAGGTGAAGATCCGCGGCTTCCGCATCGAACTGGGCGAGATCGAGGCGCAGATCGCTGCCTTCCCCGGCGTGCGCGAGGTGATCGTCATCGCGCGCGAGGACAGCCCCGGCGACAGGCGTCTGGTGGCCTATGTCGTGGCCCCGGGGGCGGATGCCGCCCTGGCCGAGGCGCTGCGGTCGCACCTGCGGGTGAACCTGCCCGACTACATGGTCCCGGCCCATTTCGTGCGCATGGATGCCCTGCCGCTGACCGAGAACGGCAAGGTGGACCGCCGCGCCCTGCCCGCCCCCGACCGGACGGCCGGGGCGGCGGACTATGTGGCGCCCTCGACCCCGGAGGAAGAGACGGTCGCCCGCATCTGGGGCGAGGTCCTGGGGCTCGAGCGCATCGGCGTCCACGACAACTTCTTCGAACTGGGCGGCCATTCGCTGCTGGTCATCGATGTCATCCAGCGGCTGCGGGCCGCCGGCCTGCATGTCGATGTCAGCCGGCTGTTCCTGTCGCCGACGATCGCCGAGATCGCGGCCGCCGCCACGGCGGGCGGCGACGAGGTCGCGGCCCCGGCCGCGTCCATCCCCGAGGGCGCCGGGACGATCACGCCCGATATGCTGCCGCTGGTCGAGCTGGGCCAGGACGACATCGCCCGCATCGTCGCGGCGGTGCCCGGCGGGGCGGCCAACATCCAGGACATCTACCCGCTTGCCCCCCTGCAGGAGGGGATGCTGTTCCACAACCGCATGGGCGGCGCGGGCGACCCCTATCTGGTCACCACCGTCCTGGCCGCGCCGACGCGCGAGGCGCTGATGGGCTATGCCGCCGCCCTGCAGAAGGTGGTGGACCGCCACGACATCCTGCGCACGGCCTTCCTGTCCGAGGGGCTGGCCGAACCCGTGCAGGTGGTGCTGCGCCGGGCGCCGATCCGCGTCGAGGACGTGGCGCTCGACCCGGCCGCCGGCGACATCGCCGCACAGCTGCTCGCGCGCTTCGATCCGCGCCGCTACCGGCTGGACGTGGCCGAGGCCCCCGTCCTGCGGCTGTTCCTGGCCGAGGACAGGGCCAACGGGCGCTGGGTGATGCTGCGCATCCATCACCACCTCCTGGAGGATCACACGACCGACGAGATGATGAGCGAGGAGATCATCGCCATCCTCGACGGCCGGGGCGACGGGCTGCCCGCGCCGCTGCCCTTCCGCGATTTCGTCGTGCGCGCCCGCAGGGTCTCTCAGTCCGAGGAATACCGCAGCTTCTTCAAGGGGATGCTGGCCGATGTCGAGGAACCGACGGCCCCCTTCGGCCTGACGGACGTGATCGGCGCGACGGCCGAGATCACCGAATCGCGCCGGCGCCTCGGCGCCGCCTTCGCCGACCGCGTGCGCCGCGTGGCGACGCAGAACCGCGTCAGCGCGGCGAGCATCTTCCACCTCGCCTGGGCGCGCGTCGTGGGCAAGTGCGCGGGCCGCGAGGATGTCGTCTTCGGCACGGTGCTGTTCGGCCGGATGCATGCGGGCCACAATGCCGAGAAGGTCTTCGGCCCCTTCATCAACAGCCTGCCCATCCGCGTCGGCCTGGCGGGCCTTTCGGTCGCCGAGGGGCTGCGGCGGACCCATACCGCGATGGGCGAACTGCTGCGCCACGAACATGCCTCGCTGGCGATGGCCCAGGGTTGCAGCAGCCTGCCGCCGGGCGCGCCGCTCTTCAGTGCGCTGCTCAATTTCCGCCACCTGAAGATCCGCGGCGATTCCGAGGCGGCCAACCACGCGATGGCGGCGGCGATCGGCAGGATGGGCCTCGAGCTGGTGAAGTTCGAGGAACGCACGAACTATCCCCTGGAACTGTCGGTGGACGACCTCGGCGACGGGTTCATGCTGGAGGCGCAGGCCCAGGCGCCGGTCGATCCGGCAAATGTCTGCGCCTACATGGAGCGCGCGCTCGAGGAGATCGTGACCGCGCTCGAGCAGGCGCCGGACCGGCCGCTGACCGAGATCGACATCCTGCCCGAGGCCGAGCGTCACCGCATCCTCGTGGAATGGAACGACACGGCGCGCAGCTATCCCGGTCCCGAACGGCTGCACCGGCTGATCGAGGCCCAGGTCGCCCGCACGCCCGATGCGACGGCGCTGGAATTCGAGGGGCGGACGCTGACCTTCGCCGAGGTCAACGCACGCGCCAACCAGCTGGCGCGGGTCCTGCGGGCCAGGGGCGTCGGGCCGGACACGCTGGTCGGCGTCTATGCCGAGCGGTCCTTCGAGATGGTGGTGGCGCTGGTCGCCGTGCTGAAGGCGGGCGGGGCCTATGTGCCGCTCGATCCCTCCTACCCGGCCGACCGGCTTGCCAACATGATCGAGGATGCGAAGGCGCCGGTCATCCTGGCCCAGCGCCACATCATGGACGGCCTGCCGGCCGGGGCGGGCGAGGTGATCGCGCTCGATCCCGACTGGGCCGCCTTTGCAGGCGAGGACGCATCGGACCTGCCCGACACCGGCGCGCCCACCGACCTCGCCTACGTGATCTTCACCTCCGGCTCCACCGGGCGGCCCAAGGGCGCGGCCAACGAGCATCGCGGAATCTGCAACCGTATCAACTGGATGCAGGAAGAATATCAGCTGACTTCCGAAGATCGGGTCCTGCAGAAGACCCCCTTCAGCTTCGATGTCTCGGTCTGGGAGTTCTTCTGGCCGCTGATGACGGGCGCACGCCTGGTCATCGCCCGCCCCGAAGGGCACCGCGACAGCGCCTATCTGGTCGAGCTGATCCGCGCGACGGGCGTCACGGTCCTGCATTTCGTGCCCTCGATGCTGCGCATCTTCCTCGACGACGAGGGGCTCGCCGCGGGGACGCCGATCCGCAAGGTGATGTGCTCGGGCGAGGCGCTGCCGCGCGAGCTTCAGGACCGCTTCTTCGCACGCCTGCCGGGGGTCGAGCTGCACAACCTCTACGGCCCGACCGAGGCGGCCGTCGATGTCACCTACTGGCCCTGCCGGCCGGGGGACAGCCGCGCGATGGTGCCGATCGGCTATCCGGTCGCCAACACGCAGATGTACATCCTCGACACCCGGATGCAGCCGGTTCCGGCGGGCGTGGCGGGCGAGTTGTGGATCGCCGGAATCCAGGTCGGCCGCGGCTATGTCGGGCGCGACGACCTGACGGCGCAGCGCTTCCTGCCCGACCCGTTCAGCGACCGGCCGGGGGCGCGGATGTACCGCACCGGCGATCTGGCGCGCCACCTGCCGGACGGGGCGATCGAATATCTCGGCCGCACCGACTTCCAGGTGAAGATCCGCGGCCAGCGCATCGAGCTGGGCGAGATCGAGGCGGCGCTCGACCGCCATCCGAAGGTCAGCCAGAGCGTCGTCATGGCGCGCGAGGACACGCCCGGCGACCTGCGCCTGGCCGCCTATGTCGTGCCGCGCGACGGCACGCCCACGGCGGCAGAGCTGCGCGAGCACCTGTCGCAGACGCTGCCGCCCTACATGGTTCCGGCGGCCTTCGTCGTGCTGGACGCGCTGCCCCTGACGCCCTCGGGCAAGGCCGACCGCCGGGCCCTGCCCGCCCCCGGCCCGGTCGAGGCCGGCGAGGGCTATGTCGCGCCGCGCACCCCGGCCGAGGCCGAGATCGCCCGCGTCTGGGGCGAGGTCCTGTCGATCGGGCAGGTGGGCGTCAACGACAACTTCTTCGAGCTGGGCGGCCATTCGCTTCTGGCGGTGCGCGTCGTCGAGCGGCTGCGCCGGTCCGGCATCAAGCTGGACGTCCGTTCGCTCTTCGCCACGCCGACGGTCGCGGCGCTGGCCGCATCGGTCGGCGAGGCCTCGCTCCAGGTCGAGGTGCCGCCGAACCTGATCCCCGACGGCTGCACCAGGATCACGCCCGAGATGCTGCCGCTGGTCAGGCTGACGCAGGACGAGATCGATGCCATCGCCGCCCGGGTGCCGGGCGGGATGGCGAACATCCAGGACATCTATCCCCTCGCGCCGCTGCAGGAAGGGTTCCTGTTCCATCACCGCATGACGACCGAGGGGGACCTCTATGTCATGCAGACGCTCTTCGCCTTCGAAAGCCGGGCGGCGCTGGACCGCTATCTCGAGGCGCTGCGCTTCGTCGTCGCGCGGAACGACGTCATGCGGACGGTCTTCCTGTGGCAGGGGCTCGACCAGCCCGTCCAGGTCGTCTGCCGCAAGGCCGAACTGTCGATCGAGGAGGTCACGCTCGACCCGGCCGACGGGGACCTGCCGCACCAGCTGCTCAAGCGCTACAACCTGCTGAACTACCGCTTCGATCTCGGCCTGCCGCCGATGATCCGCATCTTCCTGTGCCATGACGCGCAGAAGGACCGCTGGCTCTACTACCAGCTCACCCATCACCTGATGGACGACCAGGCCACGGTGAACATCCAGGAATCCGAGCTCGAGGCCTATCTGCACGGGGCGGCCGACCTGCTGCCCAGGCCCAGCCGCTTCCGCAACTATGTGGCGCAGGCGCGGCTGGGCCTGAACAATGCCGAACACACGGCCTTCTACCGCGAGATGCTGGCCGACGTGGACGAGCCGACGGCACCCTTCGGCTTCAGCGAGGTGCTGGGCAACGGCTCGCGGATCGACGAGGTGCGCCAGTATCTCAGCAGCGATCTGGTGGGCCGGATCTTCGCCGCCGCGCAGAAGGCCGGGGTCAGCACCGCAAGCCTGTTCCACGAGGCCTTCGCCCTGATGATCGGGCGGCTCTCGGGGCGCGAGGACGTGGTCTTCGGCACGGTGCTGCTCGGCCGCATCTGTCTCTTATACACATCT
>JAOADN010000006.1 GCA_026417295.1 Paracoccaceae bacterium
AGAGACAGGGCACGAGGCCGTCCGGCCGGCAAAGGTATGATCGAGGCAGGCCTGGTTGCAGGCGATGCAGGGGGCGATCCGGTCGGACCGCCCGGCCCGCGCCTTGGCCACGAAATCCGGATCGGCGAGGAAGGGGCGGGCGAGCGACACCATGTCGGCGCAGCCCTCGGCGAGGACCCGTTCGGCCACCTCGGGCGTGTTGATCCGGTTCGAGGTCACCAGCGGGATGCCGACCCGGCCCATCATCCGGCGCGTCACCCAGGCGAAGGCCGCCCGCGGCACCGAGGCGGCGATCGTCGGCACCCGCGCCTCGTGCCAGCCGATCCCGGTGCTGATCATGCTTGCGCCCGCCGCCTCGACGGCCCTGGCCAGCATCACCACCTCGTCCCAGGTCTGGCCCTCGGGCACGAGGTCCAGCATCGAGAGCCGGTAGATCACGACGAAGTCGTGCCCGACGGCGGCACGGACCCGGCGCAGGACCTCGACGGGCAGGCGCATCCGGTTCTCGCAAGGCCCGCCCCAGCGGTCGGTCCGCCGGTTCGTCCTGCGGCAGAGGAACTGGTTGATGAAATAGCCTTCCGATCCCATCACCTCGACGCCGTCATAGCCGGCCTCGCGGGCGCGGGCGGCGGCCGTGGCGATGTCGGCGATCTGCTTCTCGATTCCGGCCTCGTCCAGTTCGCGCGGCGTGAACGGCGAGATCGGCGAGCGGATCGCCGAGGGGGCGACGCAGTCCGGGCCGTAGGCATAGCGCCCGGCATGCAGGATCTGCATGGCGATGCGCCCGCCTTCGTCATGGACGCGGCCGGTGACGGAGCGGTGGCCCGCGATGTCGGCGGGGCCGAACAGGCCGGCGGCACCGGGAAACACGCCGCCCTCGGCATTGGGCGCCATGCCGCCGGTGACGATGAGGCCGACCCCGCCGCGGGCGCGCGCGGCGTAGAACGCGGCGACGCGGGCCCAGTCGCGCGTCTCCTCGAGGCCGGTATGCATCGAGCCCATGAGGATGCGGTTCGGCAGCGTCAGATGGCCGAGCGCGAGCGGCCGGAAGAGGTGCGGATAGGCGGTCAAGGGCCCCCCCTTTCGGCGGCCAGCCTGCCGCGGCGCCGGGCCTGCGTCATCCGCGACGCCACGTCACGGCAGCCCTCAGCCGCCGGTTTCCGCGCAGTGGCGGCGGAACGCCGCCTTCAGCATGTCGAGCTCGGCCCGCAGGAGATCGACCTCGGCGCGCAGGTCGGCCTCTGCGGCCGCGCCGGTCAGGATGCTGAAGGCGCCGATCTCGTCGCCGGTCCGGCTGTCGCGCACGAGGAAGGTCTGGACCCCGTCGTTCAGGAGCTCGGCCGGGATGGGCGCCCGCGCCGTCCAGCGGCCGCCCTGCTCGGTCAGGCTGAGGCCGGCCAGGGGACGCTGGTCATGGACGATCTCGATGGCGGGCGGCGGCCCGCCGGCGGCGGCGCCCTCGAGCAGGCCCTCCCATATTCCCGACCTGATCCGCGACAGCGACAGGGTCAGCGTGCCCATGCCCCCCTCCCCGTCAGAGCGCCGCACGCGGATGGCGGCTGAAGGTGAGGTCGCGCAGGAGGATCTGGTTGAAGGACGGCCCTTCGAAGATCAGGTCCACCCAGGCCTTCTCGATGCGCTTCTCGTTCAGGCCGGAATAGCCGAGATCGAACTCGGCGGCCGGCGCATCGCGCGACAGGTCGAATTCGCGCACCATCTGTTCGGTGTTCGGACCGTGACGCACGTTCAGCCGGCCGAAGATCTCGATCGGGCGTTCAAGCTCGACGGCCGCCTGCGCCCTGAGGACATGGCCGCGCGACAGGCCGTTCAGGGCGGCCTCGGGCAGATCGACGACGAGCGACAGGTAGGATCCGTCGAAGCGGAAGACATCGATGCGCAGCCCGAAGGCGTTGCGGTCGCCCGGCCGCCCGTTGCGGACCTGCCGCAGGCAGAGCTCGCTCTGCCGGCAGTCGTGGAACAGGGTCGTGTCGGCGGCAAGGCGCGCGGGGCTGCCGACCGCGGCCATCCCGGCGGGGGTCGCGGGCCGCCGCCAGGGCTCGGGCCGCCAGGCCCAGTCGGATTGCAGGGGGGCGTCGATGCCGGCACCCGGCGGGGCGAGAAGACGTTCCTCGGCCACGCGGAGGAAGTCGTCGATCGCCTCGCGCGTGCGACGGGCGCGCAGGCTGCGGACCTTGAGCGTGGCGAGGTCCAGCCGTTCGGCGGCGGCGGCATCGGCGGCCCAGGCCGATGCGTCCCGGCGCATCCCCAGCCTTTCACGCACGCGCTTCAGCCTTCCCGTCAGGGCCATCATGCGATCTCCCGGATCGCGGCGAATCTACAGCCTCGGGATGAACGGACCAGATGCATCTTCCGGCAGGGCGTCACTGGTCCATGTAGATGTGGCTTTCGCCACGCGCACCCGGATGCGTCACCGCCCCCCAGCGCGCGCCGCCGACCAGGCGGGCGAACTTGTGCACGGCGCCCGAGGTATAGGCCGTCTTGCGCGGGCCCTTCCATTCGGCCCTGCGCTTCGCCAGCTCCTCGTCCGACAGGGCCACCGACAGCTCGCCCTTCAGCGCGTTCAGGGTGATCATGTCGCCGTTCTTCAGAAGCGCGATCGGCCCGCCATGCGCGGCCTCCGGCCCGACGTGGCCCACGCAGAAGCCCCGCGTCGCGCCCGAGAAGCGGCCGTCGGTGATGAGCGCCACCTTCTTGCCCATGCCCTGGCCCGAGAGCGCCGCCGTTGTCGCCAGCATCTCGCGCATGCCGGGCCCGCCCGCCGGGCCCTCGTTGCGGATGACGATGACCTCGCCCTCCTTGTATTCGCGCTTCCTGACCGCCTCGAAGGCGTCCTCCTCGCATTCGAAGACGCGGGCCGGGCCTGTGAAGACCTGCTCGGCCTCGGTCATGCCGGCGACCTTCACGATCGCCCCGTCGGGCGCGAGGTTCCCCTTCAGCCCGACGACACCGCCCGTCTTCGTGATCGGCGCGCTGATCGGATGGATCACCTTGCCGTCCGGCTCGCCGCGGATCTCCTCGAGGCTCTCGCCCAGGGTCCGGCCGCTGGCGGTGATGCAGTCGAGGTGCAGGAGCCCCGCCTTTGCCAGTTCCTTCATCACCACCGGCACGCCGCCCACCTCGTAGAGGTCCTTGGCCACATACTGCCCGCCCGGCCTGAGGTTAACGAAATAGGGCGTGTCGCGCATGATGTCGGCCACGTCGAAGAGGTCGAAGTCGATCCCCGCCTCGTTGGCGATCGCCGGCAGGTGCAGCGCCGCGTTGGTGGACCCGCCGGTGCAGGCCACGACGCGGGCTGCGTTCTCCAGGCTCTTGCGGGTCACGATGTCGCGGGCGCGGATGTTCTTCTCGATGAGGCGCATCACCGCGGCACCCGAGGCCTCGCAGAAGGCATCGCGGCTCTCGTAAGGCGCCGGCGCGCCCGAGGAGTTCAGGAGCGCCAGCCCGATCGCCTCGGAGACGCAGGCCATGGTGTTCGCCGTGTACTGCGCCCCGCAGGTGCCCGAGGACGGGCAGGACACGCGCTCCATGATGTCGAGTTCGGCCTCCGTCATGGTGCCGGCCTGCACCTTGCCCACGCCCTCGAACAGGTCCTGCACGGTGATGTCGCGGCCCTGATAGCGGCCGGGAAGGATCGACCCGCCATAGATGAAGACCGAGGGCACGTTCAGCCGCACCATCGCCATCATCATCCCCGGCAGGCTCTTGTCGCAGCCGGCAAGGCCCACCAGCGCATCATAGCAATGGCCGCGCATGGTGAGTTCGACCGAATCCGCGATGACGTCGCGGCTGGCGAGGCTGGAGCGCATCCCCTCGTGCCCCATGGCCACGCCATCGGTCACGGTGATCGTGGTGAACTCGCGCGGGGTGCCGCCGCCCTTCTTGACCCCCAGCTTCACGACCTGGGCCTGCCGGTTGAGCGCGATGTTGCAGGGCGCTGCCTCGTTCCAGCAGGTGGCGACGCCGACCAGCGGCTGGTGGATCTCGTCCTCGGTCAGGCCCATCGCGTAAAGGTAGCTGCGGTGCGGGGCACGGGCGGGGCCCTCGGTCACATGGCGGCTGGGCAGCTTCGACTTGTCGAAACGGGCGTTCGTGGGCATCGGCGTCTCCGGCAGGGGGTGGGGCGAAGGGATAGTGAAGCGGACCCGGGGGGGCAAGGCGGTTTGCGTCCCCTCCTGTCGCAGCCGGCCTATCCGAAGGGCCGCGGCCGGCCTAGACTGGCGGCGGACCCGGAGGCAGGCATGTCGGGGCGAGAAGCATTCCTATCGACGATGGCAGAGACCCTGGCCGGGATCGCGGCCGAGGGTCTGACAAAGCGCGAGCGGCCGATCGCCGGCCCGCAGGGAACCCGCGTGGACCTGGGCGGAAGGCTGATGCTGAACCTCTGCGCCAACAACTACCTCGGGCTTGCCGACGACCCGCGCCTGATCGCGGCGGCCGGGGGGGCGATGCAGACGCATGGCTTCGGCCTGGCCTCGGTGCGGTTCATCTGCGGCACGCAGGACATCCACCGGGCGCTGGAGGCGCGGATAGCGGCCTTCCTCGGCAAGGACGACGCGATCCTCTTCGCCGCCTGCTTCGATGCGAACGGCGGGCTGTTCGAGGCGCTGCTCGGCCCCGAGGACGCGGTCGTGTCGGACAGCCTGAACCATGCCTCGATCATCGACGGCATCCGGCTAAGCAAGGCGCGGCGCTATCGCTTCGCCAATGCCGACATGGAGGATCTGGACAGGCAGCTTCGCGCGGCCCGCAGCGACGGGGCGCGACATGTCATGATCGCCACCGACGGCGTCTTCAGCATGGACGGCTATCTGGCGAAGCTGCCCGAGATCACGGCGCTTGCCGAGACGCACGGCGCGCTGGTGATGGTGGACGACTGCCACGCCACCGGCTTCATGGGGCCGCAGGGGCGGGGCACGCCCCACCATCACGGCGTGGCCGACCGGGTGGACATCCTGACGGGCACGCTGGGCAAGGCGCTGGGCGGGGCGCTGGGCGGATATGTCGCCGGGCCGCAGCCGGTGATCGACCTCTTGCGTCAGAGGGCGCGGCCGTACCTGTTCTCGAACGCGCTGCCCCCCGCGGTGGTCGGCGCGGGTCTGGCGGCCCTGGACATCGTCGAGGCGGCCGACGACCTGCGCGCGGCGCTGTTCGCGAATGCGCGGCACTGGCGCGCGGGGCTGGAGAAGGCGGGCTTCCGCCTTCTGCCGGGCGAGCATCCGATCGTGCCGGTGATGCTGGGCGAGGCGCGGCTGGCGCAGGCGATGGCGGCCGAACTGGACCGGCGCGGCGTCTATGTGGCGGGCTTCTTCTTTCCGGTCGTGCCGAAGGGCCAGGCGCGCATCCGCACGCAGATGAATGCCCGCCTGACGCGCGCCGATCTGGACCTTGCGCTTGGCGCGTTCGAGGAGGCGGGCAAGGCGGTGGGAGCGATCTGAGATGCGCAACGACATGAAGGCGCTGGTGAAGTCGCGGCCCGAGCCCGGCCTGTGGATGGAACACCGCCCGGTGCCCGAGATCGGCCCCGACGACGTGCTGATCCGCATCCGCAAGACCGGGATCTGCGGCACCGACATCCACATCTGGAACTGGGACGACTGGGCAAGGCGCACGGTCCCGGTGCCGCTGGTCACCGGCCACGAATTCGCCGGCGAGATCGTCGAGCTCGGGCGGAATGTCGAGGGGCTGGCGATCGGGCAGCGCTGTTCCGGCGAGGGTCACCTCATCGGCCACCACAGCCGCCAGAGCCGGTCGGGGAAGTTCCACCTCGACCCCGAGACGCGGGGGATCGGGGTGAACGAGCAGGGCGCCTTCGCCGAATACCTGCGCCTGCCGGCCTTCAACGTGGTGCCGCTGCCCGACGAGATCGACGACGAGATCGGCGCGATCCTCGACCCGCTGGGCAATGCGGTCCACACGGCGCTGAGCTTCGACCTGATCGGCGAGGACGTGCTGGTCACCGGGGCGGGGCCCATCGGCATCATGGCGGCCGCCGTGGCGCGCCATGTCGGCGCCAGGCACGTCGTCATCACCGACGTCAATCCCGCGCGGCTGGAGCTGGCGGCGAAGGTGGCCGACGTGGTGCCGGTGAACGTGGCGCAGGAGGACCTGAAGGACGTCATCGCACGGCTGAAGCTTGCCCAGGGCTTCGACGTGGGCATGGAGATGTCGGGCAGCCAGCAGGCGCTGGACCAGATGGTCGAGAGCATGGTGATGGGCGGGCGCATCGCCCTTCTCGGCATCCCGCCGGGCAAGAGCCCGGTGGACTGGTCGCGCATCGTCTTCAAGGCGATCACGATCAAGGGCGTCTACGGGCGCGAGATCTTCGAGACCTGGTACAAGATGATCGCGATGCTGACGAACGGCCTGGACGTCCGGGCCGTCATCACCCACCGCTTCAGGGCGGAGGACTTCGCCCGGGGGTTCGAGACGATGCGGTCCGGGGCCTCGGGGAAGGTCGTCCTGGACTGGACCTGAGGGCGGGACGGGCCGCCGCGGGACGCCGTTCCGGGGGCCGCGGGGGGGTGTCCCACGATGGGACACCCTTTCCGGGTCAATGAAATCAATGGGTTGATTTTCGAGTTAACGATCGATTCAGGAATTGCCCCCGTCCGCCCCCTCAGGCGCGAGGGGTTCGGAGGCAGAGCGCGAGGGCCTCGGGCGGGTGCCGGTCCGCGCCCCGCGGAGCAGCGCGGAGATGGAGTCGAGAGGGAGAGGGCCTCGGATGGTTGCCGGTCCGCGTCCCTCAGGCGCGGGGAGACCGGGGGCAGCGCGCGCGGGCCTCGGGTGGGTGCCGGTCCGCGCCCCTCAGGCGCGGGGAGATCGGGGGCGCCCGTTCACCCCGTCCCGGTCGGCGCCCTTCCCCCGGGGGCGCGCAGAGAGGGGGCGGCGGGCCTTGCCGGGTGCCGGCCCGCGCCCCCGGGCGCGCGGACCCCAGGGGGGTGGCGTCGCGGGCCTTCCGGCATCGCCCTCCCCCCGGATGCCGGCCGCGTCCCGTCAGATCCCGGCATACCAGTCATAGCCCCGGTCGGCCCAGTAGCTGCCCCTTCCGGTGCCGAACCCGGCGAGGCTGTCGGCAAGTTCGATCGTGTGGATGTACTTGGCGTGCTTGTAGCCCAGCGCGCGTTCGACGCGCAGGCGCAGCGGCGCGCCATTGGCCACCGGCAGGTCCGTGCCGTTCATGCCCCAGGCGAGGATCGTCTGGGGATGCCAGGCATCGATCAGGTCGTGGGATTCGTAATACTTCACCTCGCCCGCGAGGCCGCGCTCGATCGTGTCGAAGCAGTGGAACACCGCGTAGCGGGCGGCGACCAGCGGGCGCGCCAGATCGAGCACGAGGCCGAGCGGCGTGCCGGTCCAGCGGGCGATGCAGCTCCAGCCCTCGACGCAGTCGTGGCGGGTGATCTGGCTGCGCACGGGCATGGCGCGCAGGTCGGCGAGCGACAGCGACAGCGGGCGCGCGACAAGGCCGGTCACGCGCAGCCGGTAATCCGCCCAGCCGCCGGCCTTCAGCGCAAGGTAGTCGGCCGCGTCGGGGTCGGTCACGCCGTTCGGGCGCATGCCCTGGCGGATGTCGGCCTCGGCATATTCGCGGGCGAGCGACCGCCCGCCGGCCAGCGCGCGCTGGACCCGCCAGGTGAGCCCGTTCGCCGAGGCCATCGCCCGGCGCAGGGACGTGTCCCCGTCGAGGATCCGGCAGGCCGACAGGCCGAGGACGGCCGCGCCCGTCGCGCCGGCGCGCAGGACCATGCGGCGGTTCATCCGGCGCCTCCCTCCTGGTCGGGGTCGATGCGGTACCAGCCCGTCAGGATCGAGCGCAGCTCGTTCACGGGGCCGGCGAGCAGGACCATCAGCATGTGCACGGCGAAGAAACCGGCAAGCAGCAGCATGACCGCGAAGTGCAGCGTGCGGGCGGTCTGCCGCCCGCCGAAGAGGTCGAGCGTCCAGGGGAACCAGGCATTGAACCAGGGCGACATGGTGAGCCCGGTCAGGATCATCAGCGGCAGCAGGACGAAGAGCACCCCGGCATAGGCGAGCTTCTGCAGCGCGCCGTAGCCGCGGCCGTGGCGCAGCCGGAGCCGGGCGTGATCGGCGATGTCGCGCGGCAGCGCCCGCAGGTCGGCGCGTGTCGGGACGAGATCGCGCAGGTGGCCGGTCGCTGCGGCCGCGACGAGCCAGAGCGCCAGGACGGCGAGGAGGAGCCAGGCGAAGAAGAAGTGGACGACGCGCCCGGCGGCGAGGCTGCGGTAGCTGGGGATCGTCAGCGCGGCGGGAATGGCCTGGACGGTTCCCTGCTGCACCCCGAGGAAGCCGGTCGTGTCGAATTCCGCCCCGAGGATGCGGATGAAGCCCCGGGCGGCGGCCCCCTCGCCCGTCGCGCCGATGGCGAGGACGGCGTTGTCATAGGCGAAGCCCGATTCCTCGCCGACGTGGAGGACCGGATGGGCGTTGAAGACCTGCAGCCCGCTCAGCATCAGGAAGAACAGGCTGACCGCCCAGAGCCAGTGGGTGAGGCGTGTCCAGACCGTATGGCGCCGGACGAGCCGCCCCCCTGCCCTGCCCCCGCCCTTCCCCTGCCCTGCCGTCATCGCCGCCCCCTTTCCCTGCTGCTGCCGGACAGGTCGAGTTACGGCGGGGAGGCGCGGAAAGTTGCACGCGCCGTCCGGGGATATGGCCTTTTGCGCCGCGGCATGGTGGTCTGGGCGCGCCACAGGCCGCCCCGAGGTTCCGCCGCCATGCCCACAGCCTATGCCCCGCACGACCGGCTGATCGCCACCGCGCGGGCCAGGCCGCAGCTGTGGCGGCTGGCCGCGGGGACGGTGCTGGGCACGGCGGTCTATGTCGCGCTGATGGCGGGCCTTTTCCTGTACATCCGCCTGGCGCACGGCGATTTCGTCGCCGGCGCGGTGATCCTGGCGATGTCGGTCGGGGCGACGCCGGGGATGCTGGTGCTGCTGCTGTTCAGCTTCGCGGGCCTGGCCATCGGCGCCTTCGTCGCGGTGCGCGCCCTGCACGGGCGCAGCGCGGCCACGCTGTTCGGCGCCCCGCCGGGGCGGATCCTGCGCGACGCGCTGCGCGTCGCCGGCCCGGTCATCCTCTTGCAGGTGGCGCTGCTGCCCCTGTCGCTGGGCGAGGGGGCCGCGCGCCACGTGCCGCTGGCGACCGTCCTTGCCTGGCTGCCCCTGGCAGCCGTCGGGCTGGCGGTGCAGACGGGGGCCGAGGAAGTGGCCTTCCGCGGCTACCTGCAGAGCCAGACGGCGGCGCGGTTCGGCCGGCCGCTGGCCTGGATCGCCGGCCCCTCGGTCCTGTTCGCGGCGGGCCATTTCTCGCCGGCGACCTACGGGCCGGCGGCGGTTCCGGTCGTCCTGTGGGCCTTCGTCTTCGGCTGCCTCGCCGCCGACCTGACGGCGCGGACGGGGAACCTGGGCGCGGCGATCGGCTTCCACTTCGCCACCAATTTCGGCTCGATGATCCTGCTGGGCCTGGCGGGCAACCTTGACGGGCTGGCGCTGTGGACGGTGGCGCCCGACTTCACCGACGCCGGGACGGTGGCGCGTTTCCTTGCGGCGGATTTCCTGATGATGGCGGCAGGCTGGCTTCTGGCGCGGCTGGTGCTGCGCGTCTGATTGCATTCCGCCCCCCGCGGGACTATCTGGAGGGACCGGATCGACAACGTCAGGCAGGCGGCGATGAACTGGATCACCAACTACGTCCGGCCGAAGATCAATTCGCTGTTCTCCCGCCGGGAAGTGCCCGAGAACCTGTGGTCCAAGTGCCCCGAATGCGGGACGATGCTGTTCCACCGGGAACTGTCGGAGAACCTGAACGTCTGCACCAATTGCGACCACCACATGGCGATCAGCCCGCGGGCGCGGTTCGAATCGCTGTTCGACGGCGGGGCCTTCACCGAGATCCGGGTGCCCGAGCCGATCGTCGACCCGCTGCATTTCCGCGACCAGAAGAAATATCCCGAGCGGCTGAAGGCGGCGCAGAAGGAGACCGGCGCCAGGGACACGATGCTGGTCGTCGAGGGCGAGATCCTGCGCACGCCCGCCGTGGTCGCGGCGCATGACTTCGCCTTCATGGGCGGCTCGATGGGGATGGCGGTCGGCAACGCGATGATCGCCGCGGCCGAGCGCGCGGTGAAGCGCAAGCTGCCGCTCGTCGTCTTCACCGCGGCGGGGGGCGCGCGGATGCAGGAGGGCATCCTGTCGCTGATGCAGATGCCGCGCACCACGGTGGCCGTCGAGATGGTGAAGGAGGCGGGCCTGCCCTACATCGTCGTCATGACGCATCCGACGACGGGGGGCGTGACGGCGAGCTATGCGATGCTGGGCGACGTGCAGATCGCCGAGCCGGGGGCGCTGATCTGCTTTGCCGGGCCGCGGGTCATCGAGCAGACGATCCGCGAGAAGCTGCCCGAGGGCTTCCAGCGGGCCGAATACCTTCTGGACCACGGGATGCTCGACCGCGTTGTGCACCGCCGCAGGATGCGCGAGGAGCTGGCGACGCTGATCCGGCTGCTGATGAACAGGCCGGCGGCGGTGAAGGGCGACCTGCCGAAGCCCGAGCCCGCGCCGGTGCAGGCCGCCGCCGCCGAATGAGCGCGGAAGGATCGGACGTCATCCTCGAGCGGATGATGTCGCTGCACCCGAAGGTCATCGACCTGACGCTCGAGCGCGTGGAGCGGCTGCTCGGGCGGCTCGGCCACCCGGAGCGGTCGATCCCGCCGGTGATCCACGTCGCCGGGACGAACGGGAAGGGCTCGACCCAGGCGATGATCCGGGCGGGGCTGGAGGCGGCTGGGCGGAGGGTGCATGCCTATACCTCGCCGCATCTCGCCCGCTTTCACGAGCGCATCCGCCTGGCCGGGCGGCTGATCGCGGAGGATCACCTGGCGGAGGTGCTGGCCGAATGCGAGGCCGCCAATGCCGGGGCGCCGATCACCTTCTTCGAGATCACGACCTGCACGGCCTTCCTGGCCTTCAGCCGGGTCGCGGCGGACTGGACGCTGCTCGAGGTCGGGCTGGGCGGGCGGCTGGACGCGACGAACGTGATCGAGCGGCCGCGGCTGACGATCATCACGCCGGTGTCGCTGGACCACCAGCAGTATCTCGGCGACACGGTGGCAGCGATCGCCGGCGAGAAGGCGGGGATCATCAAGCGCGGCGTCCCCGTGGTTGTGGGGCCGCAGGCGGAGGAAGGTTTCGGGGTGATCGAGGCGCGGGCGGAGCGCCTGGGCGCCCCCGTCCTCGCCGCGGGCCGGGACTGGCTGGCGCGGGAGGAGCGCGGGCGGCTGGTCTTCCAGGACGGGACCGGGCTTGTCGACCTGCCGCTTCCGAACCTGCCCGGCCCGCACCAGATCGACAATGCGGGCGCGGCGCTGATGGCCCTGAGGCTGATCGGCATGGACGAGGCCGCCTGCGAGGCGGCGGTGACGCGGGCGGAATGGCCGGCGCGCATGCAGCGGCTGCGGACGGGGCCGCTGGTGGCGGCGGCGGGGTCCTGCGAACTGTGGCTGGACGGGGGGCACAACCCGGCGGGCGGCGCGGCGGTGGCGGCGACGCTGGCGCGGATGCCGGTGCGGCCCACGCACCTGATCGTGGGCATGCTGAACACCAAGGACATCGCCGGCTACCTGCGGCCGCTGGCAGCCGTGGCGGCCAGCCTGACGGCGGTGTCGATCCCCGGCGAGAGGAACACGCTGACGGCCGAGGAGACCCGGGCCGCGGCGCGGGCGGCGGGGATCGAGGCCGGCACGGCCGGGACGGTGGACGAGGCGGTGGCGCGTCTGGCCGGGGCCCATCCGGGCACGCGCATCCTGATCTGCGGCTCGCTCTATCTGGCAGGATCGGTGCTGCGCGCGAACGGCTAGGGCGCGGGAAGGGGCGGGGATGCGGTCGCGCGACCGCATCCCATGCCGCTTCGAAGCGGCATGGACGGGCCTTCGAAGGCCCGTCGCCGCCGCGGGGCGGCCCCGCGGCGGCGCGCGCCCGCGCGGGCGCGGCCCTCAGACCGGACGGCGGAAGGTGATGCTGGTCGGCCGGTCGTAGCCCGGATGGGCGGTGCGCCCGGCCTCGACGAAGCCGAGCGCGCGGAAGGCGGCGTGGTTGCCGGCAAGTTCGACGCGGGCCTGCAGCTCCAGCTGCCCCAGGCCGAGGGCGCGCGCCCGCCGCGCCGCATGATCGATCATGCGGCGGGCGTGCCCCTCGCCGCGGCGGTCCGCGGCCACGGCCAGCTTGCCGACATGGAGGCATCCGGGCCGGGGCGAGAGGATCATCGCGGCCACGGGCGCGCCGTCGTCCTCCATGACCCAGAGCTCGGCGTCGCGCGCCATGGCGCCAAGCGCGGCGGCATCGAGCGCCGCCGCCGAGGAGGGCGGATCGACGAGCCCCGCCATCGGGGCGAAGGCCGCGTGGATCAGCGCCAGGACCGGGGCCAGATCGTCGTCCGGGCCGAGGCGCCGGGGCGTGAGGTGCCGCGGCAGCCCGTCGCCGAGGGCGAGCCAGGGCAGGTGGCCGTTCCAGTTCTCGTGTGCGGCGGGAACGAAGGCCGCGGGATCGTCGAGCGTCCCGGCATGGAGGTCGGTCTCGCCGGGGCGTTCCGCCGTCTCGTAGGACAGGGGCGTGCCGCAGCGGGCGCAGAAGCCGCGGACGACCCCCGGCGAGGAGGCGTGAAGCGCCCTCTCGCCCGTCCAGTGCAGGCGCGCGCGATCGACGCCGAGGAAGGCCGCCACGGGCGCGCCGGTGGCGCGCCGGCAGCTCTCGCAATGGCAGAACGCCATCCATGCGGGCGGCCCGTCGAAGGTGTAGCGGACCGCACCGCACAGGCATCCGCCCCTTCCCCCGTTCATGCCGCCTCTCCCGCCTGCCCTGCCATTTGCCGCCGGGACCTGCCGGGCGTCAATGCCGTGCCCGGATCAATATCTTGGGGATAAGGCTGCACGCACCGCGACAGGAGGTGCGGGGCGGTTGACTTGCCGTGCCCGAGGCCCAAGGATTGCGGACCGCCCGGAATCAACCGGGCGGTTCGAGCGGATAGCGACCTTGCGCCTGACGCGCCTGCGCCTGAACGGATTCAAGAGCTTCGTCGATCCGACCGAGGTCGTGATCCGCGAGGGGCTGACCGGCATCGTCGGGCCGAACGGCTGCGGCAAGTCGAACCTGCTCGAGGCGCTGCGCTGGGTCATGGGCGAGAACCGCCCGACGGCGATGCGCGGCGAGGGCATGGAGGACGTGATCTTCGCGGGTGCGGCCTCGCGCGCGGCGCGCCACTTCGCCGAGGTGGCGATCACCATCGACAACAGCGAACGTCTGGCGCCGGCCGGCTTCAACGACGAGGACGTGCTGGAGATCACCCGCCGGATCACCCGCGACGCCGGATCGGCCTATCGCGCGAACGGGCGCGAGATGCGCGCGCGCGACGTGCAGATGCTGTTCGCCGATGCCTCGACCGGGGCGCACAGCCCGGCGCTGGTCCGTCAGGGGCAGATCAGCGAACTGATCAACGCGCGGCCGAAGAGCCGGCGTCGCGTGCTGGAGGAGGCGGCCGGCATCTCGGGCCTTTACCAGCGCCGTCACGAGGCGGAGCTGAAGCTGCAGGCGGCCGAGGCGAACCTGACGCGCGTCGACGACGTGATCGAGGGCCTTTCCCAGCAGCTTCAGGGGCTGGCGCGGCAGGCGCGGCAGGCGGCGCGCTACCGCGAGATCGGCGAGGAGCTGCGCCGGGCCGAGGGAATGCTGCTCTATCGCCGCTGGCGCGAGGCCGATGCGGCGCGCGCGGCGGCGGCGGCCGAGCTGCAGGAGCGGCTGCGTGCGGCGGCCCGGGCCGAGGCCGGGGCGCGGGCGGCATCGGCGGCGCGACAGGCGGCCGAGGCGGCGCTGCCGCCGGCGCGCGAGGAAGAGGCCATCGCCGCCGCCCTCCTGCAGCGGCTGCGGGTGGAGCGCGACGGGCTGCGCGCCGAGGCGGAGCGCGCGCGCGGCGCCATCGCGGAACTCGAGGCGCGGATCGAGGAGCTGGACCGCGACCGCGACCGCGAGGCGGCGCTGGACCGCGACGCCGCCGAGACGGTGCTGCGGCTTGCCGCCGAGGCGGAGGCGCTGGCGGCGGCGGGCGAGGGCCACGAGGCCCGGCTGGCCGCGGCGGCGGCGGCGGCGGCCGAGGCGGCCGCGGTCCTGTCGGCGGCCGAGGCGGCGCTGAGCCAGCTGACCGAGGACGTGGCGCGGCTGTCGGCGCGCCACCAGTCGGCCGAAAGGATGCTGGCCGATTCCCGCACCGTCCTTGCCCGCGGCGAGGCGGCGGCAGAGGCCGCGCGGCAGGCGGCCCGGCAGGCGGAGGACGCGCTCGGGGCGGCGGCGGCGGCGATGCAGGCGGCGGCCGCGCGGCTGGAGGCGGCGCAGCGCAGGGCGGCCGAGGCCGAGGCCGGCCTTGCCGCCGCCGACGAGGCCAGGACCGAGGCCCAGGCCCGCGAGACCGAGGCGCGGGCGGCCAGGGCGGCGGCCGAGGGCGAGGCCGGGGCCCTGCGCGCCGAGGTGGCGGCGCTGACGCGCCTTGTCGAGCGCGAGGCGCAGGCCGGCGAGCAGCTGCTGGACCGGGTCACGGTGAGGGCGGGTTTCGAGAAGGCGCTGGGCGCGGCCCTGGCCGACGACCTGCGCGCGCCCGAGGTCGGGGCCGGGCGGTCCACGGGCTGGGCGCGCCTGCCCGCCTACGGCACCCCCCAGCCCCTGCCCCCCGGGGTGAGGCCCCTGGCCGAGGTGGTCGAGGTGCCCGCGGTGCTGGCCCGCCGGCTGGGGCAGATCGGCCTGGTCGGGCGCGACGAGGGCGCGCGGCTTCAGGCGGCGCTTCTGCCCGGGCAGAGGCTGGTCTCGGCGGAGGGCGACCTCTGGCGCTGGGACGGCTTCCGCGCAGCGGCCGAGGATGCGCCCTCGGCCTCGGCGCTGCGGCTGCAGCAGCTGAACCGCCTGGTCGAACTGAAGCGCGACCTCGAGGCGGCGACGGCGCGGGCGGCGGGCGCGGCGCAGGCCCACGACCTGCTGTCGCGGCGCCTGGCGCAGGCCTCCGAGGCCGACCGCCTGGCGCGCGAGGCCCGCAAGGTGGCCGACGGCGCCCTGGCCGAGGCGAGCCGCGCCCTGAGCCGGGCGGAGGCCGAGCGCTCGATCGCCGGCGGGCAGCTCGAGACGGCGCGGATGGCCGAGGCGCGCCATGCCGACGAGGCGCGGGCCGCCCGCGAGCGGCTGGGCGAGGCCGAGGCGGCGCTGAAGGCGCTGCCCGACCTTGCGGCCGAACGGGCGCGGGCCGAGGAGATGCGCGCCGGGGTCGAGGCGGCGCGGACGGTGATGCTGGGGCGGCGCACCGCCCATGACGGCCTGCGCCGCGACGGCGAGGCGCGCGAGCGGCGGCTGTCCGAGATCGGCCGCGAGCGCGAGGACTGGGCCCGTCGCCAGGCCAGCGCCGGCGCGCGGATCGCCGAAATCGCCGCCCGGCGCGAGGAGGCGGCGGCCGCGCTGGCCGCGGCGCGGGCGGCGCCCGAGGCGATCGCGGCGCGGGCGGCGATGCTGGAGGAGGGACTGGCCGGCGCCGGGGCGCGCCAGGCCGCTGCGGCAGACCGCCTGTCGGCCGCCGAGGCGGCGCTGCGCGAGGCGGCGCAGGCCGAGCGCGAGGCGGAACGTGCGGCCTCGGACGCGCGCGAGGCGCGGGCGCGGGCCGAGGCGCTGGCCGATGCGGCCGCGGCCGCGGCGGAGGAGGCCGCCGCACGCATCGCCGAGGAGGCGGATGCGACGCCCGGCGGGCTGCTGGAGCGGCTGGCCGCCGACCCCGCGCAGATGCCGGCGGCCGAGGCGCTGGAGGCCGAGGTGGGGCGCCTGCGACGCCAGCGCGAGGCCCTTGGCGCGGTCAACCTGCGCGCCGAGGAGGATGCCCGCGCGGTGCAGGCCGAGCACGACACCCTGGTGGCCGAGAAGGCCGATCTGGAAGAGGCGATCCGCAAGCTGCGCGCCGGCATCCAGGGGCTGAACCGCGAGGGGCGCGAACGCCTGCTGACCGCCTTCGAGCAGGTCAACGGCAATTTCGCCATGCTGTTCCGCCACCTCTTCGGCGGCGGCGAGGCGCAGCTTGCGCTGGTGGAGTCGGACGACCCGCTCGAGGCCGGGCTCGAGATCCTGTGCCAGCCGCCGGGCAAGAAGCTGTCCACCCTGTCGCTGCTGTCGGGCGGCGAGCAGACGCTGACGGCGCTGGCGCTGATCTTCGCGGTCTTTCTGGCCAATCCCGCGCCGATCTGCGTGCTGGACGAGGTGGATGCGCCGCTCGACGACGCCAACGTCACGCGGTTCTGCGACCTTCTGGACGAGATGACGCGGCGCACCGACACCCGCTTCCTGATCATCACCCACCATGCCGTCACGATGAGCCGCATGGACAGGCTGTTCGGCGTGACGATGCAGGAGCCGGGGGTCAGCCAGCTTGTCAGCGTGGACCTGAGGCGCGCCGAGCAGCTGGTCGCGTAACCGCCGGTTAATGCTGAATCCCTAGAAGCGGTGGCCTTGCGGACCGATCCGGGGGACGACCATGCAGGAATTCACGCTGATCTCGGCGCTTCTCTTCGTACTGGCCATGGCGGGCGGCGCGGTGACCGCCGCCGGCCCGGGCAAGACCTGCCATGCCGATGGGATGCTGGCCTGGGTCGATCCCTGCTGAGCCCGCCTGAGCCGGGCCGGCCCGTTCCGCCGGCGCGTTCCGCCGGCGCGGCCGGGAGCGCGTTCAGTCGAGCGCGGCCAGGAGCGCCGGGGTCGGCCAGGCATCGGCGGGCAGGCCCAGCCGCTGCTGTTCGGCCTGCACGGCCTTGCGCGTGCGTTCGCCGAGGATGCCGTCGATCGCCCCGACATCGTGGCCCAGGGCCTGAAGCCGTTCCTGCAGGCGGATCATCTGCTCGCCCGACAGGCCGGGTTCGGGATCGCCCGCCAGATAGACGGGCGCCCCTTCAAGCCGGGTCGCGAAATAGGCGGCGGTCGTCACGTAGACGAAGCTCTGGTTCCATTCGAAGAACACGTCGAAGTTCGGATAGGCCATGAAGGCCGGCCCCCTGCGCCCCATCGGCAGCAGGACCGAGGCCGGCAGGCCGGGCGCCAGGCTGCCCTCGCGCGCGGTGACGCCGAGGGCCGCCCATTCCCCGGTCGTCATCCTGTGGCCGAGGCCGGTCAGCGACCAGTCGAGGGTCGGGGGGACGACGATCTCCTGCAGCCAGGGCTCGCCCGGGCGCCAGCCGAGGCCCGCCAGCATCCGCGCCCCCGACAGGAGCGCATCCGGGGCCGAGGTCTTGAGCCGCACATGACCGTCGCCGTCGCCGTCCACGCCGTTCTTCAGGATGTCGGCGGGCAGCATCTGGACCATGCCGATCTCTCCCGCCCAGGCGCCGGTCGTGCGGTCGGGATCGAAATCGCCCCGCCGCCACAGCTCCATCGCCGCGAAGACCTGCGGGCGGAACAGTCCGGGGCGGCGGCAGTCATGGGCCAGCGTGACCAGCGCGTCGCGGGTGTTGAAGTCGCCCTGGACCTGGCCGTAATCGGTCTCGAAGGCCCAGAGGGCCAGAAGGACGCCGCGGGGAACGCCATGGTCGCGCGCCGCGCGGTCGAAGACGTCGGCGAATTCGGCCGCCCTGGCGCGCCCCGTCTCGAGCCGCCCGCGCGAGATGAGCGCGCGCGAGAAGGCGATGAAGTCCTTGCGGAACACGCCCTGCGCGCGGTCCGCCCGGATGACCGCCGGATCGAGCCGCGCCCCGGCAAGGAACCCTGCCGCGACGGCCCCGTCGATGCCGCGCGATTCGGCCTCGGCCCGCAGGCCGTCGAGGAAGGCGGGGAAACTGCCGCCGCAATCGGCGGTTGCGGCAGAGGGCAGGAGCGATCCGCAGACGAGAAGCGCGTGCCCGATCCGCATGCAGGATCGCCGCTGTTGAACGGCCGGCCGGCAGGAACTCGCCGAAACTTGTCTGTCACGAATCATGCCGTCGCCTTTACGCTGCGTAAGGTTCTTCATATCCGCGGCCGGGGCAAAAGGCAGCGCGTGGCTGCCCCAGCCTCTTTCAGGGAACGGATGACGGATGTCGACCCGAGTCCTCATCGTCGAGAGCGAGCCGGACCTGGGCGCCGTCTGGCAGCGCCATCTCGAGCGCTCGGGGGCGACGGTCGAGGCCGTGCATTCGCAGGACGAGGCGGTGGCGCGGATCGGGGCGCGGCCCTTCGACGTGATCGTGCTGGACCTGGTGCTGAAGGAGGGCAGCGCCTTCGCGGTGGCCGATTACGCGAGCTATCGCCAGCCGGCGGCCAGGGTCGTCTTCGTCACCAGCACGAGCTTCTTCTCGGACGGTTCGATCTTTCGCCACATCCCGAACGCCTTCGCCTTCCTGCCGCGGGGCACGCGGCCCGAGGACCTGGCCGCCGTCGTCGAGCATCACGGCAGGCCGCACTGAACCGTCGCCTCCGGGCCGGCGGGGCGGGGGCCGCGCGTGGACAATCCCGCGCCGGGCAGAGGGATCGGTCGCCATCCGCGCCCAATCGGCCGCAGTTTCCGCACCCGCGGCAGGAAGCGCTTGATTCCGGGCCGGTGCGCCTCACATCCTGAAGCGGGGGAAGGGCGAAGGGTGCCGATGACGGACTTTCTGCCACGCGAGGTCCGGGCCGGGCTGGAGGAGGCGCGCAGGCGCGACCTTCGCCGCCGCGCGCGGCTGCGCGTCGTGGCGGGCGACGAGGTCTGGCCGATCCTGCGCTTCTGGGAGGACGGATTCGCGCTGGACGCCGACCAGGTCGCGCATCTGCGCGGGCTGGTGGACATCTATGACGGGGGCCGTCACGTCTATACCTGCCTCATCATCGCCTCGGCGGTCGAGGAGGGCGAGCTGATCTGCGTGATGAAGCGGTCCACCCCGGCCGAGGAGAAGGCGCCGCTGGACTTCGTGCGGGACGAGAACGCGCCGGCGGGGCTGCTGCCCCGCGCCTGAGATCAGGGATCGGTCGTGAGCGTCGTGACATGGACGGCTGCGGGCCGCCCGGGGCCGGCGCCCGTCCGCACCGCCCATTCGGCAAGCTTCAGCAGGGCCAGCACCAGCACGACCGCGGCGACGAGGCGGCGGTCGAGCCTCATTGCAGGTCGCGGAAGGCGTCGTGCAGGCGTTCGACCGCCTCGGCGACCAGGGCGCGGCGGGTGGCGATGTTGAAGCGCAGGAAGCCCTCGCCCCCGGTGCCGAAGGTCGGCCCGTGGTTGGTGGCGATCCGCGCCCCCTTCTCGACCCGGGCGGTGATCTCGGCGGCGGTCATCCCGGTGCCCGAGAAGTCGACCCAGGAGAGGTAGGTCGCCTCGAGCGGCATCGAGCGCACCCCGGGGATGGCGTTGACGCCCGCGTCGAAGAGGCGGCGGTTGCCGTCGAGATAGGCGACAAGCCGGTCGACCCAGGCGGCGCCCCCGGGCGAATAGGCGGCCGTCGTCATGTGCATGCCGAAACTGTTGGGCGAGATGCCGAGCGCCGCGAGGCGGGCCTGAAGGCGCGCGCGCAGGCCGGGATCGCGGATGATCACGTTGCCGGTATGGCAGCCGGCGATGTTGAAGGTCTTGGTCGCCGCGGTCATGGTGACGAGGCGGCCGGCGAGGTCGGGGGCGGCGCGTTCCATCACCATGTGCCGCCGCCCCGGATAGACGAGATCGTGGTGGATCTCGTCGCTGAGCAGGATCAGGTCGTGGCGGCGAGCGAAATCGGCGAAGCCGCGCAGTTCGCCCTCGGTCCAGACGCGGCCGCCGGGATTGTGCGGCGAGCAGAGGATGATCATCCGCTCGCGCCCGGTCATCCGCGCATCCCAGGCGTCGAAGTCCGGCCGGTAGCGGCCGGCGTCGTTCACCAGCGGGCATTCGGTGACGCTGCGCCCGGCGGCGCGGATCACCCGCGCGAAGGCATGGTAGACGGGCGTCGTCAGCACGATGGCGTCGCCGGGGGCGGTGAAGGCGTCGATGCACAGGCCCGTGCCGTTGACGAGGCCGTGGGTGGTGAGGATCGCCTCGGGCGGGACATCCCAGCCATGGCGTTCGGCCATCCACCAGCGGATCGCCGCGAGGTAGTCGGCATCGTCGCCGAAATAGCCGTAGATGCCGTGGGCGGCCATGCGCTCGACCGCCTTCTGGACCGGGGCCGGCGGAGCGAAATCCATGTCGGCGACCCACATGGCCAGGCCCCCGGATGCCGGGATGCCGTAGAGCGCCTCCATCCCGTCCCACTTGATGCAGTGGGTGCCGCGCCGGTCGATCGGCCTGTCGAAATCGGTGTCCGCGTCGTCAGTCATCGTGTCAGGTTAGTGCCGCCATCCGCGGGCGCAAGCCGCCCGGCCCGACCGGTAGCACGGTGCCGGGTGGACGATCAATCCGTTCCTTGGGCGTAGAATGGGAATTCGTTCCGAACATACAGCTATTGTGGATACATCGTTCCGTACTGTTCAATTTTTCCGGAACCATGTCCCCTGCCGACAGGCCGCGGGGCCGCCGCCCCGCGTCTTGCGCGGATTCGCACCTTCGCCTAGATCACCGCCATGACCGTAAGGCCGATCCTGATCCATCCCGACCCGCGCCTGAAGAAGGTCGCCGAACCCGTGACGGCGATCACCGACGAGCTGCGCGCGACGGCGGCGGACATGCTGCAGACGATGTACGAGGCGCCCGGCATAGGCCTGGCGGCGCCGCAGATCGGCCTTCTGAAGCGGATGCTGGTGATGGACTGCGTGAAGGACCCCGACCTGCCGGCGCGGCCGATGGTCCTGATCAATCCCGAGGTGGTCTGGGCCTCGGAGAGCACGAACACCTACGAGGAGGGCTGCCTGTCGATCCCCGACCAGTATGCCGACGTGGTGCGCCCGGCCGAGGTGCGGGTGCGCTGGACGGACCTCGAGGGGGCGGCGCGGGAGGAGCATTTCACCGGCCTCTGGGCGACCTGCGTGCAGCACGAGATCGACCACCTGAACGGCAGGCTGTTCATCGACTACCTGACCCCGCTGAAGCGCCAGCTGATCACCCGCAAGATGGAGAAGCTGAAGCGCGAACGGGCCCGGATGTGACGGCCCCTCCGGCAGGGGTGCAGCGCCGTGGTCGGGCCGGCGCGCCGGGGAGGCCGCGGTGAGGGTCGTCTTCATGGGCACGCCGGATTTCGCGGTGCCCGCGCTGGAGGCGGTGGCGGCCGCCCACGAGATCGTCGCCGTCTACTGC
This sequence comes from Paracoccaceae bacterium, assembly GCA_026417295.1. Lineage (GTDB taxonomy): Bacteria > Pseudomonadota > Alphaproteobacteria > Rhodobacterales > Rhodobacteraceae > JAOADN01. The sequence continues at coordinate 21,250 of JAOADN010000006.1, forward strand.
CAGCCGCCGCGGCCGGCCGGTCGCGGCCAGAAGGCGCGCCCCTCTCCCGTCGAGGCGCGCGCCCGCGGGCTGGGCCTGGCGGTGCGCCACCCCGCGACCTTTCGCGACGGCGCGGCGCAGGCGGAGTTCGCGGCCCTCGGGGCCGATGTGGCGGTGGTCGTCGCCTACGGGCTGATCCTGCCGCCGGCGGTGCTGGCGGCGCCGCGTCGCGGCTGCCTGAACATCCATGCCTCGCTCCTGCCGCGCTGGCGCGGGGCGGCGCCGATCCACCGGGCGGTCATGGCGGGAGACGCCCGGACCGGGGTGTCGATCATGCGCATGGACGAGGGGCTGGACACGGGGCCCGTGCTGATGGCGGAGGCAACGGAGATCGGCGCGGAGGAGACGACGGGCGACCTGCACGACCGGCTGGCCGCGCTGGGGGCGCGGCTGATCGTGGCGGCGCTGGAGGGGCTGGACGGGCTGACGCCGGTGCCGCAGCCGGCGACGGGGGCGACCTATGCGGCCAAGATCGGCAAGGCCGAGGCGCGGATCGACTGGGCGCGCCCGGCCGTCGAGGTGGACCGGCTGATCCGCGGCCTCTCGCCCCATCCCGGCGCCTGGTGCCTGGCGGGGGGCGAAAGGCTGCGGCTCCTGCGGTCGCGCCGGGCGCCGGGCGGCGGCCGGCCCGGCGACGTCATCGACGGGCTGGTCGTGGCCTGCGGCGAGGGGGCGGTCGAGATCACCGAGCTGCAGCGCGAGGGCCGGCGGGCCCTGCCGGCGGGCGAGGCCCTGCGCGGGATGGCGCTGCCGGACCGGCTGGACTGACTTCACTTCGCGGCGGGCCGCGCCCATATTGCCCGGCAGGGGGCGGGCATGGCGGACATGGCAGACGAGGCGGGACCGGGGGTCTGATGGGTTTTCTGGCGATGATCATCATCGGGGCGGCGGCCGGGCTGTTCGCCACGCGGCTGATGCGGGTGGAGGCCGACCTGGTGACCACGGTGGCGCTGGGCGCGCTGGGGGCGGTGATCGGCGGCCTGGTCCTGCGGGCGCTGATCGCGATGGCGGGCCTGTTGTCGGGATTCGTGGGCGCCGTGCTGGGCGCGATGCTGGTCGTATGGCTGTGGCAGCGCTACGGCCCGCGCGGATAGGACGATGGGCTTCCTGATCTCGGGCATCGCCGGCGCCGGAACCCGCCTGTTCGGCTGGGGCCTCGGCCTTGCCCTGTGGCTGATCTCGCGCCCCGGGGGCTGGGCGGTGCTGGTGGTGCTGACGCTTCTTGCGCTGCGCTGGTTCCCCGAGGGCGCGGCGGCGGACTGACCCCCTTTCCGCCTTAACCGCGGCCGGGCGACGGGCCTTGCAAGGCCCGTCCCCCCGGCCCGCGCGGCGCGCGGGAGGATCAGGCGCCCCGCCCGCCCCCGGCCGGACGGAAGGGCGCCATCCCGGCCCGGGCCAGCGCATCGGCGCGCTCGTTCTGGGGATGGCCGGCATGGCCCCGGATCCATTCCCAGGTGACGCTGTGGCGCGCCTGCGCCTCATCGAGGCGCTGCCAGAGTTCGGCGTTCTTCACCGGCTTGCCGTCGGCCGTGCGCCAGCCGTTCCGCTTCCAGCCGTGAATCCAGCCCGTGACCCCGTTCTTCACATAGGCGCTGTCGGTGACCAGCGTGATCGCCGCCCCGCGCCGCAGCGATTCCAGCGCGTTGATCGCCGCCAGCAGCTCCATCCGGTTGTTGGTGGTCATGGCCTCGCCGCCCGAGAGCTCGCGTTCGCGCAGCACCCTGTCGCCCTCGCGCGCAACGAGCAGCACCCCCCAGCCGCCGGGCCCGGGATTGCCCGAACAGGCGCCGTCGGTATAGGCGAAGAGCTCAGCCATGGCCGGCCGGCGCGGCGGCGGGGATCGGGGCGCCGGGGCTCACGGGGCTCACGGCGCCCTCGCGGCGGCCTCGGCCTCGGCCAGCAGGGCCGCCGGGATGGCGGCGGCGATCGCATCGAGCACCGCGGCGACGCGCGGCGCATCCTCGGGCCGCGGGAAGGCGGGAAGGTCGAGGACGGCCCCGTCGAGCCGCACGGTGCCCTGCCGCGTCGGCCCGCCCACCGGGATCGCCGCATCCTCGAGCCGGCGCGCCGGATCCGCGGCCAGGCCCGAGGCGCGGGCCGCCCGCAGGATCGCATCGACCCGCCCGGGGTCCGGCACCGCCGTCGCGGCGTGGCAGGCCGGCCCCTCGGTCCGGTAGCCGCGGCAGAAGCGCAGCGCCAGCGTCCCCCCTTGCGCGATCGTCACGTCGAGCTGCCAGGCATGGGCCGGCGGCAGGCTGCCCGAGGACTGGCTGTAGGTGGCCAGGGCCTCCGCTCCGGCCGGGCTTCCCCCGGCAGGGGCAGGGCCTGTGCCGGCCCCGAGCACCAGGGCCGCAACCATGGCGGCGGAAAGGGCCGCGGCCGGGCAGGGACGGGCGGCCCGCATCAGAGATCCTCCCGCAGGATGCGCGGCACCTTGAACTCGACCCGTTCGACGGCCGTCTCGACCAGCTCGACGCGCAGCGCGAAGCGGTCGCGGAAGGCCCCGATGACCTCGTCCACCAGCTCCTCGGGGGCCGAGGCCCCCGCCGTCAGCCCGACCGCCCTGACCCCGTCGAGGGCGCGCCAGTCGATGTCGGCGGCGCGCCGGACGAGCTGGGCATGGGCGCAGCCCGCGGCCCGCCCCACCTCGACCAGCCGCATCGAGTTCGACGAATTGGGGGCGCCGATCACCAGAAGCGCGTCGATCCGCGGCGCGATGGCCTTCACCGCCGCCTGGCGGTTGGTGGTGGCATAGCAGATGTCCTCGCGCCGGGGGCCGACGATGGCGGGAAAGCGGGCCCTGAGCGCGGCCACGACCTCGGCCGTGTCGTCGACCGAAAGCGTCGTCTGGGTGATGAAGGCGAGCCGTCCGGGATCCTTCGGCGACAGGGCCGCGACATCGGCCACGGTCTCGACCAGGAGGACCTCGCCGGGCGGAAGCTGGCCCATCGTGCCCTCGACCTCGGGGTGGCCGGCGTGGCCGATCATCACCATCTGGAGACCTTCGGCATGGTGGCGCGCGGCCTCGTTGTGGACCTTGGTCACAAGCGGGCAGGTCGCATCGACGGCGATCATCCCGCGTCGCGCCGCCTCGGCCGGGACGGATTTCGGCACGCCATGCGCCGAGAAGATGACCGGCCGGTCGTCCGGGCAGTCCGCCAGGTCCTCGACGAAGATGGCGCCCTTCGCGCGCAGCCCGTCCACGACATGGCGGTTGTGGACGATCTCGTGCCGGACATAGACGGGGGCGCCCCATTTCTGCAGCGCCATCTCGACGATCTTGATGGCGCGGTCGACGCCGGCGCAGAAGCCGCGCGGGGCGGCGAGGAAGAGGTCGAGCCGGGGCTTGGTCATGGGCCGACTGGTAAGGGGGCGCGGACCGCCTGTCGAGGGGGTGCTGGAGGGCGGATCGCGGACAGGCCCCCGGGCGAAGGGCCCCCGGCGCCCCCGGGGCGGTGCGGGGCGGCCCCGGGCGAAGGGCATGGCGGCTTCAGGACGCGCGCGACCAGATCACCGGGAACCAGTCCTCGCGCAGGCGGTCGCCTGGCTTCATCCCGTGGCCGGGGAAGGGCGGCGAGGTCGGACCGGGCCGTTCGACGTAGCGCGCGTCGTCGCCGACGAGCCGCAGCGAGAAGGCGCGCCGCCGGACGTCCGAGACATTGCCGCGCGCGCCGTGCAGCGTGCGGAAGTCGAAGGCCACGGCATCGCCGGGCTCCATCGCCCATTCGCGGATCGGCATGCCCTCGGCATCGGGGTCCGGCACCGGCATCCAGTCGGCGGGATCGGGGTAGAAGTCGCCCCCCGCAAGCCAGCGCTTGGGCAGGACCGGCCTTGGCCAGCGGTGCGAGCCCGCGACACAGCGCAGCGTGGCCTCGGTCACCGGGTCGAGCGGCGACCAGAAGCTGATCGTCTGCTCGCCCTGGACGAAATAGTAGGGGCCGTCCTGGTGCCAGGGCGTGGGTTTCGCCGTGCCCGGCTCCTTGACGAGGACGTGGTCGTGAAAGAGCTGGACCCTGTCCGATCCCATCAGGTCGGCCGCGACCTCGGCCGCCGGGCTTTCGCGGATCACCGTCTCGAAGGCGGGGATGCGCTGCCAGTTGCAGTAGGAATCGAAGAAGCGCCCGGCCTCGCCGGGGGCGAGATTCTCGAAGGCATGGGGCACGGGCATCGACATGTTCTGCTCGATGCCCGCGCGCAGCAGGTCCACATGGTCGGCGAAGAGCCCGCGGACCAGGACCACGCCGTCCCGCCGGTAGGCCTCGACATCCGCGGGCGTCAGCAGGGCATGCATGGCAGGGGCGCCCCGTGCCTACTGCGCCACCGTGCCCGGCACATCCTCGCGCAGGTCGCGGGGCTCGCGCGGCGGGCGGCCGATGACTTCGCGCAGGGCGTCGAGCTCGATGAAGTTGTCGGCCTGGCGGCGCAGCTCGTCGGCGATCATCGGCGGCTGGCTGCGGATCGTCGAGACGACCGAGACGCGCACGCCCTGGCGCTGGAGGCTTTCGACGAGGGGGCGGAAATCGCCGTCGCCCGAGAAGAGCACGATGTGATCGACCCGGGGGGCGAGCTCCATCGCATCGACGGTCAGCTCGATGTCCATGTTGCCCTTCACCTTCCGGCGGCCCTGGGCATCGGTGTATTCCTTGGCCGGTTTCGTCACCATGGTGAAGCCGTTGTAGTTCAGCCAGTCCACCAGCGGCCGGATCGGCGAATATTCCTCGTTCTCGAGCAGCGCCGTGTAGTAGAAGGCGCGCAGGAGCTTGCCGCGACGCTCGAATTCCTGGCGCAGGAGCTTGTAGTCGATGTCGAAGCCCAGCGCCTTGGCCGCCGCATAGAGGTTGGACCCGTCGATGAACAGCGCGAGCCGTTCGTCCTTGTAGAACATCAAATCTCCCTTTCGAAAATGCGCCGATCGGCGGGGATGGAAATCGGGTAGCTTAAAACCGGCCTGCCGTACTGCGCGACGCGACCGAATCTAAAGCAAAACGGGAATGTGACAAGTGACGAAGCGTGAACTGCCGGCCGCCACCGCAGCGATCGCGCTGGGGGCTAACGCCACGTCAGCCGCGGGTGTGCCCGAAAGGACACTCGCCGCAGCGCTGGAGGCGATGGCCGCGGCGGACCTGCGGCCCTTCGCGGTCAGCCGATTCTGGCGCTCGCCCGCCTGGCCTGCCGGCTCGGGCCCCGATTTCGTGAATGCCGTGGCGCTGGTGCGCCTGCCGGCCGCGCCCGGTGCGGTCCTGGACCGCCTGCACGGCATCGAGGCCGCGTTCGGGCGGGTGCGCCGGGAACGCTGGGGGCCGCGCACGCTGGACCTCGACCTGCTGCTTGCGGGCGATGCGGTCCTGCCCGACGAGGCGACGGTCCGGCGCTGGATCACGCTGCCCGACGGGGCGCAGCGCCGCGAGGCGCCGGAAGCCCTGATCCTGCCGCATCCGCGCCTGCAGGACCGCGGATTCGTGCTGGCGCCCCTGAGCGAGGTCCTGCCGGGCTGGCGCCATCCGCTGTCCGGGCTGACCGTGGCCGGGATGCTGGCGCGCCTGCCCGCGGCGGCAACCGCAGGGCTTCGCCCGTTCGTGCCGTGATCGCCGCTTGTCAAGCGCCGCCGGTGGGCCTACATAGCGGCTTCCCTGTTCAGACTCTATCCCGGAGTGCCCGATGGCCCGCGTGACGGTTGAAGACTGCGTTGACAAGGTTCCGAACCGGTTCGAGCTTGTGCTTCTGGCCGCCCACCGCGCCCGCGAGATCGCCGCGGGCTCGCCCGTCACCGTGGACCGCGACAACGACAAGAACCCCGTCGTCGCCCTGCGCGAGATCGCCGAGGAGACGCAGTACGCCAATGCCCTGCGCGAACGGCTGATCGAGAGCTACCAGACGCAGATCGAGGTGGACGAGCCCGAGGAGGACGCGATGGCGCTTCTCGTCGCGGGCGAGATCGACCGCCCGGCCCCGGTGGACGACGACATGTCCGAAGAGAAGCTGCTGCGCGCCCTGATGGACGCCCAGAGGGAAGCCTGATCCGGCCGGGCCGGACGGGACGGCCAGCATGATCGATGTCGACGACCTGATCGCGCTGGTCCGCAACTACAACCCGCATACCAATGCCGAGCTGATCGCCCGCGCCTTCGACTACGGGCTGCTGATGCATGCGGGGCAGTTCCGCCGCTCGGGCGAGCCCTACTTCACCCACCCCGTCGCCGTCGCCGCGATCCTGACCGAACAGCGGCTGGACGATGCCACCATCGTCACGGCGCTGCTGCACGACACGATCGAGGACACCAAGTCCACCTATGCCGAGATCGCCAGGCGCTTCGGCGAGGAGATCGCCGAACTGGTGGACGGGGTGACGAAGCTGACGAACCTGCAGCTTTCGTCGTCGGAGACCAAGCAGGCCGAGAACTTCCGCAAGCTGTTCATGGCCATGTCGAAGGACCTGCGGGTGATCCTGGTCAAGCTGGCCGACCGGCTGCACAACATGCGCACGATCAAGTCGCTCGCGCCCGAGAAGCAGGCCCAGAAGGCGCGCGAGACGATGGACATCTATGCGCCGCTGGCCGGACGCATGGGCATGCAGTGGATGCGCGAGGAGCTCGAGGACCTGGCGTTCAAGGTGCTGAACAACGAGGCGCGCGCCTCGATCATCCGGCGCTTCATCACGCTGCAGAAGGAATCGGGCGACCTGATCCACAAGATCACGGGCGACATCTCGGCCGAGCTCGAGCGGGCGGGGATCGAGGCCGATGTCTACGGCCGCGCCAAGAAGCCCTATTCGATCTGGCGCAAGATGCAGGAGAAGCAGCTGGCCTTCAGCCGCCTGTCGGACATCTACGGATTCCGCATCATCTGCCAGAGCGAGGCCGACTGCTACCGCATCCTGGGCGTGATCCACCAGCGCTGGCGCGCCGTGCCGGGGCGGTTCAAGGACTATATCAGCCAGCCCAAGACGAACGGCTACCGGTCGATCCACACCACCGTCTCGGGGCGGGACGGCAAGCGGGTGGAGGTGCAGATCCGCACCCGACAGATGCACGAGGTGGCCGAGGCCGGCGTCGCCGCGCACTGGTCCTACCGCGACGGCGAGCGCACGCAGAACCCCTTCGCCGTCGATCCGACGCGCTGGATCGCCACCCTGACCGAGCGCTTCGACCAGGGCGAGGACTACGACGAGTTCCTCGAGAACGTGAAGCTCGAGATGTATTCCGACCAGGTCTTCTGCTTCACGCCGAAGGGCGACGTGATCCAGTTGCCGCGCGGCGCGACGCCGCTGGACTTCGCCTATGCGATCCATACCCGGATCGGCAATTCCTGCGTCGGCGCCAAGGTGGACGGGATCCGGGTGCCGCTCTGGACGCGGCTGAAGAACGGCCAGTCGGTCGAGATCATCACCGCGGCCGGCCAGCGCCCGCAGGTCAGCTGGATCGACATCGTGGTCACCGGGCGCGCCAAGGCCGCGATCCGCCGCAGCCTGCGCGAGGAGGACCGCGAGCGCTTCGTCAAGCTGGGGCAGGAGCTGGCGCGCGTGGCCTTCGAACATGTCGGGCGCAAGGTCACCGACAAGGCGCTGCGGACGGCGGCCAAGACCCTGGGCCTGGCCAGCGAGACAGAGGTCCTCGCCCGCATCGGCAGCGCCGAGCTGACCGCCCGCGACGTGATCGAGGCGCTCTATCCCGAGCTGGCGGCGCGCACCACCGAGGAGATCGACGCCCACCGCGCCGTCGCCGGGCTGGCGGCGGACCAGTCGTTCCGGCGCGCCAACTGCTGCCAGCCGGTGCCCGGCGAGCGGATCGTCGGCATCACCTATCGCGGGCAGGGCGTGGTGGTCCATGCCATCGACTGCCCGGCCCTCGTCGAATTCGAGAACCAGCCCCAGCGCTGGGTGGACCTGCACTGGCATTCCGGGCGGCATGCGCCGGTCCACGGGGTCAGCCTGAACCTGACGATCGCCAACGACGCGGGCGTGCTGGGGCGGATCTGCACGCTGATCGGCGAGCAGAAGGCGAACATCTCGGACCTGACCTTCGTCGATCGCAAGCCCGACTTCTACCGGCTGATCATCGAGGTCGAACTGCGCGACGCCGAACATCTTCACATGGTGCTCACGGCCCTTGAAGCGGAAAGCGACGTGGCGCATGTGGAACGCTACCGGGACCTCGGCCGCAAGCCCTGAAGGTGCCGGCGGGCGAGCGGGGGGCTGGCGTGGTGTTCAAGCGCCGCAGGCCGAAGGGCTGGGCGGAAACCTTCAGCGACATGGTCTACCCGCGCGGGGGCTGGCGGCGGGCCGGCACCTACGTCATCCACCGTGTCCGGCGGCTGCCGGACGCCCCCCACCGGATCGGGCGCGGCGTCTTTGCCGGCGTCCTCATCTCGTTCACGCCGCTCTTCGGCTTCCACTTCCTCGGGGCAGCCGCCATCGCCTGGGTGATCTGCGGCAATATCCTGGCCGCGCTGCTGGCCACCTTCATCGGCAACCCGGTCACCATGCCGCTGATCGCCTACGGGTCGGTCGAGCTGGGCCACTTCCTGCTGGGCAGCGAGAGCGTGCTGACCTTCCAGGAGATCGCCGACGCCTTCGGCGGTGCCACGGGCGAGGTCTGGCGGAACCTGCGCGCGGCCTTCACCGCCGATATCGCGCACTGGGAGAATCTCGGCCTGTTCTTCCGGGCGATCTTCGTGCCCTACATGACCGGGGGCCTGATCCTGGGCACGATCGCCGGCGTGATCGGCCATTACCTGACGCTGCCGGTCGTCGGCGCCTACAAGGCGCGGCGGGCGCGCAAGCTGCAGGAGCGGATGATGAAGCTGCGCGGGGCGGCGGCGGAGGCGGAGGCGGCGGCGGAGGCGGCGGGCGGTGGCGGCGCGCAGGGGGCCGCGGCGCCCGGGGTGGATGAGCGCGGCGAACCCGGCTAGGGTCTGCGGCGTCTGACGGACCGGAGCCCGACATGCCGCCTTCTTCCAGCACCCGCGACCTGCGCCTAGGCGTGAACATCGACCATGTGGCGACCGTCAGGAACGCGCGCGGATCGGCCTATCCCGACCCCGTGCGGGCCGCCCTGCTGGCCGAGGAGGCCGGGGCCGACGGCATCACGGCGCATCTGCGCGAGGACCGCCGCCACATCTCGGACCGCGACATCGAGCGGCTGGTGGCCGAGCTGACGCTGCCGCTGAACTTCGAGATGGCGGCGACCGAGGAGATGCAGCGGATCGCGCTGCGCCACCGGCCCCATGCCGTCTGCATCGTGCCCGAGCGGCGCGAGGAGCGCACGACCGAGGGCGGGCTCGAGGTGGCGCGCGAGGAGAACCGGCTGGCCCATTTCATCGCCCCCCTCAGGGAGGCGGGCTGCCGCGTGTCGATCTTCATCGCCGCCGACCCCCGCCAGATCGAGGCGGCGCACCGGATCGGGGCGGCGGTGGTGGAGCTGCATACCGGGGCCTACTGCGACCACCATGCCGCCGGCGAGTTCGCGGCGCGCGATGCCGAGCTTGCGCGGCTCGGCGAGATGGCGGCCTTCGCGCATGGCCTCGGCCTCGAGGTCCATGCGGGCCACGGCCTGACCTACGACACGGTCGCCCCGGTGGCGGCCTTCCCGCAGGTGCGGGAGCTGAACATCGGGCATTTCCTGATCGGCGAGGCGATCTTCCGCGGCCTCGGGCCCGCCATCGCCGAGATGCGCCGCATCATGGACGCGGCCCGCGCGGCCTGACCGGAGGCGATCGGGCGCCGGCGTGGCGGCGGCCCCGGGCCTGTGGCTGCCCTGCACCGGAGGCCCGATCCTGTGGATAATTCGTTTCCGCGCGGGCGCCCGCGGGATTATCCTTGGCAGCGTGCGGCCCGCCAGAGGCCGCGTTTCGGAGGGAACGACATGTCGAAGGTCTTGCTCATCATCGTTGGCGCGCTGTCGGTATTGGCCGGGCTTTATGCCATCTTCAACCCGATGCCCGCCACGCTGGCGGCAGTACTCATCGCCGGATGGGCCTTTCTCGTCCTCGGCGTCCTCCAGATCGTCGCCGTGTTCCGCATCGAGGGCTGGGGCGGGCGCATCTGGGCGCTGATCCTCGGCCTGATCATGGTCCTCGTCGGGGTGCGCATCATCGGCGATCCGGTGATGGGCGCGCTGACCCTGACCTGGGTCCTCGCGATCCTGTTCCTCGTCTCGGGCATCGCCAAGGTGATCCTCGGGCTGACCTACAAGGGCGTGGAATACCGCGGCCTGATCGTCCTGTCGGGCATCGTCTCGGTCGTCCTGGCGATCATGGTCTTCTCGAACTTCCCGTATTCGGCCGCCGTGATCCTCGGCATCCTTCTGGGCGTCGAGCTCCTGTCGAACGGCGTCGCGGCCCTTGCGATGTCCTTCTCGGGCGAGACCCCGGCCGAAGGCCAGACCGCCTGACGCCGAAGACGGAACCGGCCCCGTGATCCTCGGGATCGGCACCGATCTTGCCAATATCGACCGGATCGCCGGAACGCTTGCGCGTTTCGGCGATCGCTTCAGGAACCGCGTGTTCACCGAGACCGAGCAGCGCAAGGCTGCACGCCGGGCCGACGTCGCGGGGACCTACGCCAAGCGCTGGGCGGCCAAGGAGGCCTGCTCGAAGGCGCTGGGCACGGGCCTGCGCATGGGCATCGCCTGGAAGGACATGGGCGTTACCAACCTGCGCAGCGGCCAGCCGGTGATGCAGCTGACCGGCTGGGCGGCCGAGAGGCTGGCGGCCATGACCCCGCCGGGGCACGAGGCGATCGTCCATGTCTCGCTGACCGACGACCACCCCTGGGCGCAGGCCTTCGTCGTCATCGAGGCGCGCCCGCTGGGGCAGGGCCTGCCGGCGCGATAGCGCCGGGATGCGGTTTGCAAACCGCATCCGGCGCGCCGCGGGCGGCGCGCCGGACGGGCCTTGCAAGGCCCGTCGCCCCGCCGTCAGTCCACCGTGACCGCGACCGAGGCCGAACGCCCCAGCGCATCGACCACCGACAGCCTGACCGCGCCCCTGACCGGCAGGGTCAGGGCAACCTCGCGCCCGCGGTCGGCAACCGCCACCGGCGCGCCGTTGGCCAGCCAGGTGAAGGGCGGCGCACCGTTCCTGACCTTCGCGGTCAGCGGCCCGCCCCCGGTCTCGACCTCGGCCCCGTCGGGCGGGAAGGCGACGACCGGTGCGTCGGGCGCCGCCGCCGCGAAGGCGGCATCGCGGGGGCGGAAGCGCTGGAGCGGCAGGGGCAGCTGCGCCGTCGGCAGGATCAGCGTCGCCGGCGGCGGCGGCGGCAGCGGGGCGGGAACGGGCCGCAGCCGGGCGAAGGCCTCGAACAGGACGGGTGCGGCCAGATCCGCCCCGAAGGCGCCGGGCACGGGCGAACCGTCCGCCCGGCCCATCCACACGCCCACCACATGGGCGCCGTCGAAGCCGATCGCCCAGGCGTCGCGGTGGCCGTAGCTGGTGCCCGTCTTGTAGGCCAGCCGCCCCGGCGGCGCGTCCGGCGGCGGCGGCATCCCGGCCAGGATGTCGGCCACCATCCAGGCCGCCTCGGGCGAGAACAGGCGCTGCCGCGCCCCGGGCTGCGCCTGATCCGGCACGACGTGCAGCGCCACAGGCTCGCCCAGCCGCGCCAGCGCGGCATAGGCCTGCACCAGGTCGAAGAGCGTGACCCCGAGGCCGCCCAGGGCGACGGCAAGGCCGGGAGCGTCCCCGTCGGGCAGGACGGGATGCACCCCGGCCCGCGACAGCGCCGTCATCAGCCGCGCCGGCCCCAGCGCGCTGGTCAATTGCACGACCGGCACGTTGAGCGAAAGCTCGAGCGCCTCGCGCACGGTCACCGTGCCGTGGAAGCTGCGGTCGAAGTTCTGCGGCGCATAGGTCCCGAAGGCGACGGGGCGGTCCTCGATCAGCGTCGCGGGGGCGGCGAGGCCCTCGTCGAAGGCGAGCCCGTAGACGAAGGGCTTCAGCGTCGATCCGGGCGAGCGGGGCGCCAGCGTCATGTCCACGTAGCCCGACCGCGGCTCGTCGGTCCAGCGCGCCGCGCCGACCGAGGCCAGCACCTCGCCGGTCCGGTGATCGGCGACGAGGATCGCCGCCGACAGCATGTCGCCATGCCCCTCGACCGCCCGGGCGGCGAGGGCCTGCATCGATGCCTGGAGCGCGGGATCGATCGTCGTGTCATGAATCCCGGCCACGGGATCGGCGGCCACCAGCCGCCCGGCGAGGTGCGGAGCCAGCGCGGGGAAATCCCTGCGCCGGTCCGGGACCGCCTCGGTCAGCGCCGCCGCCGCCGGTTCGCCGCCGATCACGCCGGCGCCGATCATGCGTTCGAGCACGCGGCCGCGGGCGGCCCGCGCCGCGTCGGGGAAGCGGTCGGGCCGCCGGCGCTCGGGCGCCTGGGGTATGGCGACGAGAAGCGCCGCCTCGGCTGGCGTCAGGCGGCGCGGCTCCTTGCCGAGATAGGCCAGCGAGGCCGCGCGCACCCCCTCGAGATTGCCGCCGAAGGGCGCGAGGCGCAGGTAGAGGTCGAGGATCTGCCCCTTGTCCAGCCGCCGCTCCAGCGCCAGCGCGACCCGGATCTGGCGCAGCTTGCCGGTGATCCGGCCGGTCCCCGAATCCTCGAGCAGGCGCGCCACCTGCATCGTCAGGGTCGACCCGCCCGAGACGACGCGGCCGTTCAGGACCGCCTGGCCGAGGGCGCGCAGCAGGGCCAGCCCGTCCACCCCGCCATGCGTCCAGAAGCGCCGGTCCTCGTAGGCGACGAGCATCTGCAGGTAGAGCGGATCCACCGCCCCCGGCGCCATCCGCCAGCGCCCGTCGTCCACGGTGAAGGCGCGCAGAAGCGTGCCGTCGCGGCCCCGCACCTCGGTCGAGGTCGCCACGACCAGCGGCGGCAGGACCGTCCGGTCGATCCACAGCCCGACCGCGTCGCGGCCCCAGGCGGCCAGGAACAGCGCCGCCGGAACCAGGAAGACGGCGAGGCGGCGCACGATCCGGCTACTCGGTGACCGTCACGCGGCCCGCCGCGCTGCGCGCCCGGAATTCGGGACGGTACATGTCCTCGACGCTGGCGGCGGGCAGGTGGAAGCTGCCCGGCGACACGGCGCGGACGATGTAGGCCAGCCGGAAGGGCGTGCTGCCCGACCAGTCGATCGCCGCGAGGAAGCGGTCCTGGCGGAACTCGACGTTGCGCGTGTCGGTGGTGGCCGACAGCCAGTCGAGCGCGGCGATGTCGCCGCCCGCGATGAGGTTCGGGTTGTCGATCTCGAACCCCGCCGGAAGCGGATCGTCCACCATGAGCCGCGCCTCGCCGCCGGCATGGGGCGTGACCTCGACCACGGCGACGAGCCGCGTTCCCTGGCGCACCGATGCCGGGTCCGCCGGCGCGCCGTCCAGCGTGTACCAGGACCGCGTGATGGTGTAGCCGTTGCCGCCGGCGGGCTCGGGCTCGGCCGGCACGCCGAAGGTCGTCAGCGTCAGGACGGCCGGCCGGCCCGACCCGTTGGTGATGACCTGGGGCACCGCCGCCTGATCCTCGAGCACGCGCACGACGGGCCCGCCGACCGGCGCACCGTTGACCGTGAAGCCCTCGGCCCCCGGCCGGTCGATCAGCGCATGGGTGGCCAGCAGCGCCCAGGTCTGCTCCTGGGTGGACAGGTAGCGCCCCGCCATGCGGCTGGCCACCGCCTCGCCCAGCCCGTCGGAATCGATGGCCTGCGAGCCCGCCTCGGCGGCCAGCGCCAGAAGCGCCGTCGCGTCGCGCAGGCCCGTGCCGTAGTCGGCGCGCAGGACCTGCGCCTCGGTCGCCGACAGGCTGCCGGCCGCGATCATCGCCGCCGCCCGACGGAACATCGCGTCGGCGCGCGTCTGCTCGCCATAGGAGGCCAGCGCCGCCCCGAGCTGCGCCGCCGCGATCGGCGTGTCGAAGGCGTCGCCCTTCACGTCGGCATAATAGCGCAGGTCGCCGATCGCCGCCGCCCCCTCGCGCGCAAGGACCATGAGCGCATAGGCGATCGGGCCGCCGCCCGAATCGAAGTCCGGCGCGTAGTTGATCTGGTTGCGCAGGTTGTCGAGCGCGTTGCGGAAGGCCGTCTCGGGCACGGCATGGCCCGCCGCCTTCGCCCGGCTCAGGAAGTCGGTGACATAGGCGTCCAGCCAGAAGTCGCCGGAATCTGGATACCACAGGCCGAAGGCCCCGTTGGGCGCCTGGTTGAGCAGGACCGCGGTGATCGAGTCGTCGATCCGCTTCGCGATCCCGGCCTCGTCGGCCACCCCCACGGCCTGCGCCACCTCGCCGAAATAGAGAAGGGGCAGCGCCTTCGAGGTGATCTGTTCGGTGCAGCCATAGGGATAGCGGTCGAGGCTGGCCAGAAGGCCGGGCGCGTCGAACCGGGCGATGGGCCCGACCGCGACGGTGGCCCGGCCGGTGCCCGGCACCATCCCGGCGAAGACATTGGCATCCAGCGTGATGCTGTCGCCCGCCGCCAGGTCGAAGCGCGACTGGCGCGAGACGACGGGGTCGTTCGATTCCACGGGCAGGCGCAGCTCCTTCACCAGCTGGCGCCCGTCGGGCGTGGTCAATGCCACGCGGATCGTGCCCGTGCCCTCGGCCGCCTCTGCCGTCAGGGGAATGCGGACCTCGGCCTTGCCCCCCGGGGCGAGGTCGATGCCCGAAGGCACCGCGCCCAGCGTCAGGCCCGTGGCCGTGACATCGAGGCCCATGCGCCCGGCGGGGCCGGTGGCATGGACGATCTCGAGCAGCAGGCGGCTCTCGTCCCCCGGCGCCATGAAGCGCGGCACCGAGGCGGTGACGACGACCGGATCGCGGACCAGCACCTCGGCCCGGGCCTGCCCGATGGCCGACTTCGACCACGCCACCGCCATCAGCCGGACCGTGCCGTTGAAGGACGGCAGCGTGAACCCGGTGCGGGCCCGGCCGTCCGCGCCGACCTCGACGGCGCCCGAGAAATAGGCCACCAGGTCCTCGGTCGGCGGCGGCGCCTGCATGCGCAGGGCGGCGCCGGAATCGCCACCCGAGCGCACCTCTCCCATCGCCCCGTTCCGCCCGTCGATCAGACGGCCGTAGATGTCGCGGATGCCGACGCCGAGCCGGCGCTGCCCGAAATAGTGGCCCTCGGGGTCGGGCGCGGTGAAGCCCGTCAGGTTGAGGATGCCGACATCGACGGCGGCGAGGGTGACATAGGCGGTCTCGCCCGGGGCCACGCCATCCACCTTCACCGCCACGGGCAGGGGCCCGCGCGGGGCGGCCTCGGGCGCGGCCTCGATCGCGACCGAAAGCCGCCGGGCTGCCGGATCGACCGGCGCATAGGCAAGGCCCATCGCGCGGGCCGGGGTGCGGCCGGCCTCGGCCGCCATCGGCCGGATGACCGAGGCGGTGACATAGGCCCCCGCCCCCCAGTCATCGGTGACCGGGATGTCGATGAGGTTGGCCCCTTCGCCCACCGGAACGGCCTTCATGGCGATCAGGCGGTTCGACAGCACGCTGACCAGCGCCACCCCGGCAGCGCGCGGCACGACGCGCAGCTGCGCGGTGTCGCCCGGGCGGTAGGCCGGCCGGTCAAGCGACATCTCCAGCATGTCGGGCGATGCCGCGGCATCGGCGGGGGCATACCAGCCGGCGTAGAACCCGGCCGAGGAGACCGCGCTGCCCGCCCCCCGCGCCGTCACCACGATCTCGTAGCTGCCCCAGTCCACCGGGGCGGAGACGCGGACCGGGCCGGCGGCGGAGAGCGACACGTCGCCCCCGGCGACGCGGGTCCGCGTCGTCGTCACCTCCCAGTTCCAGTTGCCGTAGAGCGAATACCACTGGTAGTCGGTCTGCAGCCGGTTGATCGTCCAGGTCACGTCCAGCGCGGCGGGCCGGCCGTCGGGCCCCAGCGCGACGAGGTCGAACCCGGCCTCGCCACCCTCGCGGACGGTGCCGCCCTGGAAGCCCGGCCGGATGCCGATCACCGGCCCTGAAGGCAGGACGGTGCGGGTGATGCGCCGCTCGACGGGCCGGCCCGAGCCTTCGCGCAGCCTGACGGCGAAACGCGCCTGAAGCGGCCGGTTCCCCAGCGCCCCGAGGTCGGGCAGGACCACGGGCACGACGGCCCGGCCCGCCTCGTCCGTGGGCCCGGCATCCGGCAGGCTGTCGCCGTAGCCGGCGAAGGGCTCGTCATGGCGCCCGAAGACGTAGCCCTCGAATCCCTCCACCGTGGTCGCAGCCGTCAGGCGGAGGTCGCCCTCGACCGCAAGGCCCGCGCCCGGCGCCCCGAACAGGTAGCGCGCATCGACGCCGATCCGGGCCGTCCCGCCCATGGCCAGCGGCCCCTCGGGCATCGTCAGCGCGAAGTCGATCCGTTCGGGCAGGAAATCCTCGACGAGGAAGGCCTGTCCGGCAAGGACGGCCGTCTCCTCGACGAAGGCCTCGATCCGCCAGGTCCCGCGCGGCGCGCCGCCGCCCAGGGGCAGCGAGACGGTGTAGCCCCCCGCCCCCGCCCCGGAGGCGAGGACGCGCGAGTATTCCACGCCGTCGGGCCTGAGAAGGCGCACCGTCAGGGGCAGGCCGTCGATCGCGTCGATCCGCGGGTCGCGCGCCAGGATCGTGGCGTTGACCGTCTCTCCGGCGCGGTAGGCGCCGCGGTCGGTGGACAGGAACACGTCGATCGGCGGCGCCGCCTCGCGCCCGGCGACGCCGCGGTCGGTGAGGTCGAATTCGGGCTCGGTCAGCGACAGGAAGGCGAAGTCGTCGCCGTCCTCGACGGTGACGAGCGCGGGCGCGCCGCCCCCGGCCACCTGCGTGACCGAAGGATCGAAGCGCACGTAGCCCTGCGCGTCGGTGCTTGCCGTGGCGACGACGGCATTGGCCCGCGACACGAGCGAGACGGTGACCCCCGCGCGCGCCGAGGCATCCGCAAGCGAGCGGACGAAGACATGGATCCCGTCCGTCGCCGTCAGGGTCGTCAGGCCGAGATCGGAGATGACGAACCACTGCATCGCCGGCGGAAAGTCGTAGGGGTCGCGCCCCGGCACCGCGGCCTGAAGCGCGTAGATGCCCGGCCCGAGGTCCTTCAGCACGTCGGCCATGGGCAGGCGGGTGGTGACGTCACGGTTGGTCTCGACGGCCACCTTCGCGGTGCCGGTCCAGACGGTCTCGGCCATCGAGCCGCTCAGGTCCTGGGCCTCCCAGTAGCTGAGCGGCCGCCCGAAATAGTCCGCCTGCATCGCCCGCACGAGGTTGCGGTCGGAGATGCGCAGGAGCGTCAGGTCCAGCCGGTCGGTGTTCACCGTCTCGACCGGGATGCCGGCGCCCTCGATGCCGGGCAGGACATAGGCCCGCCCGGCGAAGCGCACGCCCGGCGCGCGGTCGCGCACATACTGGGTCAGCGTCACGTCCCTGGCCATGACCTCGCCGTCGGCCGAGGGAAGCCCCTCGCGGAAGGTGACGGAATAGCGCCGCCCGTGCTCGACCCCCGCGATGCAGATCTGCCGGCCGGCGGCCTCGACCGACAGGCCCGGCTGGTCCGGCCTGACGAAGGTCGCGTAATCCACCCCGGCCGGGACGAGATCGCGGTTGAAGACGGCGCAGATGCGCGGACTGGCGCTGTCGGACTGGACCTGCGTCTCCTCGATCCTGAACCCGTACTTGCCGATCGCGTCATCGAGCAGCGCGGCGGTATCGTCGCGCGGCTGGGCGGACTGGGCCAGGCGCAGGGCCGGGATCATGTCGCGGCCGCGGTCGGCGGCCTCGAGCGCCTGTGCCATCAGGACCAGGGCCGAGGCCGCGGTCCCGGGCCCGTCCGCCCTGAGATAGGCGTTGACCGCGGCCGGAAGCGCGCGGTCGAGCAGGCTCTGCCGGCGGTCGGAATCCTGGAGGGCCGCATCGAGGAGAAGCCGGCCGTATTCCACCCACTGGTCGGCGGCATCGGTCAGGTTGAGCGCCGCACCGCGGAACTTCGCCGCGCCCAGGATGTCGCCATCGGCCGCCGCCGCATCCGCCGCGGCCAGAAGGTCGGCCGCCGTCCAGTCGCCGGTGATGTGCTCGTTGGCAAGGCCCTGCGCCTGGGCGAAGGCGGCGTCGAGATCCTCGGGGCGCAGGAAGGCCAGCTCGGACGCCCGCTTGCGGGCCAGCGCCGCCGCCCCGGGGGCGGCCGGTATCACTTGGGCCGAGAAGGCCCCCTGGTAGAAGCTCGGCTCGCCCCTGCGCGACTTCGGGAAACAGGCGTTCGACCGCGCGTTGAAGGTCAGCGCTTCGCAGCGCGCATCGGCGAGGCAGGCCTGTTCGCAGGCCTCGAGCGTGGTGTCGAAGATCTGCCGGATGTCGTTGCCGGCAAGATCGACGTTCTCCGACAGGACCAGCCGCCGTTCCGGGATGTAGCTGCCCTCCTGCGCGGGGACGGGCTGGCACGAAAGCCCGACGGCGACGGCGGAAAGAAGCGCGAAAACGATCCTGCGCATGGCGAACACTCCTGCCGGACTATGACGGGATGCTGCCTGCGGCGCGGCTGCTTGGCAATGAGTCGGATCGCGGGATAGGTCGGATCGCCGAGTCCCTCGCCCCCGGAGGCAGTCGCGGTTCAACCGCGGATTAACCCTGCTGGTGCAGCCTGCCCCGGCCCGAACGGCGCAAGCATGTCCGCGCCTTGGCGGAGGACAGGGTTTGGAATTCGTCGAACGCCTGACGCAGGAACGGCGCGCGCGGCTGGCCGCCGAGCGCATCCTGGAACAGAAGAAGAAGGAGTTCTACGCCGTCAGCATCCAGCTCTCGCAGCGGGCGCAGAGCCTTGCGGTGCAGGTGGACGAACAGCGACACGGCCTTGAACGGGCCCGCGACGAGGCGGCGCAGCTCAAGGGCATGACGCTTCAGGCGCAGGAGGAGATGAAGGCCGCACTGGCCGCCGCCGAACAGGCCGAACGGCGGCTGTGGTCGGCGCTGGACGCCTTCGTCGACGGGTTCGCCATCTTCGATTCCCGCTACCGGCTCATCGTCTGCAACCGCCCCTATGCCGATCTCTTCGGCGGGCCCGGGGAGGCGGCCCCCGGCGTGACCTACGACAGCCTGATGATGCGGCTGGCGGCCTCGGGGCGGATCGAGCTCGACGGACTCGAACCGCAGGACTGGTATCACCAGATGACGGCGCGCATCGTGAGCCCGGCACCCGAGCCCGTCGCCGTGCGCCGCACCGATGGCCAGCACCTTCGCTTCGTCGACCGGCGGTCGGGGAACGGCGATCTTGTCTGCCTTGCACTCGACATGACCGAGTCGGTCCGGCGGGAGGCCGAGCTGGAGGAGGCGCGCAACCGGGCAGAGGCCGCGACGCGGGCCAAGTCCGCCTTCCTTGCCAACATGACGCACGAGCTGCGCACGCCCATGAACGGGGTCGTCGGCATGGCCGAGCTTCTGTGCGAAAGCGACCTGCCGGCCGAACAGCGCGCCTATGCCGAGACGATCCGCGCCTCGGGCGAGGCGCTTCTGACCATCATCAACGACGTGCTCGACCTTTCGAAGGCCGAGGCCGACCGGTTGCGCCTGTTCCCCGAGGACTTCGACCTCGAGCGCTGCATCCACGACGTGATGCTGCTGGTCCAGCCCGGGGCGGAGGAGAAGGGGCTGGCCCTGGTCGTGGACTACGATCCCGACATGCCGGCGCGGGTGATCGCCGACCCGGTACGGATGCGCCAGATCCTGACGAACCTCGTCGGCAACGCCGTCAAGTTCACCGAGACGGGCCATGTCGTCGTGCGGGCCGCGGGCCTGCCCCTGCCCGATGGCAGGATCCGCACCGAGATCGAGGTCGAGGACACCGGAATCGGCATCGCGCCGGCGATGCAGGAGCATGTGTTCGGCGAGTTCAACCAGGTCGAGAGCCAGACCAACCGCAGGTTCGAGGGCACGGGGCTTGGGCTTGCCATCACGCGCCGCCTCGTCGAGCTGATGGGCGGCCGCGTCTGGGTGGACAGCGAGCCGGGCCGCGGCTCGGTCTTCGGCGTCAGGGTCGACCTGCCGGCCGCGGCGGAGGGCGGCGCGGGGCCCTGGACGGCGCCGCCGGCGATCCGCCGCGTCGCCCTGGCGCTGCCGCCCGGCCCGGGGCGCGACGTGCTGGTCCGGCAGCTGCGCGCCGCGGGCCTGACGGCAGAGGTCCTGCCCGCACCGGGCGCGGCGGCCTCGGCCGGGACGGATGCGCTGATCCTCGACGAGGCGCTGGCCGACCCGCGCCCCGAGGAGGGCGGGCCGCCGGTGATCCTTCTGGGGCGGGGTGCGGCCGAGGGCCCGGCCGGCCCGGCCGTGGCGGCCATGCTGCGCAAGCCCCTCTGCCGGTCGGAACTGCGCCGCGCGCTCGAGGATCTTGCCGCCGGGGTGGCCCCGGCCGCGCCGCCGGCCGACCGGCCGGGGCGGCGCATGCGGGTGCTGGCGGCCGAGGACAACAAGACCAACCAGCTTGTGCTGGGCAAGATGCTGAAGGACGCCGCCATCGACCTTGTCTTCGCCGCCGACGGGCGCGAGGCGGTGGAGCTGTGGCAGTCCTTCCGGCCCGACCTGATCTTCACCGACATCTCGATGCCGGTGATGGACGGCAAGGACGCCGCGCGCGAGATCCGCCGGCGCGAGGCCGCGCGCGGCCTGCGGCCCGTCACCATCATCGCGCTGACCGCCCATGCGATGGACGGCGACGAGACCGAGATCCTGGCCGCCGGGATCGACCGCTATCTCAGCAAGCCCCTGCGAAAGGCGGCGCTGCTGGAGGCGATCGCCACCTTCTGTCCGCCCGGCGCCACCCCGCCGCTGCCCGCCGGGACCGCAGCCGCGGAGGGTTGAGGGCGCCCGCCCCCGGCGGCTCAGCCGAAGCCGTAGAACCAGCCCGCGTTGTTGGCCAGCGTCTGCTGCAGGATGATGAGCACGATGAAGGCCGCGAGGGGCGCCAGATCGATGCCCGGCACCGCAGGCAGGACCCGGCGGATCGGCCGGTAGACGGGTTCGAGCATGGCGTTCAGTCCGTTCCAGATCTGCGCCACGGCGGGCTGGCGGATGTTCAGCACCTGGAAGTTGATCAGCCACGACATGATGATGTGCGCGATCATGAGGAACCACGCGACGTTCAGGACCAGCATGATCGCCTGATAGAGAGAAACCATCCGAACCTCCGAAGCCGGGCGCTGCCAGAGGTAGTGCCGGTGGCCGCCCGGTGCAACCGCCCCCCGCCGCAACCGCCCCCCCTGCCGCTCCGGCGCAGGATCGGCCGCCGCCCGCGGCAAGGCTTGCACGGGCCGGCCTTTTGGGGCTTGATCCGCCGCAAGGGGCAGGACGGGCGGCTTCATGGCGGTTTCGGCGCGGCGGCGCATCTGGGGCTGGTGGTTCTTCGACTGGGCCAGCCAGCCCTACAGCACGCTTCTCTTGACCTTCATCTTCGCCCCCTATTTCGCCGAGGTCGCCCGCGCCCATTACGGCGCGGTCGGCGCCGGGATCGACCCTGCGGCGGCGGCGCAGGCCACCTGGGCGACGGGCCAGACGGTGGCCGGGGTGGCCATCGCCCTGGCGGCACCTGTCCTTGGCGCGATCGCCGACGGCAGCGGGCGGCGGATGGCCTGGATCTGGCTCTTCTCGGCCTTCTATGTCGCGGGCGCGGCGGGTCTCTGGTGGCTGGCCCCCGACGCGCCGGCCCTGACGCAGGCGCTGGTCTTCTTCGGCATCGGCCTCGTCGGGATGGAACTGGCGACGATCTTCACCAATGCGCTGATGCCCGATCTGGCCACCCTCGAGGGCATGGGGCGGCTGTCGGGCTACGGCTTCGCCTTCGGCTATCTGGGCGGGATCGTCGCCCTGGTCATCTTCCTTGCCTTCTTCGCCGAGAATTCCGCCACCGGAAGGACGCTGATCGGGATCGAGCCGGTCCTCGGGCTGGATGCCGCCCGGCGCGAGGGCACGCGCGCGGTGGGCCCCTTCGTCGCGCTCTGGTACGTGCTGTTCATGGTCCCCTTCTTCCTGTGGGTGCGCGAGGCGCCCGCGCGCGGCCCCGCCCGGGGCATCCTGCGGTCGCTCGCCGCGCTCGGGGCGCTGCTCGCCGCGCTCGGGCGGCGGCGCAGCCTGGCGGCCTATCTGGGCGCGTCGATGCTCTACCGCGACGCGCTCAACGCGCTCTATGCCTTCGGCGGCATCTATGCCTCGGGCGTGCTCGGCTGGTCGGTCACCCGGATCGGTGCCTTCGGGATCGCCGGCGCGATCTCGGCGGCGGTCTTCTCGTGGATCGGCGGGCGGGCGGACAGCGCGCGCGGGCCGAAGCCGGTGATCCGCACCTCGATGGCGGTGCTCGTCGCCGTCTGCCTCGTCATCGCCGGCATGTCGCGCGAGGCGTTCTGGGGCATCCCCTTCGCACCGGGATCGCCGGCCCCCGACATCATCTTCTACGCCTGCGGCTGCCTGATCGGCGCGGCCGGGGGAACGCTCCAGGCGGCCAGCCGGACGATGATGGTCTTTCACGCCGCGCCCGGCCGCGCGACCGAGGCCTTCGGCCTTTACGCCCTGTCGGGCAAGGCCACCGCCTTCGTCGCGCCCTTCCTGATCGCCGTCGCCACGGCGGCAAGCGGCAGCCAGCGCATCGGGATTGCGCTTCCGCTCATCTCGCTGTTCCTTGCGGGCATGCTCCTTCTGCGCTGGGTGGACCCATACGGAGAGCGCGCATGATACGGACCCTCGCCCTGACCCTTGCCCTGGCGGTGACCGGCACCCTGACATGGGCAGAGGCCACGCCCCTTGCCAAGGACCTGTTCGGCGCCGTCCCCGGCCCCTCGGCCCAGCCGCCGCAGGCGATCGGCAGCTATGCGCGCGGCTGCGCGGCGGGCCTTGTCGAGCTGCCCGAGACCGGGCCCACCTGGCAGGCGATGCGGTTGTCGCGCAATCGCAACTGGGGGCATCCCTCGATGATCGCCTTCCTGCAGGACCTGTCGGCCGAGGCGGCCCGGATCGGCTGGGCGGGCCTCTACATCGGCGACATCAGCCAGCCGCGCGGCGGGCCGATGGTCTCGGGCCATGCCAGCCACCAGCTGGGGCTGGATGCCGATATCTGGATGCTGCCGGCCCGGCGGCTGGACCTTTCGGCGGCCGAGCGCGAGAAGATCAGCTCGATCTCGGTGCGCAGCGCCGACCAGACCTCGGTCAACGGCAACTGGACGCGGGCCCATGCGGCGCTCATGAAGGCCGCGGCCAGCGACCCGCGCGTCGATCGCATCTTCGTCACACCGCCGGTCAAGATCGCGCTGTGCCGGGGGGCGAAGGCGTCCGACGCGAAATGGCTGCAGAAGATCAGGCCCTATTTCGGCCACGACACCCATTTCCACGTCCGGCTGAAATGCCCGGCGGGTTCGCCCGCCTGCCAGACCCAGACGCCGACGGTGGCCGAACTGTCCGAAGGCGGCGACGGCTGCGACGATTCCCTCATGTGGTGGGTGACGACATATCTGGAAGAGCTGAAGAATCCGCCGAAGAAGCCGAAGGGCGGCAAGCGCGAGAAGACGCCGCGCGAATTCACCATGGCCGATCTGCCCAAGGCCTGCGGCGCGGTCCTGCGGTCGCGCTGATCCTTGCGCTTCAGGCGGGGGCGGGGGGGATGGCGGGCACGCCGGCCCCGGCCGCGCCGCATGCCGTAGAGACGGGAACCTGGGTCTGGCCGACCACGGACGACTGGTTCGGCGGCTTCTCGGGGCTGGACACCGACGCGAAGGGCGAGGCCTTCATGGCGGTCAGTGACCTTGGCTATCTGGTGCGCGGCCGCTTCCTGCGCGACGGCGCGGGCCGCGTCACCGGCGTGGATTTCCGCTACGAGGACATCGTCACCTTCCGCGGCCCCGATGAGGCGGATGCCGAGGACCAGACCGATGCCGAGGGCCTGACATTCCTGCCGGGCGGCGGCTTCGCCGTGAGCTTCGAGCGCACCAACCGGTTCGAACGCTTCGACAGGCCCGCCCCGCGTGGCACCGACTTCACCGCCAATGCCGATGTCAGCGGCGTCACCTGGAACAAGGGGTTCGAGGCGATCGCCGCCGCCGCCGACGGCGCGATCTATGCCATCCCCGAACAGCCCGTGTCGCATCGCGGCCCCTTTCCGGTGCAGGTCTTCCGCGACGGCGCCTGGTCCACGCCGTTCAGCCTGCCGGGGCACGGCTGGTTCCGCCCCGTCGGGGCCGATTTCGGGCCGGACGGCCGGCTCTACGTGCTGGAGCGCGACTTCTGGGGCCTCGTCGGGTTCATGAGTCGCGTCCGCCGGCTGACGCTTGCGGGCGATGCGATCGTGGCCGACGAGGTCCTCCTCGAGACGAAGGCCGGGATGCACCAGAACCTCGAGGGCATCGCCGTCTGGGCGGATGAAG
This sequence comes from Paracoccaceae bacterium, assembly GCA_026417295.1. GTDB lineage: Bacteria > Pseudomonadota > Alphaproteobacteria > Rhodobacterales > Rhodobacteraceae > JAOADN01. The sequence goes on from JAOADN010000006.1 coordinate 45,619, forward strand.
GGGGCGGCATCCGGCTGACGATGATCTCGGACGACAACATGTCGCGCTTCCAGTGGACCGAGGTCGTGGACTACGCCGTCATCGAATGACTTGACCGAAGGCGGGCCGCGCCCTATGCCCCGCGCGCCGGCGGGACGGGCCCGCGGGCCAGGTCTCCGCGACCCTGCCAAAACGGAAAGCACCATGAACCGCCAGCTCCTGCCCGGCATAGCTGCCATGGCGGCGATCGTCGTCGCCTCGAACATCCTCGTGCAGTTCCTCGTCGGCCAGTGGCTGACGCTCGGCGCCTTCACCTATCCCTTCGCCTTTCTCGTCACCGACCTGACGAACCGCTTCCGCGGCCCGGCGGCAGCCCGCCGGGTCGTCGTCGCGGGCTTTGCGGTCGGTGTCGCCTGCTCGCTGGTGGGCAGCCAGATCGCCGGCGCCGGGGGGCCGCTCGTGACCTTCCGCGTGGCCCTGGCCTCGGGCCTTGCCTTCCTCTGCGCCCAGCTTCTGGACATCGGCATCTTCAACCGGCTGCGTCACCGGGGCTGGTGGAAGGCCCCCTTCGTCTCGACCCTGTTCGGCGCCACGCTCGACACGGCGATCTTCTTCACTTTCGCCTTCTCGGCCCGGCTCGCCTTCCTCGAGCCCGGAAACGATGTCGGCTGGGCGAACGAGATCCTGCCGCTACTCGGCCGCGGCCCGGAGGTGCCGCTCTGGGTCTCGCTGGCGGCGGCCGACTGGCTGGTCAAGATGGCGCTGGCGATCGTTGCACTTGTGCCGTTCCGCGCATTTGTACGCAGATTCGCGGCGCCGCCGGCCTGAATTGGTTTGACTGCCACAAAATATGTGGCAGCCTTGCCCTCACTACGGCAACCCATTGAAAGGAGGTGATCCAGTGTCGAGAGTGATATTGGAGAGAGGTGTCGGGACAGTCAGGGAGGCCGTGGCCTGAGGGCAGACCCGAAGGTCGCATTTCCTGATTGGGCCGTGGCGCCAGCCACCTCCTGACCGGCCCTTTCCCATGAACTCGGAGGGTCGTCCGCAAGGGCGGCCCTTTCCGTTTGCCCGCGAAGCTCGGGCTGGCCCCCGCCGGCGGATCGGATAACCTGCGGCCATGCTGCGGATCACCGACGACATCGCCATCGCCGACTGGGAGATCAGCGAGAGCTTCACCCGCGCGCAGGGGCCCGGCGGGCAGAACGTCAACAAGGTCTCGACGGCGGTCGAGCTGCGCTTCGAGGCCGCCCGCTCGCCCCATCTGCCGCCGCCGGTGAAGGCGCGGCTGCGGCGCCTTGCCGGCCGGCGCTGGACGCAGGACGGCGCCGTGCTGATCCGGGTCGAGGACACGCGCAGCCAGATCCGCAACCGCGAGATCGCGCGCCTGCGGCTGGCCGAGCTGGTGCGCGCGGCCACCGTGGCGCCGAAGCGCCGCGTCGCCACGGCGCCGACCTGGGGCAGCCGGCAGCGGCGTCTGGCGGGCAAGGCGCGGCGCAGCGAGGTCAAGGCCGCGCGCGGCCCCGTCGGCGGAGGCGACGATGAATGACATCCTGGCCCGGCGGGCGCGGCTTCTGGGGCCGAACGTCCCGACCTTCTACGACGAGCCGGTCCACATCGTGCGCGGCCAGGGCGTCTGGCTGTGGGATGCGCAGGGGCGGCGCTACCTCGACTGCTACAACAACGTCGCGCATGTCGGGCATGGCCATCCGAAGGTGGTCGAGGCGATCTGCCGGCAGTCCGCCGTCCTGAACACCCATACGCGCTACCTGCACGAGGGCATCCTCGACTATGCCGAGCGACTGACCGCGCGTTTCGGGCACGGGCTGTCGCAGGTGATCATGGTCTGCACGGGATCGGAGGCGAACGACATCCTCTTGCGCATGGCGCAGGCGGTCACCGGAAGGACGGGCTTCATCGCCACCGACAACACCTATCACGGCAATACCTGGGCGGTGTCGCAGCTGTCCTCGCGCCGCCCGCCGATCGGCGGCCATGCGCCGAACATCCGCCGCGTGCCGGCGCCCGATTCCCTGGATCCGCCGGGCGGAAGCCTGGCGGCGCAGCCCGAGGCCTTCGCCGGAAACGTGGCGCGCGCGATCGCCGAGCTTGAGGCGGCGGGCTTCGGCTTCGCCGGTTTCATGTTCTGCCCGATCTTCGCCAACGAGGGCCTGCCGGGGGTCGCGCCGGGCTTCCTGGACGCGACGGCAAGGGTGGTGCGCCGGGCCGGCGGGCTTCTGCTTGCCGACGAGGTGCAGCCCGGATTCGGGCGCGTGGGGTCGCACTGGTGGGGGCATGACAGGCTGGGCGTCGTGCCGGACGCGGTCAGCCTGGGCAAGCCGATGGGCAACGGCCACCCGGTCGCCGCCGTCGTCGCGCGGCCCGACGTGATGGCGGCCTTCCGCAATGCCTTCGGCTATTTCAACACCTTCGGGGGCAATCCCGTCAGCTGTGCCGCGGCCTCGGCCGTGCTGGACGTGATCGAGGAGGAGGGCCTCATCCCCCGCGCGGCCGAGACCGGCGCCTACATGCTGGAACGCCTGCGCGCCCTGCGTCACCCGCTGATCCACGAGGCGCGCGGGGCGGGGCTGTTCTTCGCGGTGGAACTGGTGCGCGACGGGCAGCCGGCCGCGGCCGAGGCGGGCGCGACGGTCGAGGCGATGCGCCGGCGCGGCGTGCTGATCGGGCGGATCGGGCGCGCCCAGCACATCCTGAAGCTGCGTCCGCCGATGCCCTTCGGCCGCGCCGAGGCCGATCTTGCGGTTGCGGCCCTGGCCGAGAGCCTGGCGGAACTGCCGGCGTGACGGGCGAGGCGCGGGCCCGGGCGATGGCCGATGCCGCCCTGCACTACTGGGGGCGGGCAGAGGGCACACCGCGCCTTGTCAAGTGGCGCGAGAACATCGTGTTCGAGGCGCATCTGCGGTCGGGCGCGCATGTCGCCCTGCGCCTGCACCGCCCCGGCTACCAGAGCCGCAGGGCGATCGAGGCCGAACTGGACTGGACCGGCCGGCTGCACGCGGCCGGCCTTGCCGTGCCGGCGCCCGTTCCCGCGCTGAACGGGCGGCCGACGGTGCGCGTGGGCGACCGCGTGGCAAGCGTCGTCGCCTGGATCGACGGCGAGCCCCTCGGCGCAGCCGAACGCCCGCTTGCCGGGGACGAGGCCGGCCAGGCCGCCATGATGGCCGGTGTCGGCGCGCTTGTCGCCAGGCTGCACGAGGCCACGGACCGGCTGGCCCTGCCGGCGGGTTTTCCGCGCCCGCGCTGGGATGGCGAGGGGCTTCTGGGCGACAGGCCCCGCTGGGGCCGGTTCTGGACGAACCCCGCCCTGTCCCCGGCCGAACGCGAGGACCTTCTGGCCGCACGCGCGGCGGCAAGGGCGGCCCTTGACGGGATGGCGCGCGAGGGCGCGGATTTCGGGCTCATCCATGCCGACATCCTGCGCGAGAACATCCTGCAGACCGGGGCCGGGCTGGCCCTGATCGACTTCGACGATTCGGGCTGGGGTTTCCGCCTCTACGATCTTGCCACCGCCATCGTGCAGAGCCTCGAGGAACCGGCGCTTCCCGCGCTCGCCGCCGCGGTTGTCGCGGGCTATCGCGGGGTGCGCCCGCTGCCGGAGCGCGACGCGGCGCGCCTGTCGCTTTTCGTCGCGCTGCGCGCCTTCGCCTCCTGCGGCTGGATCGCGACGCGCGCCCCGGCCGAGGACCCGCGCCAGCGCTTCTATGCCGACCGGGCGGTGCGCGCGGCCGCGTCGGTCCTCTCGGGGCGGGCGATCTGGGACTGACGGCGCGCCGATCTTTCGCGGGCCGCCGCCAGGGCCGGGGCCTCGACAAGGTGCCAGGACAGCACGGCCAGGGCCAGCGTTGCAGGCAGGGCAACGACGATGTGCCAGGCCGGCGTCATCGGCCCCAGCGCCCAGACGACGAGCGCCTGCACCGGCACGGCATAGATGTAGATGCCATAGGAATAGTCCCCGGCCCGGTTGAAGGCGCGGATGCGCCCCGCCGGCCGGACGGCCAGGACAAGCGTGCCGTAGGACAGGGCAAGGACCAGCGCCGCAGGCTGCACCGCGGCCGGCGCAAACGCCGCCGCCATGGCCAGCAGGGCGAGAAGGGCGAAGGACAGGGGCAGCCGGTCGCGCCACAGGAAGGCCAGGGCGCCCAGGGCGAAGGGCTGCGACAGCATGAGAAGGCGGTCGATCTCGTAGGGTGCGGCCAGGGCGCCGGCCTGCCGGGCCAGGGTCACGGCCAGCCAGCCGAGCAGCACCGCCGTCGCCAGGGGCCGCGACGCCATCAGGCCCGAGAAGCCGGCGGCGGCCAGCAGGGCATAGCAGGCGACCTCGAACCGCAGGGTCCAGATCGAGCCCTCGACGATCGGCAGGGGATTGGTCTCGAACACGGTCTCGAGTTCGTAGGCCGGCCGGACGAGCGTCAGGTTGCGGATGAGGAATTCCCAGGTGTCCGGCGAGGCGAGGTAGGTCTCGGCCGGGCGGGTGCTGACCGCCGGACCGAGCGCGAAGGTGACGAGAAGCAGCGACACGGCCAGCCCCGGCACCAGCCGGGCCGCCCGCGCCCGCAGGAAGTCCACCGGGGCGGGCCGGCGGTCGAGCGAGGCGGCGATCAGGAACCCCGAGGCCGCGAAGAAGACGCAGACGGCCATCTCGCCAAGCGACAGGCCGGTCAGCCCCTGCAGGGGCTCGGCCGTGCCGCGGCCCCGCGTCATCGGCCAGGCATGCGAGACGAGCACCGCCGTCGCGGCGAGGAAGCGGATGAGATTGAGGTTGTTGTCGCGGGTCCGCAGCCCGTCGCCGAGGATCATCCGCCCTCTCCCCCCGCGGCCCGGCCCCTGCGGCCGGGCTATCCCTTTCACGCAGTCTGCGGACTTCAGGGTTAAGTGCAGGTTAATCCCGTCTCAGGCGCCGGCCCCCAGGTATTCGTCCACCAGGGCCTTCGTCGCCGCGATGTTGGCGCGCGAGGAGGCGCCGAAGACCACGGCCTCGAGGTTCGGCAGCGTCGCCAGCCAGGCGATCGCCTCGCGCGGGGGGATCGCGCCCGAGGCGAAGATCGACATGGCTATGGCGCGCAGGCGCCCGTTGCGCATCACCTCGGCATAGGCGTCCAGGCCGCCGCAGGTGCGGAAGCCGATCTTGTTGATGTTGGCGCAGATGATCGGGTTCTCGATCCCGATCCCGGTCAGCGCGTGGTAGAGCCGCGGCATGTTCATCGTGATGAAGCCCGGCTCGGCGCCATACTTCTTCCTGACATGTTCGTGGAAGATGGCGAAGACCTCGGTCATCCCCATGCCGAGGATCAGGTCCACGATGACGTTCTGCAGGAAGATGACCGGCGTCGAGAGGCCGCGGAACATCTTCATCTCGACATCGATCAGGATCTTGATGATCCCCTCGATGTCCTTCGTCGCCAGGCTGGTCGCCCCGCGCAGCGCCGTGCGGAACACCCCGTCGTCCGGCATGAAGTGCAGTGCCGCGCCGATCATCCCGTGTTCGGTGACGGCATTGGCGTATTTGTGGGCGTAGGGCATGCAGGGATAGAAGCGGAAGTCGCGGTACTTCGCCGGGTTCGCGCGCATGTGGTCGCAGATCTCGGCGATGCGGTCATGCGTCGTGCACATGAAGGTGCGCACCCCTTCCTCCATCGCCGCGTCCAGCACCCGGATGATCGCCGCGGTGTCCTGGAAGCGCATCGCCTGGGCACGCGCCTTCTCCTCGGACATGTGGTTGATGCCGAAGAACTGGTTGTCGCCGAAGAGAAGCCTGTCGATCTGCATCCCCGCCATCCCTGCCTCAGCGCCCGAACCACGACCGCCGGCGGGGCGCCGCCACCGCGGGGGCCGCACGCGACCGTGTCGCCTTGGTCTCGCGGTCGGCCAGCATCATGGCGATGGTACGGTCGGTGACCGTGGCCGAGGCGAAGTCGTTCAGCGTGGCCCCGGCGCCCGCCGCCGCGGCCCGGACGAAATCGTCGATCTGGGCCGAGTACTCCTCGCCCCTCAGGTAGAAGTCCACCGGCGCGGTCAGTTCCGTCGTGTAGCGCACGTTCCAGCCGCGGCCGTAGCCCGGCAGGGCCGGCACCGGCTCGCGCAGGTAGAGCTGGCATTCCTGGCGGTCGGCATAGAGGCGCCCGTTGGTGCCGGTCATGGTGATCTTCGTGGACATCTTGCGATGGCTCTCGTCGGACCAGTTGACCGACAGGTGGGCCGACATTCCCCCCGGCCAGTGCAGCGTCGAATAGACCTCGTCATCGGTCTCGGCGCTGAAGATCGGCGCAAGCACCGTGCCAGAGACGCCCTCGGGCTCGCCGAAATACCAGTTGAGCAGGTTGAGCGGATGGGCCGCATAGTCATAGAGGCATCCCCCTCCCTCGGCGCGGTCGGTCCGCCACGTCGCCCCCTTGGGGCGCAGCACGACCGGCCCGTAGGCCTCGGCCAGGACATGGGTGATGGTGCCCAGGGCGCCGGATTCGACGATCCGCTTCATCTCGCGGAAGGCGCCGACATAGCGGTAGTGATAGCCCACCTGCGTCACCCTTCCGCGCGCCTCCGCCAGCTTCGTCAGCGCCTCGGAATCGTTCCAGTCCAGGCAGAACGGCTTCTCGCAGAAGACATGCAGCCCCGCCTCCAGCGCCTTGCGGACCATCGGCGCATGCAGCCGCGATGGCGTGGCGATCAGCACCGCATCCAGCTTCTCCTTCGCCAGCATCTCGTCGTAGTCGCGGTAGACGGGCAGCTTCGCGTAGCGGCGGATGCCGTCCGTCAGGAAGCCCGAAGCATCGCAGGCGACCGTCTCGGTCATCGCATGGGCGTTGACGATCGCGAAATGCGACAGGCCCATCTTGCCAAGGCCGACGACGGCGATCTTCAGGGTCATGTCCGGGGTCCTGCGGTCTGGTCCAGAAAGCCAAGGATGGCGGCGCGAAGCCTGTCGGTGAAGGCTGGATCGGCATGGGGCGGAAGGGTCGCGTCCTGCCCGCCCGCGCGCTGCGCCGCCGCGATCGCGCCGGGAAGGTCGGCGTCGGTATCGGCGATGAAGATGCCGGGCTTGCCACGCAGCCAGTTCGCGGTGGCGATCTGGTGGTCGGTCGTGTGCTCGCCCCATTTCTCGATCCGCGGCAGAAGGACGAGCGGCCGGCCCACCCGGCCCGCCGTGATCACCGTGCCCATCCCGGCATGGGCGACGATCAGGTCGCTTGCCGCCATCGTCGCGGTGAAGTCCGCCTGCGACAGGCGCCGCACATGCTCCATGTGGCGCGGCACATAGCTGCCGTGCCCGATCTGGGCCAGGATCCGGCCGGGCGCTGCCGTCGCGGCCCAGTCGTCCATCACGCGGATCAGGCGGTCGAAGGGGAACATCGACCCCACGGTGACGAAGATCACAGCACCGCCCCCCAGAATTCGGGGTGCCGGCCCTCGCCCCGCGCCAGTTCGGGCCACTGCGTCAGCCAGACATCGGCGACGGCCCCGGCCTTCTGCCCCGAGGTGGACAGGCGTTCGGCATTGGCGATCGAATCGATCCAGATCGTGCGCGCGCCGAACAGCTTCCTGGCCAGCACGATGGCCACCAGCGCCGGGGCCGAACCGGTGGTGATCACCACGGCCGGTCGTTCGCGCAGAAGGATCCGCAGCAGGCTGGCCGCGACCAGCAGGAAGGCCCATTTCTGCTTCCGCGACGCGTCGCGGATCGTGTAGTAGCGGTGCCCAGGCACGTCCACGGCCGAGCTCGGATCGAGGCTGACATAGAACACGTCCAGCCCCTCCCAGGCCGGTCGCAGGCGCATGAGCTGGACCCAGTGCCCGCCGCCCGATGCGATCGCCATGACCCGCCGAGGTTTCAACGCACCCACTTCCGCACCGACCCGTACCCGGATGCCGCAAGGCGGCGCATCCGCGCCAGCTTCCTCTTTCGCCCCGGCCGTCGCGTCAAGGGCAATAATCGCAGGATGCAACGCCGGTCGGGCGGACCGGGGCGCGTCCCGGCAAAGATCGGGGGCAGCCGGCGCGAGTGTTTCGCCGCACGCCCCAATCGCCCTCAGGCCCGGCGGTCGAGCGCCAGCCCCGCCGCCCATCCGGCCACGAAGCCGCCGAGATGCGTCTGCCAGGCGAGTAGGCCGTCCATCGCCCACCACAGAAGCAGGTTCAGCCCGGCGAGGATCAGCACGGACCGGGTGACCGGCCAGACTGCGGCCCGCCGCAGGCGGCGCAGCCGCAGCTCCCAGGCCAGGATCGCCCCGGCCAGACCGAAGAGCGCGCCCGAGGCGCCGACCATCGGCACGAAGCCCCGCGCCAGAAGCGCATAGCCGAGGCCGCCCCCGACGGTCGAGACGGCATAGAGCGCGACGAACCGCCCCTCGCCCAGCCGCATGGCACAGGGCGGCCCCAGCGACAGGAGCGTCAGCATGTTTAGCGTCAGGTGGATCAGGCCGGCGTGAAGGAAGCCGTAGGTCGCGAACATCAGCCAGGGCTGGCCGGGGAAGTTCGGCCGCCAGTTGCCGAGGAGCCCCGGCCAGAAGCCCAGCCAGGCCACCGCGACCGACCGCCAGCCCGGAGAGCCCCAGAGGCCGAGATCGGCGCCCGTCAGGACGATCTCGGGGATCGTGCAGAGGACGATGATGGCGGCGATCGCCGCCGAGGGCCGGCGGCTGCGGCCCCGGCCTGCGTGCCGCCGGGCGGGTCGGGACGTGTCGGTCATGGCCGCGACGCTGGCAGGGCCCGCGGACGAAGGCAAGCCGCCGCCCGTGCCGGGGGCCCCGCGCGTGAAGCCCGCCTGTGGACAAGGGCACCGGCGCCGACTAGCAGTTGGCCGACAGGAGAGCGACCCATCCCGTGACGGACAAGACATTCGTTCTCGGCCTCGGCGCGCAGAAGGCCGGAACCTCCTGGCTTCACCGCTACATCGCGACGGCGCCGGGCACCGATACCGGGCCGTTCAAGGAATATCATGTCTGGGATGGAATGCACATCGCCGAGTGCCGCGGCTTCCGCGTCGGAATGCACCAGCGCGACAGGCCCGAGACGGCGCTGCGCGGGCGGATGCAGGACGATCCCGCGGCCTATTTCGACCATTTCGAGGGGCTTCTGGCGCAGCCCGGCATCCGGCTGACCGCCGACATCACGCCCAGCTATGCCGGCCTGCCCGCGCCGGTCCTGGCCGCCATCCGCGCGGGTTTCGCCGGGCGCGGCATCGCCTTCCGCGCCGTGTTCCTGATGCGCGACCCGGTCGAACGCTGCATCAGCCAGTTCGGCATGGCCGAACGGCGCCGGCAGGCCGCGGGCCGCGTGCGCAGCCTGACGCACGAGGAGACGGTCGCCGAACTTACCGGGCCGGCCTATGCGTTCCGCACCCGCTATGACCTTACGGTCGCGGCGATCGCCGCCGCGATCCCCGACGGGGAGGTCCATCTCGACGTCCACGAGGTGATGTTCCGGCCCGCCAATGTCGCCGCCCTGTCGCGCTTTCTCGGGCTGCGGCCCCGGCCCGACTTCGCGGCCCGGCGCATCCATGCCGCGCCGGCGCCCAACGACCTGCCCGATGCGGCGCGGCGCGAGGTGGCCCGCTTCTACGCCGGCGTCTACCGCTGGGCGGCCGCGCGGCTGCCCTGGATCGAGGAGGTCTGGCCCGGCTTCCGCTGGCTGTGAACGCGGCTCAGAACGGCACGAAACGCGGCATCGGCCCCAGCGCCAGCGGCATGAAGCGCAGGAGCCGCGCCTCGGCGTCGTCCTCGGTCTCGCCCGGACGGATCGGCGTGATGAAGCGGATCAGCGCGCCGTCCGTGCGGCCCCTGGTCAGGCTGTCCATCAGGACATGGGCCTTGGCCGTGAAGTCGTTGGCGATGCGCTCGCCGCGGCCCTCGAACCAGTAGTAGACGAGCTGCTTCGTCGTCCCGTTCTGGATCACGGCGCGCACCGCATCGAAGCGGCCGTAGCCCGCTGCCGTCATGTCGAGGGGCCGCACGCCGATCGAGAAGATCTCCCACCCGCCGGTGGGCAGGCAGACCTCGGGCGAATGGATTCCCTGCCCCTGGGTCTGGCGCAGGTAGTAGCCGACGAATAGGCTGACGGTGGACCGCCCGTCGGGCGCCTGGAAGACCGCGTTCAGGTAGTCGTCGGCCCGGAGCACCGCCTCGACATCGGGCTCGAGCGGCACGGTATAGGCCGTCCAGCCCCCGAGCGCCGACGGATAGAGGGCGAAGGGATCGCGGTCGATGGCCGCGACCTGCCGCGCCGGCAGGGCGTGCCAGGCCGCAGAGACCGCCGCCGTCAGCAGCGCCGCCGAAAGGAGGGCCGCGCCCGGCGCGATGGCGCCGACGCGGCGCAGGATGGCACCGAACCCCGTGAAATCCAGGTCGATCGCCTCGGACAGGGGCAGCGGGCGGGCCGTCATCCGCTGCAGCACCATCGCCATGGCGAAGAGGATCGCCACACAGATGACGAAGATGACCCAGCCCTCGAAGAGGTGAAGGAAGCCCTCGGCCTGGGCGATGCCGTAGCGGTCCACGAGGATGCCGATCACCCCGATCCGCACCGCGTTCATCAGCACCGTCAGCGGTGCCGCCGACAGCAGGAGCACCAGCTTGTGCCACAGCGGACCGCGGTAGAGGATCGCGAAGAGGTAGGAGAAGGACAGGATCGGGAACAGGTAGCGCAGGCCCGAACAGGCCTCGGCGACCTGGAGCTTGTAGACCCCGAGGTCGATGATGTTGCCTTCGAGGAAGACGGGCACGCCCGCCGCCGAGACGATCCAGACGCCGATCTGCGACGAGACGGTCTGCAGGAACACGCTGAACTTCATGTAGACGAAGTTCGGCAGGGGCAGCATGAAGACCAGATGGAAGACCGGCAGCTGGTGGCGCAGGCCGCGCCGCCAGCCCATCACCGTCAGGACCACGCCCGAGACCCAGAAGATGAAGGCGTAGCAGACGATGTCGGCGATCTCGGTCAGGTTGCCCAGCACCGCCAGCGCCAGCGCCGCGGCGACGACGGCCACGCCGGGCCAGCGCGACCCCTCCTCGCCCGGCGCCACCGGCGCCTCGCGCCTCAGCCCGCGCAGGAAGAGGTAGAGCGAGATCAGGGGGATCAGCGGCCCGTGGCTGTATTCCGGGGTGGACCAGGCGCGCGCCAGGGACACGAAACCGATCCAGAAGACGGGAAGCGACCCCGCGGCCAGCAGCAGAAGCAGGCCGGTCCCCGCGGCGTTCAGCCGGTCTCCGGCCTGCGGATGGTTCGTTGACAGGGCGTCGGTCATGCGGTTCGGGCCATGCGGCGGCTGCGGATCATGGTGCCGCATCACGCCGGGATAGACCAGACGGCGGCAGGATCAAGGGCCCGCCCCCCGGCGCCGTGCCTGCCCTTGCCGACAGCGGCTCATGTCGGGGCGGATTGGCCTAGGGCCGGAAACTGAAGTCGCGGCCCAGGGTCAGGAACACCGCGTTCGACTGCGCGCTGCCCGGCACGGCCCCGTCGTCCGAGTAGCGGAAGACGACTCCACCCTCGAGGTTCCAGTCCCGCGCGATCTCGCGGCTGTAGCTGGCCGTCAGGCTGGCCTCTTCCTCGGTCGGCGCCGCCCCGACGCCGCCATCCTCGACCCGGCCATAGGCGAACTCGACCCCGAGGGTCGAGATCGCGTCGATCTCGTGGGAATAGGTCACGCCGAGGCGCGTATCGAACTTGTCGTCGCCGTCGTCGGTGAAGAAGGTGCGGTCGAGGCGCAGCTCGATCCTGTCGTCGTTCAGGTCCTGCCTGTAGGCGAGGCTCCCGATCACGCCCTGCGAGCCGTTCGCAAGCCGGGTGAAGCCCAGCTCGCCCGAGAACGTCCCGCGGGGAAGCTCCATGCTGCGGCCGAAGGTCAGCGTGGTGATCGACGAGGTCCCGTCCAGCTCGGATGTCAGCCTTGCCGAGGCATTGCCGTTGCGCAGCTCGCGCGTGGCGCCGAGGCTGTAGACGATCCCGTCGTTCGTCGAGCTGCCGCCGAATTCGGTCGTGTCCACCTGCGAATAGCCGACCGAGGCCGAGACCAGCGTGCGCCTGTCGATCTCGTAGTCCACGCCCACCGACAGGGTGTCGGTCGTCTCCTGCTTGTTGCCGACGTCGTCGTCCTCGTACCAGGTGCGGCCGAGATCGACGAAGGCGGTGGCCACGGGCGTGACGCGGAAGTTCACGCGCGCCCCCACGTCCCGGGTGGTGGTGTCGAACAGGTCCGGATCGACGGTGCCGACGAAGTTCTGGTCGTCGTAGCCGGCCGTCAGCCGCGTGCCGATTGTGCGGCCGATGCCCGTCTCGAGCGTCACACGTGCGGTCGTCTGCCTGAGCGTCCCGATGTTGTTGCCGGGCAGGCCGGGGTCGCTGAGCGGGCCGAGGAATTCAAGGTCCACCGACCGCGCGAAGGCCTCGACGGTCAGCAGGCTGGCGGCGCCCTCGCGGCGGTAGGACAGGCGCATCGTCGGTTCTTCCACGCCGTTGAAGGTGGCGCCGCCCGGAAGATCGGCCCAGCGCAGCACCGACGAGGCCTGGAAGTCCAGGCTCTGCGTCTGGGTCGTGTTCTGGACGCGGAAGGACAGCCTGCTGTCCCAGACCGTCGAGGTGCCGGGGCTGCCGCCCTCGGCCAGCGTCAGGTTGTCATCGATCGTGAGCGAGGAATCGAAGCCGAAGGTCAGCACCACCCCGCCATCCCCGGCATCCTGTGCCAGGGTGCCGGTCGGGATCAGTGTCAGGGCCAGGGCCGCGATGCCTGCGGTCTTGTTGATGCTCGTCCCCACCCGTCACCTGTCCTTACTCGAACAGCCTGCGCTCCGGCACGACGATGACGTCACCGGGGCGCAGCACGATCGTCGGTGCGCTGCCGCCGTCCTGGACCGCCTTGTAATTGAACTTGTAGACGGTTTCCTGGCCGGTCTTCGGATCGACCCGGCGCAGCTGGATGCGGCTTGTCGCCGCGAACTTGGAAAGGCCGCCGCTCTGCGCCAGGAACTGAAGCAGCGTCGTGCCCTTGCGCACGTCGATCTTGCCGGGCGTCGCGACCTCGCCGATCGCGTAGACGGGGATCAGGCCCCCGGTTCCGCCGGCGGCAGTGCCCGCGGCGCGCTGGCCAAGCTCGCCCACCGAGACCGAGACCGTCGGGGTCGTCGCGAAGTTGGGCGCCAGCGCCGCGGTGATGGCGGCCTGGATCTCGGCCACGGTGCGGCCCTGGGCGTTGACGGTGCCCGCGAAGGGAACCGAGACGGTGCCGTCCGGCAGCACAAGCAGCGTCCGGTTCAGGCTCGGATCCTCCAGAACCTCGAGCTGCAGCTTGTCGCCCGGCTTGATGCCGTAGCTCTGCGCCAATGCGCCGGTCGCCAGCAATGCCAGCGCGGCAGACGCGGCAATGAGGGTCTTTTTCATGCTTGCACCACACTCCGAATCGTGACGAGGCTACGTCCGGCGCCCGTCTTCACCAACCTTTACCGTCAAGACGCACGGTCTGGCCATATTACAGGCGCATCGCGTGCTTCCACAGCAACAGTGCAGGGGATTCCTGCCGTCATTGTTTCGGTGCCACGCCCTCGGCGCGCAGGCGCGCCGCCTCCTCGGCCGCGCGCGCCGCATCGGGCAGCCTGCTGCCCGCCCCGGCCGCGGCAATGGCCCTGTCGAACTGCGCCAGGGCCTCGGGCTTCAGGCCCAGGGCGGCATAGACCATGCCGAGATGGTACTGGACCGAGGCGTCCCCGGTCAGGGCCGCGGCCGCCTTCTCCAGCGGCGCGCGTGCCTCTTCGGCATTGCCGCGGCGAAAGGCGATCCAGCCATAGGTGTCCTGGAAGGCCGGGACCTCGCTGCCCCTCAGCCGGCGCGCGATGACCTCGGCGCGGGCCAGGCTCTCGGCGTCGGTGCGGTAGCCGGCCAGCAGGCTGGCCAGGTTGTTGGCGACGATGGGGTCGTTGCTGTCCTCGGCATAGAGCCCCTCGTAGATCGCGATGGCGCCCTCGATGTCGCCGGCCCGTTCGGCATGTCCGGCCCGCGCCCAGCGGATCTCGGCCGCGCCGGGATTGGCCGCGGCCGCCTCGTCGAGGATGCGGCCCGCCTCGTCGAAGCGGGCCGGATCGGCCAGGACGTTGCGGTAGAGCGCCAGCCAGATCCGCGGCTCGCTGCCGCCATCGGCCAGGAGCGCGCGATAGGCCGCCTCGGCCTCGGCGCGCCGCCCCGCCGCATCAAGGACATAGGCATGGACGAAACCGATGCTGCGGTCTGCGGGATTCTCGGCCGCCAGCCGCTCGGCCGCCGCCAGCGCCTCGGCCGTCTTGCCCTGCCCGAGCTGCGCGCGGATCAGCGCGATCCGCGTGGACAGTCCGCCCTCGCCCTTCTCGGCCAGGTCCTTGAGGTAGTCGAGCGCCTGCTCGGCGCTCTCGCGGCCGCCCACGGCAGCCGCCCGCAGGCCGATGGCAACCTGTGCCGCCGCAGGATCGCCTGACCGGTCCAGCGCGTCGGCCACGCCGCCGGCCCGCGCCCAGTCGCGCATGCGCAGGTAGACCTCGCCCAGCAGCCCGAGCAGGCGCACCTCGCCCGGCGTCGTCCGCAGCGCGGCGATCAGCACGTCCTCGGCCGCGGCCAGGTTTTCGCCCTGGATCAGGACGCGGGCATAGCGCATGGATTCCTCGGGGGCGTTGCCCGAGGCCTCGGCCGCGCGCGCCAGCATGTCGCGCATCAGGTCGCGGCTGCCGTTGCGCTCGTGCGCCCGGGCCAGCAGCGTCATCAGCGAAGGGTCGCGCGGGTTCTGCTCCAGCGCCGCCCTGAGCAGGTTGATGGCCTCGCCGATCGCATCGGCGCGGATCAGCGCGTCCGCCTTCAGCCGCACCGCCAGCACGTTGCCCGAATCCTCGGCCAGCACCTCCTCGACCAGCGCGCGCGCCCCCGTCTCGTTGCCCATGCGTCCCAGCATCTCGGCCAGTGCGGCCCGGGCATCGCGCGCCGCATCCGAAGGCGCGGCTGCCGCCAGCGCCGCCTGAAGCGCCGCGACCGCCCCGTCGCGGTCGCCCAGATCGAAGCGCAGCGCGTCGCGCGCCGCCTCGACCTCGATCGCCGTCTCGCCGGCGGCGATGCGGGCATCGGCCTCTGCCAGCGCCGCCTGCGGGCCGCGGTCCGAGGCGATGAAGCGCAGAAGGTCCACGACGGCGGCGGGCGTGCTGCCCGGTGCAGCGATACGGTCGCGCAGCAGCCCCTCGGCCTTGGCCGATTCCCCGCGCGCGACATACCAGCGCAGCAGCGCCTCGTCGGCGCTGCGGTCGCCCGGAAAGCGGTTGCGCATCTCGATCAGCGCCGCCTCGACCCCTGCCTCGTCCCCCAGCGCCGCCAGCGCCGACACCCGCAGGGCGTGAAGGCCGGGATCGGCCGGCAGGACCGCCAGCGCCGTCTCGATCCGCCGCAGGGCGCCAGCGAAGTCCTTGCCCTTCAGCGCATGGTCGATGACGACGCGGTGCAGGAAGCGGTTGGCCGGGGCCCTGGCCAGCATCGCATCGGCCTCGGCGGCCGCCTTGCCCTGCGCTTCCGTGTCGTCGCCCGCGGCGGCGCGCGCATAGCGCAGCGCGATCGCCACGGCCTGGGCGCCGGCATCCCCGGGGGCGACGCGCAGGGCCTCGGTGACGTGGCGCTCGACCTCGTCCCAGTCGCCGCTTTCGGCGGCCATCTCGGCCAGGGCGCGCCGCCCCTCGAGGTCGTCGGGATACTGCTCCACCAGGCGCAGGTACTGGCTGTAGCTCTCGGCAAGCTCGCCGCGCTCGCGCAGGGTCCGCGCATAGACCGCGCGCGCGTCGTGATGCTTGCCGTTCAGCTGGAAGACGTTGCGGAACTCGACCAGCGCGCGGTCCACGTCGCCGGCGGCCAGAAGCTCCATCCCCGACTGGAAATGCTTCTCTGCCCGTTCCTCGGCGGAATCGCAGGCGCCGAGAAGGGCCGCGCCGCAGAGAAGCAGGACTGCCGCGATCTTGCGGTGAAACGCCATCGTTCAGGTCTCCCGGACGGTCGGTGCCCGACTATGACAGCAGCGCCGGACCCCTGCCAAGGCCGGGGCCGGCGCCGCAGCCTTCAGGGGCCGTCAGTAGCCGGTGCCCAGGACCACCACCGCGATGGTCGCCAGGATGATGCGCAGGTCCGTCATGAAGGACATGTTGCGATCGTAGTCGCGGTCGTATTCGGCCCGCTTGGCGAAGGCGCAGTCGTTGCGGTCCGAGACCTGCCAGGGCCCCGAGACACCGGGGCGCAGCGCATAATAGGCATAGCCCGGATAGAGGATGCGCTGCGACGGCATCATCGGCCGCGGCCCGATCAGCGACATGTCGCCCCGGAGCACGTTCCACAGCTGCGGCAGTTCGTCGAGCGAGGTCTTGCGCAGGAACCGGCCAAGCCGCGTGATCCGCGGATCGTCCTTCAGCTTCTGCGTGCGGTCCCATTCAAGCTGCGCCGAGGGATTCGCGTTCAGATAGGCCTCGAGCATGCGGTCGGCATCCGGCACCATGGTGCGCAACTTCAGCATGCGGAAGTTGCGGCCGTTGCGGCCGACGCGCTCGCTCGTGTAGAAGGAGCGCCCCCCGTCCATCGCCACCAGCGCAGCCAGGACAAGCACCACGGGCAGAACGATCACCGAGGCCACCAGCACGGCCGCGACGTCGAACACCCGCTTTCCGACGTTCCGGTAGAAACCCGGCCGACGGATCGTCGCGACAAGCCCGACAGGCGCGCTCGCCCTGACGAGATCGTCACGCAGGTCGTTGATCTGAATAGTCATACACCACACCCCGACCGGATCGCTCCGGCCAAACACGGGCCCGCCGGACCCGTTCAGTTACTCTTCACGCCGAAAGGAATCTCCGGCACCACGCAGACACCGCGACAAGCGGCGCATCCACCCGCGATCCTTTTAGCACCGCCCGGGCCCGGCTGGAAACCCAAACTTTAGCGATCGTGTCATTCTTGCAGCAAAGATCTGGTCGCGCGGGGGCGGCGGGCCGCCCGGGGCACTTTCCGCTGGCCGCGCTGTTTCCCGATCGGCGCCGGAGGGGCGTCTGCGCAACGGATTGTGCATCACCGGCGCAACCCGAAGGCGTCCGCCCGGCAGACTCCGCGCCGAATCGCCGCTATGGATGCGCCGCAGTTTTGCACCGGATGCATGCGACGAAGGAGGCGGCACCTTGCAGCCGATTCGTTGGTGAACTAGGTGCCACAAGGTTGTAGTGAGTGGTCGGGGCCCCGCGCGCCGCGCCGCCCCCGATGCGAGCGAGAGCGGAAACCGGATGAACAAGGTCGTGGAGACCAGCCAGACACCGGCAGCCAACGTCGGCTTCTACATGGACTTCTTCGGGTTCCGCGAGCGCCCCTTCTCGCTCGTCCCCGACCCGGAGTTCCTGTTCTGGTCCGCACAGCACCGGCGCGCCTATTCGGTACTCGAGTTCGGCATCCTCTCGCATGCGCCCATCACCCTGGTGACCGGTGGGGTGGGCTGCGGCAAGACGACGCTCCTGCGCGAGCTCCTGCGCCAGTTCGAGGATCGCGTCACCGTCGGGCTGATCTCGAATGCGCAGGGCGGCCGGGGCGAGCTCATCCAGTGGGTGCTGAACTCGCTTGGCGTGCGCTTCGATCCCGCCGTCGGCTATGTCCAGCTCTTCCAGCTTCTCCAGGACTTCCTGATCGAGGAATATGCCCGCGGCCACCGCGTCATCCTGATCTTCGACGAGGCGCAGAACCTCTCGCGCGAGAGCCTCGAGGAGCTGCGGATGCTGACCAACATCAATTCCGGCAAGGACGAGCTGCTGCAACTGGTCCTCGTCGGCCAGCCCGAGCTGCGCGACATCATCATGCAGCCGTCGCTGCGCCAGCTTGCCCAGCGCATAGCGGCCAGCTTCCACCTGAACCCGCTGGACGCGGACTCGGTGCAGGCGCTGATCACCTTCCGCCTGCGCACCGCCGGCGGCACGGGATCGGAATTCACCGAGGCTGCGGCGCGGCGCATCCACGAGGTGACGCGCGGCGTTCCCCGCCTTGTGAACCAGATCTGCGACATGTGCCTCTTGTATGCCTGGAGCACCGACAACTATCAGGTGGACGAGCAGGTGGTGCAGGCCGTCCTCGATGACGGGGTGTTCTTCGCCGCGCAGCTTGCGGCCGAGGAAGAGAACCGCAAATGATCCAGGACCTGGGATTCTACCTCTCCGTCTTCCGGCGGCGCTTCGTGTATTTCCTGCTTGTGGCCACGCTGGTCACGGCGGCTGCCGTGGCAACCGCCCTGATGCTGCCGGCCTCATACCGCGTCGAGAGCAAGCTTCTCGTCGAGGGATCGCAGATCCCCTCGACGCTCGCTGACACGACGATCGAGACGGCGGCCACCGAACAGCTGCGCATCATCGAGCAGCGCCTGATGACCCGCGCGAACCTTCTGGACATCGAGCGCCGCCTGCACGTCCTGAAGGACAGCAGCGACATGGCGGCCGACGACATCGTCGATGCGATGCGCGCGAAATCCGAGCTGACGCTGCAGGCCGGCCAGGATCAGGCCACCGTCATGTCGGTCGCCTTCACCGCCGACGACCCGCAGAAGGCCGTGGACGTGGTCAACGAATACGTGACCCTGATCCTGAAGGAAAATGTCGAGATGCGCACCCAGCGCGCGGGCCAGACGCTCGACTTCTTCCGACAGGAGGTCAAGCAGCTCGGCGACGCGCTGGGCGAGGCCAGCGCCAAGATCGTCGATTTCCAGAACCGCAATTCCGATGCCCTGCCCGACACGCTGGAATTCCGCCTGACCCAGCAGTCGCAGGTCCAGCAGCAGATCGGCACGCTCGAGCGCGACATCACCTCGCTGCGCGACCAGAAGGACCGGCTGGTCGCGGTGTTCAAGACCACCGGACGGGTCGGCACGACTTCCGACCAGCTTCTGACGCCCGAGGCCCAGCAGCTCAAGGACCTCCAGAACCAGCTCACCCAGGCCGAGGGGATCTATGCCCCCGACAGCCCGAAGGTGAAGCTGCTGCGCGTGCGCATCGAGCAGCTCGAGAAGATCGTCGCCGCGCAGTCGCCCAGCACGCAGTCGGCCGATCCCGCACAGACGATGCTGGACATCCAGCTTTCGGACATGGACGCCCGCATCAAGTCGCTCGAACAGCAGAAGGCCGATGCCGAGAAGCAGCTTGCCGCGCTGACCGAGTCGATCGACCGCACCTCGCAGAACAAGGTCGAACTCGATGCCCTGCAACGCGACTACGACATCATCCAGGGCCAGTACAACGTGGCCGTCGACCGGCTGTCGAAGGCCGCGACGGGCGAGCGGATCGAGCTTCTGTCCAAGGGCGAGCGCATCACGGTGATCGACGCGGCGACGCCGCCCAACCGGCCGACCAGCCCCAACCGCACGCTGATCGCGGCCGGCGGCCTTGCCGCGGGGATCATGCTGGGCCTGGCGACGGTGGTGCTGATCGAGCTCTTGAACAACGCGGTGCGCCGGCCGAAGGATCTGGTCACCGCCTTCGGCATCACGCCCCTGGCGACGATCCCCTACATGCGCACGCCGTCCGAGGCCGTGGTGCGGCGGGTGACGATCCTGACCTCGTTCCTGGCGGTGGTCATCGGCATCCCCGTGCTTCTCTATGC
>JAOADN010000070.1 GCA_026417295.1 Paracoccaceae bacterium
CCCCCGCACCGGCCCCCGCCCCCGCACCGGCCCCCGCCCCCGCGCAGCACCCCGACCCGGGACCGCAGCGCATCACCTGAAGGGCCGTATCGCCTGCCCGCTTCCGCAGGCCCGCGCTTTCGGCTACCCCGTGGGCCGACGGAGGCCCCGATGATCTACCCCAACGCCCGCGCCTGGCGCGACGCCCCGGAAAAGCGCGTCCTGCTCTTCGGCATGTCCGGCCTCGGCAAGACGCATGTCTCGACCGTCCTGCGCGACAGCGGCCACTGGTTCCACTATTCGGTCGATTACCGCATCGGCACCCGCTACATGGGCGAGCACATCGCCGACAACTTCAAGCGCGAGGCGATGAAGGTCCCGCTGCTGCGCCAGCTCCTGATGACGGACTCGGTCCACATCACCTCGAACATCACCTTCGACAACCTCGCCCCCCTCTCGACCTACATCGGCAAGCCCGGCGACCCGGCCCGGGGCGGCCTGCCCTTCGACGAATACATGCGCCGCCAGGACCAGCACCGCGCGGCCGAGATCGCGGCCCTGCTCGATTCCGCCCGCTTCGCCGAGAGGGCGCGCGACCTCTACGGCTATCCCCATTTCGTCTGCGACTCGAGCGGCTCGATCTGCGAGGTCGTGGACCCCGACGATCCCCGCGACCCGATCCTGCGCGAGCTCTCCTCCGGCCTGCTGCTCGTCTGGATCCGCGGCACCGACGCCCATACCGACCAGCTCGTGCGCCGCTTCGACCGTGCACCGAAGCCGATGTATTACCAGCCCGCCTTCATGCGTGCCGCCTGGGAGCAGTTCCTGCGCCAGACCGGCTCCACCGAGGCGACGGCCGATCCCGACGGCTTCCTGCGCTGGACCTATGCGCGCGCCCTCGCCCACCGGCAGCCGCGCTATGCGGCGATGGCGCGGCACTGGGGCGTCACCGTCACCGCCGAGGACGTGGCCGCGGTGCGCGACGAAGGCGACTTCACCGCGCTCATCGCCCGCGCCCTTGAGAGCCGCGCCTGAGCCCGCTATATCCGCCGGTTCCCGCATCAAGGTCCGCCATGCCGATCACCCTCCCGCCGACGCTGCCCGCCTTCGAGGTCCTGTCGCGCGAAGGCGTCATGGTGATGACGCCCGACCGCGCGCTGCACCAGGACATCCGCCCGCTGCGGATCGCGCTCCTCAACCTGATGCCGAAGAAGATCCAGACCGAGAACCAGTTCGCCCGGCTGATCGGCGCGACGCCGCTGCAGATCGACTTCCAGCTCATCCGCATGTCCGAACACCGGACGAAGAACACCGCGGCCGAGCACATGGCCCGCTTCTACCGGCCCTTCTCGAAGGTCGAGGCCTCGGGCGAGAAATTCGACGGCCTCATCATCACCGGCGCGCCGATCGAGCACCTGCCCTTCGAGGAGGTGACCTACTGGGACGAGCTCCGCCGCGTGATGGACTGGACGCAGACCCATGTCCATTCCACCTTCGGCGTCTGCTGGGGGGGCATGGCCATGGCCTACCACTTCCATGGCGTCAGGAAGCACCTCCTGCCCGCCAAGGCCTTCGGCTGCTTCCGCCACCAGAACCTCGCCCCAGCCTCGCCCTACCTGCGCGGCTTCTCGGACGATTTCGTCATCCCCGTCAGCCGCTGGACCGAGATGCGCCAGGACGAGCTCGAGGCCGCCGGCCTGCGCGTCCTGCTCGGCTCGCACGAGGTCGGCCCCTGCCTCGTCGAGGATGCGGCCCGCCGCGCGCTCTACATCTTCAACCACTTCGAATACGACAACGAGACGCTGAAGCAGGAATACGACCGCGACATCGCCAACGGCACGCCGATCAACGTGCCGCAGAACTACTTTCCCGACGACGATCCCACGAAGCCGCCGCTCAACCGCTGGCGCAGCCACGCGCATCTGCTCTACGGCAACTGGATCAACGAGATCTACCAGACCACCCCCTACGACCTGGCAGAGATTGGCCGCTAGCGCCGCCCTCGCCGCGCTCGTCCTCGCCGGTGCCGCGGCCCTGGCGGCGGCCACCGCCTTCCGCCTGCGCGCCCGCCTTGCGCGGATCGCCCGGACCTGGCCGCCCGAGGGCGTCCTCCTCGATGCCGGCGGCACCCGCATCCATGCCGTCATCCGCGGCACGGGGCCCGATCTCGTGCTCATCCACGGCCTCTCCGGCAGCGCCCGCGACTTCACCTTCCGCCTCGTCGATGCCCTTGCCCCGAGCTTCCGCGTGATCGCCTTCGACCGGCCGGGCCTCGGTCATTCCGATCCCGTTCCGCAGGGCCGGACGCTGGCCGCCCAGGCCGCCGCCCTGCGCCTGGCCGCTGCCGCCCTCGGCGCCCGCCGGCCCCTCGTCCTGGGCTTCTCCTACGGCGGCGCCGTCGCGCTGCGCTGGGCGCTCGATGCGCCCGCGGACCTGCGCGGCCTCGTCCTCGTCGCCCCCGTCTCGCATCCCTGGACGACGGGCCTGACCGCCTACTACCACCTCACCTCGACGCCGGTCCTGCGCTGGCTGACGGTGCCGCTCCTCGCCGCCTGGGCGCCGCGGTCCGCCGTCGCCCGTGCCACGGCCGGCGTCTTCGCCCCCGATCCCGTGCCGCAGGGCTACATCGCGCATTTCGGCCCCGAGACCGCCCTGCGCCCCCGGGCCCTGCTGGTCAACGGGGCCCAGCGCCGCGCGCTCCGGGCCGAGATCGCGGCCCAGGCGCCGCGCTATCCCGCCATCGCCTGCCCGGTCGAGATCGTGCACGGCACCGCCGACGCCACCGTCGGGCTTGCCATCCATGCCGCACGGCTCCTCGCCGACATTCCCGGCGCCGCGCTCGACCGGCTGCCGGGCACCGGCCACATGGCCCATCACGCCCGCCAGGATGCCGTCCTCGCCGCGGTCCGGCGCGCCGCGGCCCGCGCCGCGTGACGATTGCGCCGCGCCGCCAAGGCCGCGATACTGGGCCGGCAATCCCCAGGGACGGACGCCATGCCCGACACGCCCGCCGAACCGGCCACCAGGGCCGACCCCGACGCCATCCCCTTCGTCGGCGACATCACGCGGTTCCTCGTCACCGAGGCACCGCCCGACATCCGCAAGGCCATCGAGAAGGCGGGCAAGCACGACATCCTGTCGAAGTCCTACCCCTACCCGAAGGAGATCGACGGCGACGCCTACGGCAAGGCGATGGAGAAGCTCCAGGTCGAGCTCGTGAAGATGGCCCATGACGTCAAGGCCACGGGCAAGCGCCTTCTCGTCATCTTCGAGGGCCGCGATGCCGCCGGCAAGGGCGGCACGATCGAGCGGATGCGCGAGAACCTCAATCCCCGCCAGGCCTACATCGTCGCCCTGCCCAAGCCGACCGAGCGCGAGGCGACGCAGTGGTATTTCCAGCGCTATGTCGACTGGCTGCCCGCGGCCGGCGAGATCGCGCTCTTCGACCGGTCCTGGTACAACCGCGCGATCGTCGAACACGTCTTCGGCTTCTGCACCCCGGCGCAGCGCAGGCTATTCTTCCGCCAGCTCCCCGAATTCGAGAGGATGCTGATCGACGAGGGCATCGTGCTGGTGAAGCTCTGGCTCTCCGTCGGCCGGGCCGAGCAGCTCCGCCGCTTCCTCGCGCGCGAGAAGGATCCCCTGAAGCAGTGGAAGCTCAGCTGGATCGACGTCGAGGGGCTGAAGAAATGGGACGCCTATTCCGACGCGATCGCCGAGACGATGGCAAAGTCGCATTCCCGGCATGCGCCCTGGACGGTGATCCTGTCGGACGACAAGGACCGCGCGCGCATCGCCGCCATCCAGACGGTCCTCGGGGCGGTGGACTACCGCGGCCGCGACGCCGGGGCGGTCGGGCGCATCGACGAACGCATCTGCGGGGGCCCGGACCTGCTCTGATGGCCAAGCAGGGCTATCATCACGGCAACCTCCGCCAGGCGCTGATCGAGGCGGCGCTCGCGCTGATCGAACGGCAGGGGCCGCAGGGCTTCACCCTGTCGGATGCCGCCAAGTCGGCGGGGGTGACGCCGGCCGCGGTCTACCGCCACTTCGCCGGGCGCGACGACCTGATCGCCGAGATCGCCCGCCAGGGATTCGAGATCTTCGCCGACCTGATGGACCACGCCTACAACGGCGGCCGCCCCTCGGCGCTGGCCGCCTTCGAGGCGACGGGCCGCGCCTATCTCGCCTTCGCCCGCCGCTTTCCGGCACATTACCAGGCGATGTTCGAAAGCGGCATCTCGCTCAACGCCAATCCCGACCTGCACCGCGCGGCCGAGCGTGCCCGCCTCGTCTTCGCCCGCGCGGCCGAGGCGCTCTCCCAGCACATTCCGGCCGGCCGCCGCCCGCCCGCGGCGATGTTCGCCGCCCACATATGGGCGATGAGCCATGGCGTGGTCGAACTCTTCGCGCGCGGGGCGCCGGGGGCGCGGGCTCCCTTCCCGCCCGAAGAACTTCTCGAGACCGGGATCGGCGTCTACCTGCGGGGGCTCGGGCTGGTGCCGCCGGATTCCTGATCGGCCCTGCGGGATTTCCCGCGGGGTCCGCTCGGCCCTGCCGGCCCCGGCGGGATGGCCGGGCGGACGGTCTGCCCCGCCGCCGCCCCGCCGCTCAGCCGGCCGCGGCCGCCGCGCGCCGCCGCGCCGTTCCCGCCGCCGTGGCGGGACCCCGGCCGAACACCGCGCGCACGGCGCCGGGGTCGAGGACCGGCCGCGCCGGACGGAAGGCCGCATCGCCCCCCGGCAGCCCAAGCTCCGGGAAGGCCGCCAGAAGGCTCGTGCGCCCGTCCTCCTCCAGCAGCGCCAGCGCCCCCGCCTCCGGCCGGCCGCTCTCGCACCACAGGCCCTCGGCGCGGATCACCTCGTGCGTGTCCAGCAGGATCAGGACCGGCGCCCCGGCCTCGGCTGCAGCCGCATCCCCGGCCCGCACCGCGCCGGTCACGCCTTCCAGGTCGCCCGCCGCGGCAAGGGCCTCGCTCTCGCCGGCCGCCGCCTCCACGGCCGGCCCCGCAACCAGCAGGCGATGGCCCGCCGGCAGGGCAAGGTCGCGCTGCGGGCAGCCCGGCCCGAAGGCCCCGGCCGCGATGACCGCCATGCGGATCCCGGCGCCCGGCGCCTGCGCGCCCGCCAGCGTCCCCGCCCAGCGGACAGGCCGGTAGCCCGCATCCCGCGTCATGACCAGATGTCCGGGGCGCAGCATTCCTGCGGCAAGGGGACCCTCGATCGTGTCGATGCGCGTTCCGGCCGGCAGTCCCGGCACGCCCTGCCCGCGCGCCCGCGCCTCCTGTCCGCCGGCGGGCAGGCTGCGGCCTGCAAGCCGCGCCTGCCCCTCTTGCCTGATCGTCAGCGTCACGCCGTCACCCTTCACTCGTCACGGTGCCGGAGCACCTTCCGGCCGCCACACTGCTATAGAACGACTGAGACGCCATTAAGGCCCGCGCATGTCGGGCCCTCCGCGATTTGGGCGAAGGACGTGACTTTCGCGCAACCTGAAGGCGAAAAGCCGCCGAGGCGCAGCCCCGGGCCGCGGCAATTGCGGCGGAAATGCGTCAAGGCCGCGGCGGAACCGCGGCGGCTCGGCCCGCCCTGCCTGCGATTGTCGCGCCTGCGGCCGAATCAGCCGCGCCCGACGCGGGATTGTCGCGCGCCGCTCATCAGCGCGTGAAATCCAGAAGCACGTTCTCCCGCCGCGCCCGCGCCGCCGATGGCGCCGCCCCGTCCGCCGCGACGGCCTCGCGCAGCGCGGGAAAGATCTCGCGGATCTCGTTGCGCTGGGCATTGCCGCGCGCCCCCAGAGAGGCGTCGCCCGGATGGAACAGCTCGGTCCACAGCCCGTTGGCCAGCACCGTCTCGTGACGGTCAAGCAGGACATGCAGGTAGGTCACGCCCAGCACCTCGACCACGCGGATCATCGCCCCCGACAGAAGGTGCTTGGCCGCGATCAGCGGCTCGCGCCGGTCGAAATGCAGCGCGCTGCGCTCGCGCGGGGCAAGCACGCGCGTGTTGGGGCTCAGCATCATGTCGGCTTCGGGCCGCCCCGGGCCAAGGCTGCCGGCGCGGATCAGCACCGGCTTCAGATGCGGCCGCGCCTGGATCTCGCCATAGCTGAAGGTGCGGGTGCCGACCCAGCGCACCTCCCGCAGGCCGCCGTCGCGTGTCACCAGCCGGTCGCCGACCCGCAGGTCCTCGATGGCGCGCTCGCCATCTGCCGTCACCGTCGTGATGCCGGGCGTGAAACAGGGCATCAGTCCGCCCTCCCCCGGCTCAAGGCCCCCCTCGCCACGAGCTTCTCCCCCTGCGCCGGTCCGGCCGGGGCGGCCGGGCCCTCGTCGCCGGATGCCCGGCATTGCACCGGAACCGGAAACGCTGCGTTTCCGGTTCCGGTCACTCCACACCGCAGCCGGGCCCCCGGGCCGGCCGGGCCGCCGGGGCCCCGCGCCAGGCCGCGGGCCGGGCCTGCGGCAACACCACCCGTAATTGGGCAGACCGTACTCTACCGGCCGCGCCGCCCCCGCTCCACAGGCCGCTGCACCGGCCCGCCGCCTGCATGCCGGGCGCTGTTCCGCACGCCCGGACAATCTTGTGCCGGCGGCATCGCCGGCCCGGCGTCAGCCGCCCCGCGCCGGGCGCCCAAGTGCTTGATCGGCAAGGCAGCCCCAACGCGGCCTAGCGCCGCCGGGCCGCCGCCCCCGCGCCGGGGCGCCACAAGGCGCACGCGCGACCGTTTCCACGTTCGGAACAATCCCCGGCCGTCCGGGACTGTTTTGCGTGAATCCGGCAACACCCCCGGCAAATGGAACCGTTCACGGACCGGAAACGATCACGCCCCGCTTCCGTGAATGTCCCCCCAGGCGGAACAACGCACCGGGCCGCCGCGACTCGCCCTCCCCGATACGACGGTTCCTGCTGCGGGAATGTCCAGGTGGTGCCCGAGGCGAGACTCGAACTCGCATGCCTTGCGGCGACGGATTTTGAATCCGCTGCGTCTACCGTTCCGCCACTCGGGCCCCTGCCGGGACGCGCGCCGGTCTAGCCCCATGCCCCGCTTCAGGCAAGCCGCCGCGTCACGGCGCATCCGTGCCGAACGTGTCGCAGGCCGACAGCGCCCCGGCCCTGTAGCCCTCGGCGAACCAGCGCTGGCGCTGCTCGGATGTGCCATGGGTGAAGCTGTCCGGCATCGGGCGCCGCCCGGCATTGCGCTGCAGCGTGTCGTCGCCGATCCGGCTGGCCGCGTTCATCGCCTCGGCGATGTCTCCCTGCTCCAGCGTTCCCAGCTTCTCGGCCGCATGGCGCGCCCAGACCCCCGCCAGGCAGTCCGCCTGCAGCTCGACGCGCACCGACAGCGCGTTCGACTGCGCCTCGCTCGAACGCGCGCGCACCGCATTCACCTTCTCCAGGATGCCCAGCTCGTCCTGGACGTGATGGCCGATCTCGTGGGCCACCACATAGGCCGCCGCGAAGTCGCCGCCCGCGCCCAGCTCGCGCTGGAGGGTCGCGAAGAAGTCGGTGTCGAGGTAGACCTTCTTGTCCACCGGGCAGTAGAAGGGCCCGGTCTGCGCCGAGGCCCCCCCGCAGGCCGAGGCCGTCGCCCCCTTGAACAGCACCAGCACCGCCGGGCTGTAGCGCCGTCCGAGCTCGCTGGCGAAGATGTCGCTCCATACGGTCTCGGTGTCCTTCAGCGCCACCGAAACGAACTGCGCGGCAGCCTCGTCCTGCGGGCTCAGCGGCTGGCTGCCGGCGATCTCGCCGCCCGCCCCGCCCTGACCTTCCAGAAGGGGCGTCACGTCGACGCCGAAGAACAGGCCGAGCAGCACGATGACCAGCGCCAGCAGCCCGCCGACCGGGCCCGCCCGGCCGCCGCCCATGCGCCGGCGGTCCTCGATGTTCGTCGATCCCTCGCGTCCGCGCCACCGCATGACCAGCCCCCCCCTCACCTGCGCCCGTCCCCGATCATTACCGCCCCCGCACGGCCTTGTCAGCCTGCGCCGCTTGACGGCGCGGGCCGTCCATGCGCTATGGCGCCGGGTCTCGCTGCCGGTGCCGCGGATGTTCAGACGCCTCTACTACTGGACGGTCGGGCTGGCCGCCTCCGACAGCGCGCCCGCCGCGCTGGGCCTCGTCTCCTTCGTCGAAAGCTCGGTCTTCCCGATCCCGGCCGACGTCCTCTTCGTGCCGATGTGCGCCGCCCGCCCCGACCGGGCCATGCGCTACGCGCTCCTGGCCACCGTCACCTCGGTGCTCGGCGGCATCCTCGGCTGGCTCATCGGCTACTACGCCTACGACATCCTCGCCCGGCCGATCCTCGAATTCTGGGGGGCGGGGGCCCGCTTCGACGCGCTGCGCGCCGATGCAACGGCCGGGGCCGGGCTTGTCCTCGTGCTGCTCCTCACCTCGGGCCTTGCCCATGTCCCGCCGATGAAGGTCGTCACCATCCTGTCCGGCGTCATCGCCTTCAGCCTGCCCCTCTTCGTGCTCTCGGCCATCCTTGCCCGCGGGGCGCGGTTCTTCGCGCTCGGCTGGCTGATGCGCCGCTACGGGAC
Source organism: Paracoccaceae bacterium (assembly GCA_026417295.1). Classification (GTDB taxonomy): domain Bacteria; phylum Pseudomonadota; class Alphaproteobacteria; order Rhodobacterales; family Rhodobacteraceae; genus JAOADN01. Next base: position 8,519 of record JAOADN010000070.1, read on the forward strand.
GCAGGTCCTGACCTGGATCGAGCCGCGGGTGACGCAGATCGCGCTGGGCGTGACCGGCCTTGCGCTTCTCCTCTGGGCAGCCGAAAGGTGGCTCGCATGAACAACCGCACGCAGCTCGTGCTCCTTGCCGCCTTCGGCTCGGCCGCGCTGGTCGCCGCCGCGCTGGTCTTCCAGGCGCTGGGCTACGCGCCCTGCAAGCTCTGCCACTGGCAGCGCTGGCCGCACTACGCCGCCGTCGCCATCGGCGCCGCCGCCGTGGTGACCGGCCGTCGCGGCCTCGTCCTCGCCGGCGCCCTCGCCGCCCTCGCCACCGCCGGGCTCGGGCTCTACCATACCGGGGTCGAACGGCACTGGTGGACCGGGCCCACGACCTGCACCTCCGGCCCGGTCGGCGGGCTGTCGGCCGACGACCTCTTCGACCGGATCATGTCCGCGCCCCTGGTGCGCTGCGACGAGGTCGCATGGTCCTTCGCCGGCCTCTCGATGGCGTCCTGGAATGCGGCCCTCTCGCTTGCCCTGGCGGCGCTCTGGCTCGCCGCCTGGCGGGCCCGCGGCTGACCGCGCCGTGCCTCGGCCGCCGGCGGCGCCCCGCCCGGGGAGGAGTTCGCCCGCCACAGCGGGCCGCCAGAATCGCGCCCGCCTGCCGAAAGGCCTTTTTTTCGCCGCGGGTGCACGGCAACCTGCCGCCCCGAGAGGCAGGAAAGACGGGAAAACGATGACCCGACGCGGAAGGACCGACCGGGGCGCAGGCTCCGGCCCCAGGATATTGCGCCCCGGCGCCCGGGCCGGCCGGGCCGCGGTGGCCGCGCTGCTCGTGCTCGGCCTCGCGGCCTGCGGCGGGCCGTCCGACACCGGCGCCTCGGCCACCCGCGCCAGCGGCGCCCCCGCCGCCCTCGGCGGCCCGGCCCTCAGCTTCCCGCCCGAGCACGGCACCCCGCCGCGGCGATCCAACGCCGAGATGCAGGCCGATTTCATGGCCCTCGTCTTCCGCATGGAAAGCGGCCGCACGCTGCCGGTCCTGACCCGGTTCGAGGGGCCCGTCACCGTCCGCATGACCGGCGAAGTCCCGCCCTTCGCCGGGCGCGACCTCGACCGCCTCCTCGCCCGGCTGCGCGACGAGGCGGGCATCGACATCACCCGCACCGACCGTCCCGGCGCCTCGATCACGGTCGAGTTCGTGCCGCGCGCCGCCCTCCGCGCGCTGGCGCCGACGGCCGCCTGCTTCGTCGCCCCCGGCGTGTCGTCCTGGCGCGACTACCGCGCCGCCCGGCGCGGCGGCGCCACCGACTGGACGACCCTCTCCGTCCGCACCCGCGCGGCCGTCTTCATCCCCGGCGACACCGGCCCGCAGGAGGCCCGCGACTGCCTGCACGAAGAGCTCGCCCAGGGCCTCGGCCCGCTCAACGACCTCTACGAACTGCCCGATTCGGTGTTCAACGACGACAACATCAACGGCGTGCTCACCGGCTTCGACATGCTGATCCTGCGCGCCATCTACGCGCCCGAACTGCACAGCGGCATGGGCCCCGAGGCCGTGGCCGCCCGCCTGCCCGCACTCTTCGCCCGGCTCAACCCCGCCGGCGGCAGCGGCCCGACGGCCTGGCGGCCGGAGACCCCGCGCGCCTTCATCGCCGCGCTCGACGGCGCCATCTCGCCGCGCGCCTCGGCCGTCGAACGGCGCGGCGCCGCCCTGCGCGCCACGACCATCGCCGACAGGGCCGGCTGGGCCGACGCCCGCGCCGGCTTCGCCTGGTTCCTGCGCGGCCGGCTCGATTTCGGCAGCCGCCCCGAACCGGCGATCCGCGCCCTGACGCGGGCCGACGCGATCTATGCCGCCAGCCCCCTGACCGCCGGTGCCCACCGCGCCCATGTCGCCATGCACCTCGCCGCCTTCGCGCTGACCCAGGGCCAGGCCGAGGCGGCCGACCGCCTCGCCTCCTCCGCCATGCCGGCCGCGGCAGAATCGCGCAACGCCGCGCTGCTCGCCTCGCTCATGATGGTCCGCGCCGAGGCGCTGCGCCTCGAGGGGCGCGCCGACGAGGCGCAGGCCCAGCGGCGCGAGGCCATCGCCTGGGCGCGCTACGGCCTGGGCTCCGAGGCCGAGATCCGCCGCCGGCTCGACGACATCGGCGCCCTCTCGCCGCTCGGCCGGGGGACGGCGCCATGATCGTCCTCGCCGGCATGATCCTCGGCGCCCTGAACGGCTGGTTCCAGGCCTCCCGCCTCGGCGGCACCGGCAAGGACAAGGCCCAGTATGCCGCCGTCCACGGCGTCATCGGGGTCATCCTCGGCCTCGTCCTGACCATCGTCATTGACCGGATGACCCGTCCCTGAGACAAACGGCAGGGCGATGTTCCTGCCCTTCCTCGAAACCCTGCGCCGCCACGGCGTCCCGGTCTCGCTGCGCGAGCATCTGACCTTCCTCGCCGGGCTCGGGGCGGGCCTCGGCCGGGGCACGCCCGAGGCGCTCTACCACTTCGCCCGCACCGCCCTCGTCAAGGACGAACGCCACCTCGACCGCTTCGACCGCGCCTTCGCCGAATGCTTCGGCGGCCTCGACGCCCTTCCCGCTTCCCTCGCCCTTGCCGTCGAGGGCGTCGATCTGCCGCCCGACTGGCTCGAGAAACTGCTCGAGGGCCGTCTCACCGCGGCCGAGAAGGCCGCCGTCGCGGCGCTCGGCAGGCCCGAGCGTCTGCTCGAGGCGCTGGGCCGCCGCCTCGCCGAACAGCGCGGCCGCCACCAGGGCGGCGCGAAATGGATGGGCACCGCCGGCACCTCGCCCTTCGGCGCCTGGGGCTACAATCCCGAGGGCCTGCGCATCGGCCAGGACCGCGGGCGCGAGCGGCGCGCCGTGAAGGTCTGGGACAGGCGCGAGTTCCGCAACCTCGACGGCGAGGCCGGCCTCGGCACCCGCAACCTCCGCGTCGCCCTGCGCCGGCTGCGCGCCTGGGCGCGCGAGGGCGCGGCCGAGGAACTCGATCTCGACGGCACCATCGGCGCCACCGCCCGGGCCGGCTGGCTCGACCTCAGGACGCGCCCCGAACGCCGCAACGCCGTGCGCGTCCTGCTCTTCCTCGATGCCGGCGGCTCGATGGACGCCCATGTGCGGGCCGCCGAGGCGCTCTTCGCCGCCGCCCGCGCCGAGTTCCGCAACCTCGAGGTCTGGTATTTCCACAACTGCCTCTACGATCACGTCTGGCGCGACAACCGCCGCCGCCACGACGACCGGACGCCGACCGACCACCTGCTGCGCAGCCACGGCCCCGCCTGGCGCGCCGTCTTCGTCGGCGATGCCGAGATGAGCCCCTACGAGATCACCCATCCCGGCGGCGCCGTCGAGCAGTGGAACCGCGAACCCGGCGCCGTCTGGCTCGCCCGCGCCCTCGCGCAGTGGCCCCGCGCCGCCTGGCTCAATCCCGTGCCCGAGGCCGCCTGGGACGCCACGCCCTCGGTCGGCCTCATCCGCGGGATCTTCGGCGGCCGGATGTATCCCCTGACGCCCGACGGGATCGCCGCCGCCACCCGGGCGATGCGGTGAACCTCCTCCGCCGCCACCCGCTGCTCGTCGCGGCCTTCCTGGCCGCCCTCGGCCTGACCGCCTTCTTCGGCGCGCGCTTCGTCGCCCACGCCGTCTACTGGTCCGACCCCGCCCACCGGAACCAGGCGGTCGCTCCCTGGATGACCGTGGGCTACATCGCCCGCAGCTGGGGCCTGAGCGCGCCCGAGCTCGATGCCGAGGCCGGCCTTCCCGGCCCCGGCCAGACCGGGACGGGGCGCCCGATGACGCTCCGCCAGATCGCCGAGACGCGGGGCGTGCCCGTGGCCGAGGTCATCGCCGATGTCCAGGGCGCGATCGCCAGGATCAAGGCGCGCGACGCCCTCCGCCGGCTGGGCGACTGAGGCCGGGCCGTGTCGACCGAATGGGTCCTCGCGGCCGTTCCGACCTACGGGCCCTGGCTCGTCGCCCTCGTCACCTTCCTGTCCTGTCTCGCCCTGCCGGTGCCGGCCTCCATCGTCATGCTGGTGGCCGGCGGCTTCGCCGCGGCCGGCGATCTCGCGCTCTGGCAGGTGGCGGCCGCGGCGCTTGCGGGCGCCGTGCTCGGCGACCAGACGGGGTTCTGGGTGGCCCGCCTGGGGGGCCGGCCGCTCGTCGAGCGCCTGGCGCCCGAGGGGCCGCGCGCCGTCGCCATCGACCGCGCCCGGGCCCAGCTCGCCGCTCGCGGGATCGCCGCCGTCTTCCTGACGCGCTGGCTCGTCTCGCCGCTCGGCCCCTATGCCAACTTCGTCACCGGTGCCGCGGGCTATCCCTGGGTCCCGTTCACCGCCGCCGGGATCGCCGGCGAGGCGGTCTGGGTCGGCCTCTATGTCGGCGCGGGCTATGCCTTCGGCGACGATCTCGAGGCCGCGGCGGCGATGGCGGGCTCGGGCCTCGGCCTGCTCGCGACCGGCACCGTCACCCTCGGCCTCGGCTGGTGGCTGCTCGGACTCGCCCGCCAGAACGGACAGGGCTGAGGGCCGGCCGGGGGCGGCGCCGGCGCGCGGCCGGGTCCGGGCGGCCGCGGGCCGCGGCGGTTCCGGTCCTCCCTCCCCCCCCCCTTCCC
>JAOADN010000071.1 GCA_026417295.1 Paracoccaceae bacterium
AAGGTAGCCGTGATCGTAGAGGCCGGTCGCCTGCGTATCGAGCCGCAGGGTCACGTTCGGCATGGATTCAAGGGCCTGGACGGCGTTCCTCACCCATTCGCCGGGGTCGGCGCCGTCGATCGTGCTGCCGTCGAGCGCGCCGTCGACGGGGGCCCGGCCGCCCCACCAGCCGCACTGTTCCAGCACGATCACCCGGCCGCCGCCGGCCGCCGCCTCGAGCGCCGCCGCCAGCCCCGCGACCCCGCCGCCGACGACGACCGTCTCGGCATGGGCATAGGCCTGTTCGTAGCTGTCCGCGTCGCGCTCGACGGGGGCACGCCCGAGCCCGGCCGAGCGGCGGATGAGGGGTTCGTAGACGTGCTTCCAGAAGGGCCGGGGATGGATGAACATCTTGTAGTAGAAGCCGGCCGGCAGGAAGCGCATGAGCAGGTTGTTGACCGCGCCGATGTCCCATTCGAGGCTCGGCCAGTGGTTCTGGCTGGTCGCCTCGGCGCCGGCGAAGAGCGCCGTCGTGGTGGCGCGCTGGTTTGGCTCGAAGCGCGGGCCCGAGCCGAGGCCGAGCAGGGCGTTGGGTTCCTCATGGCCCGAGGCGACGATGCCGCGGGGCCGGTGGTACTTGAAGGAACGCCCGACAAGCATCTGGCCCTTCGCGAGAAGTGCGGAGGCGAGCGTGTCGCCCTGGTAGCCCGAGAGCGCGCGCCCGTTGAAGGTGAAGGGCAGCGGGCGGCTGCGGTCGATCAGGCGGCCGCCGGTGGCCAGGCGCGTGGTCATTGCCTTCGCCCGTTCCTGCGGGAAGAAAGAGGACCGCGCCCGGCCGAGGCGGGGGCGGGCGCGGTCCGGTCCGCGAGCGGACCGGAAGACGGAGGCAGCTTCATCTGGACCCCTCCCATTCCGGATGCCGCTGCCTGATCCGCGCCACGACGTCTGCCGGCGGCTCCCTGGTCTGCGCCGGGTAGGTACCGAAGACCTCGAGCGTGACGGTGGACCGCGCGGCGAGGAACCACTTGCCGCAGCCGTAGGCGTGGCGCCAGCGTTCGAGATGCACGCCCCGGGGGTTCGCCCGGTCGAAGAGATAGGCGGTGAAGTCGTCGTCCGACGAGCCCGGGCCGAAGCGCCTCAGGTGCGCCTGGCCGCCGGGGGCGAGTTCGGTTTCCTCGGCGGCGACGCCGCAACAGGGGCAGGTGAGGGTCAGCATGGAGGCACCAAAGGCGGAGGGACTGCGGCGGGGACGGGGAAGCGGGCCTGCCGGCCGGGCGCGGCGCAAGGCCCTTCGAAGGGCCTTGCAAATTCCGTGCACGGAATTTGCACCGCCTGCGTCGGCATCAGTGCGCCACCCCCGCGGCGACGCTTTCGTCGATGAAGCGGCCCTCGCGGAAGCGCTCGAGCCCGAAGGGCGCGGCGAGCGGCGAATGCCCGCGCGCCATCAGCTCGGCCATCGCCCAGCCCGAGCCGGGGATCGCCTTGAAGCCCCCCGTGCCCCAGCCGCAGTTGAGGAAGATCCCCTCGACCGGCGACCTGGAGATGATGGGCGAGCGGTCGCCGGTCATGTCGACGATCCCGCCCCACTGGCGCAGCATCTTGAGCCGCGAGAGCATCGGGAAGGTCTCGATCAGCGCGCGGACGGTTTCCTCGATGTGGTGCCAGCTTCCGCGCTGGGTGTAGTTGTTGAACCCGTCGGTGCCGCCGCCGATCACCATCTCACCCTTGTCGGACTGGCTCATGTAGCCGTGCACGGTGTTGGCCATGACGACCACGTCCATGCAGGGCTTGATCGGCTCTGACACGAGCGCCTGCAGCGCCGCCGATTCGATGGGCAGGCGGAACCCGGCCATCGCTGCGAGCACGCTGGAATGCCCGGCGACGACCAGCCCGAGCCTGCCGCAGGCGATCTCGCCCCTGGTGGTCGAGACGCCGGTGACCCGGCCGCCTTCGGTGCGGATGCCCGTCACCTCGCATTGCTGGATGATGTCCATCCCCATGTCCGAGCAGGCCCGCGCATAGCCCCAGGCCACGGCGTCGTGGCGCGCGGTGCCGCCGCGCGGCTGCCAGAGCGCCCCCAGCACCGGGTAGCGCGGCCCGTCGATGTTCATGATCGGGCAGAGTTCCTTGACCCGCTGCGGGCCGATCCATTCGGTCTCGACCCCCTGGAGGAGGTTGGCGTGGACGGTGCGCCTGTAGCCCCGCGCCTCGTGCTCGGTCTGGGCCAGCATCATCACGCCGCGGGGGCTGAACATGACGTTGTAGTTCAGCTCCTGGCTCAGCGTCTCGTAGAGGCTGCGCGCCTTCTCGTAGATCGCGGCGGACGGGTCCTGCAGGTAGTTCGAGCGGATGATCGTGGTGTTGCGCCCCGTGTTGCCGCCGCCGAGCCAGCCCTTTTCGATCACCGCGACGCTGGTGATGCCGTGGTTGCGCCCGAGATAGTAGGCGGTGGCAAGCCCGTGCCCCCCCGCCCCGACGATCACGACATCGTAGCGGGCCCTGGGCTCGGGGCTGGCCCAGGCCTTCTCCCAGCCCTGGTGATGGGCGAAGGCCTGACGCGCCACGGCAAAGACGGAATAGCGTTTCATCGGTGCCCCGCTTGGCCGCCCGGAGCGGGCGGCATGACCGCCTGGTGGTCCCCCGACCCTTCTGCCACAAGCGGGCCTGCCCCGCAAATCCCCGCGACGGGGCGGGGGCGGAGGGGCCGGGCGGCGCCCCTGCCCGCTTTCGCGCCTTTCCCTGCCGGGCCCGAGCGACTATCTGGAGCGCGGGGCGTGCAGGAAGAGGCGGGCGGATGCTGTTCTGGGCGATGGCGACGGCCATGGCGGCGCTGGTGGCGCTGACCCTGATCATGGCGCTGCGCAGCGGTGCCGGCGCGGGCGCGGCCGACGCGGCGGCGGCCGACATCGCCGTCTACCGCGACCAGCTTGCCGAGGCCGAGCGCGACCTCGAGCGCGGGACGCTCTCGCCCGAGGAGGCGCAGCGCCTGCGCAACGAGATCGCCCGCCGCATCCTGGCGGCCGACCGCAGGGCGGCGGACGGTGGTGCGTCGGCGGGCGGCGGGCGGCTGGCCCTGCCCGCGCTGGCGATCTGCCTGGCGGCCGCGGCGGCCCTGGCGGCCTACTGGCGGATCGGCGCGCCGGGCTATCCCGATGTGCCGCTGTCGGCGCGGATCGCCGCGGCCGAGGCGAACCGGGCCGCGCGGCCGTCGCAGGCGGACTATCTGGCGAGGCTGCCCGCGCCGGCCCTGGTCTCGCCGGACGATCCGGCGGAGGCGGCGCTGATCGAGCGGCTGCGCCGGGCCGTCGCCGGCCGGCCCGACGACCTGACCGGGCAGGAGCTTCTGGCGCAGAACGAGGCGCGGCTGGGCAACCTGCGGCCGGCGGCCGCGGCGCAGGCGCGCGTCGTGGCGCTGAAGGGCGGCGCGGCCACGGCGCAGGACTTCGCGGCGCTGGCCGACTATCTTGTCCGCGCGGCGGAGGGCTATGTCTCGCCCGAGGCCGAGCACGCGGCGCTCGAGGCCTTCGCCCGCGATCCCGCGAACGGCACGGCGCGCTTCTACCTCGGCCTCATGGAGGCGCAGACCGGCCGGCCCGACCGCGCCTTCGCGGTCTGGCGCGACCTGCTGGAATCGAGCCCGCCCGAGGCGCCCTGGGTGCCGGTCATCCGCGACCGCATCGGGATGCTGGCGGCGGCGGCGGGCGTGGACTACACCCCGCCCGAGGCGACCCGCGGACCGACGGCCGGCGACGTGGCGGCGGCCGGCGGGATGGCGGCCGGGGACCGCGCGGCGATGATCCGCGGCATGGTGGACGGGCTGGAGGCGCGCCTTGCGGCCGAGGGCGGCACGGCGGAGGAATGGGCGCAGCTGCTGAAGGCGCTGGGCGTGCTGGGCGAGACCGAGCGCGCAAGGCGGATCTGGCAGGAGGCGCAGGGCGTCTTCGCCGCCGATCCCGCGGCCCTGCAGACGGTCGCGGCGGCCGCCCGCGGGGCCGGGGTCGCGGAATGATCTGCGAGGGGCTCGAGGCCTTTGCGGCGGCGCTGCCGCCCGGCCGGGCGGTCATGGGCCTCGATCTCGGGGAGCGGACGGTGGGCATCGCCGTCAGCGACGGGCGGGCCGCCGTGGCCTCGCCGCTGCGGACGCTGAGGCGCACGCGGTTCGGGGCGGATGCGGCGGCGATCCTGGACATCGCGGGGCCGCGCGGCGTGGGCGGGATCATCCTCGGCCTGCCCCTCAACATGGACGGCAGCGAGGGGCCGCGCGCCCAGTCGACCCGCGCCTTCGCGAGGAACCTCGCGCGGCTGACCGAGCTGCCGATCGGCTTCTGGGACGAGCGGCTGTCCACCGTCGCCGCCGAGCGGGCGCTGCTCGAGGCGGATACGTCGCGAAAGCGTCGCAGCGAGGTCATCGACCATGTCGCGGCCGGCTATATCCTGCAGGGGGCGCTGGACCGCATCGGCAACCTGCGCCGCGGGGCTGGGCATCGTGGATGACGGCGGCATGAAGGACCCGGACGGCGGGCTGTGGCGGAGGCACGAGGTGGAGAGCCCCTGCATCCGCATCTGCACGATCCATCCGGCCGAGCGCATCTGCGTGGGCTGCTACCGGACGATCGACGAGATCGCGGCCTGGAGCCGGATGTCGCCCGAGGCGCGCCGGGCCGTCATGGCCGACCTGCCCGCCCGGGCCCCGCGCCTGCGCCAGCGCCGCGGCGGGCGGGCGGCGCGGCTGGCCGGCCCCGCCGCCGGGGGGCAGGATATCCCGCCGGCGGGGGAGTCCCGCTGAGGGGCCGGCGCGGGATCCCCCGGCCGCTTCGGGAGGGGCCGGGTTGACGGGGCGCACGGGCAGGGCGCACAGGGGGCGACCGGGCGGGGCGGCGTGGCGGAGCGACGGCTGATCAGGATCCGCGGGCAGGTGCAGGGCGTCGGGTTCCGGCCCTTCGTCTGGCGCCTCGCGCGCCGACTGGGCATCCGCGGCGAGGTCATGAACGACGGCGAGGGGGTGCTGGTCCGCGCCTTCGGCCCCGGCCCCGCGCTCGACGCCCTGGAGCGCGCCCTCGTCGCCGAGGCGCCGCCCCTGGCGCGGATCGACGCGGTCGAGGCCCGGGCGCTGCCGCCGGGGCCCCTGCCGGAGGGATTCGCGATTGCGGCGAGCGCGGCCACGGGGGCGGATACGGCCGTCGCGCCGGACGCGGCCACCTGCCCGGACTGCGCCGCGGAGATCCGCGACCCGGCGGCGCGGCGCCATGGCCATGCCTTCGCCAACTGCACCTGCTGCGGCCCGCGCTTCTCGATCATCGCGGGGCTTCCCTATGACCGCGCCCGCACCGCGATGGCCGCCTTCCCGATGTGCCCGGACTGCGCGCGCGAATACGGCGACCCGGCGGACCGGCGGTTCCATGCCCAGCCCGTCGCCTGCCCGGCCTGCGGCCCGCGCCTGTGGTTCGAGACCGGGGGACGCGCGGTGCCGGGCGAGGCCGTGGCCCTGGCCGCCGGCGTCCTGAAGGCGGGCGGCATCGTCGCCGTCAAGGGCATCGGCGGCTTTCACCTGGCCTGCGATGCGACGGCGGCGGACGCGGTGCTGCGGCTGCGCGCGTTCAAGCGCCGCCCGGTGAAGCCCTTCGCGCTGATGGGGACCGAGGCGATGATCCGGCGGCATGCCGGGGTCTCGCGGCCGGCCCTTGCGCTGCTCCGCGACCCGGCGGCGCCCATCGTGCTACTGCCCATGGCGGGCGAGGCGCTGCCCGAGGCGATCGCGCCGGGGCAGGGGCGGCTGGGCTGGATGCTGCCGCATGCGCCCCTGCACCACCTGCTTCTCGACGCCGCCGGCCGCCCGCTGGTGATGACCTCGGCCAACCGCTCCGGCGAGCCGCCGCTTGCCGAGAATGCCGAGGCCCGCGCGCAGCTGGCGGGCATGGCCGACGGCTTCCTGATGCATGACCGCGAGATCCTCCGCCGGCAGGACGACAGCGTCGAATGCGCCGATCCGCCGATGGTGCTGCGCCGCGGGCGGGGCCGGGTTCCCGGCGCGCTGCCCCTGCCGGCGGGGTTCGCGGAGGCACCGCCCGTCACCGCCTATGGCGGGCAGATCAAGGCCGCGATCTGCCTTCTGCGGCAGGGGCAGGCCCTGCTGTCGCAGCATCTGGGAGACCTGGGCAGCGCCCCCTGCCGCGACGAATATGTCCGGACGGATGCCGATCTGGCGACGCTGTTCGGGCACCGGCCGGTCGCCGTGGCCTGCGACCTGCATCCGGCCTATGCCTCGACGGCCCATGCCGAGGGCAAGGGCCTGCCGCTTCACAGGGTCCAGCATCACCACGCCCATCTCGCGGCCTGCCTGGCCGAGAACGGCTGGCCGCGCGATGGCGGCCCGGTCGCCGGCATCCTGCTTGACGGGACGGGGCTGGGCGAGGACGGGACGATCTGGGGCGGCGAGATCCTGGTGGGCGATTACCGGGCCTTCCGCCGGGTGGCCTGGCTGCGGCCCGCCCCGCTGGCGGGCGGCGACGCGGCCAGCCGGGAGCCCTGGCGCAACGCGGTGATGCGCCTCGATCAGGCGGGGCTGCCCGGGCTGGCGGACCGCATCTTCGCCGACCGGCCGGTGGCGGCGATCCGGCGCCTGGCGGCCGCCGGCACGAACGCGCCGCCGGCCTCCTCGGCCGGGCGGCTGCTTGATGCCGCGGCCGCGATCCTGGGCTTCCCCGGCCTGGCGCAGGGCTTCGAGGGAGAGGCCGCGATGTGGCTGGAGGCGCTGGCCGGGACCGGGGGGCGGGGCGCGGGCGAGGTCGTGGAGGCGGCCGGGCTGGACCCGGCCGGGATGATCCGGGCGCTGGCTGCGGGCCTGGACCGCGGGGTGCCGCGCGCGAGGCTTGCCGCCGGGATCCAGACCGGCCTGGCCCTTGCCTTCGCCCGCGGCGCGCGGGCCGAGGTCGAGGCCGGCCGGGCGATGGCCGTCGCCCTGTCGGGCGGATGTTTCCAGAACCGGGCGATCCTTGCGGCCTGCCGGGCGGCGCTGCGGGACATCCCGGTCATGACCCACCGGCGCGTCCCGGCCAATGACGGGGGGCTGGCGCTGGGCCAGGCGCTGGTCGCCGCGGCGCGCCTGGAAGGCGGCTGACACCCCCCCTCCCCCGCCCTTCTTCGCCCCGCAAGGCCGGAAGGCGGGGACAGGCGGGGCGCAGCTCTGCTAGGCCTGCCCCGGCCGCGCCGGCGCAGGGGCCGGGATCCGGGGAGTGGACGGAGATGCACGAGCTGTCGCTCTGCGAGGAGCTGCGCCGCATCGTCGAGGAGGCGGCGCGGGCCCATGGGGTTGCACGGGTGACGCGGGTCCGGGTGGAGGTCGGGCGCTTCGCCGCCGTCGAGCCCGCGGCGCTGGAGCTTGCCTTCGGGGCGGTGATGCGCGGCTCGGTCGCGGAAGGGGCCGAACTGGTGCTGGTGGAACTGCCCGGCCGCGCCCTCTGCCTGGACTGCGGGCGCGAAGTGGCCCTTGACGACCGCTTCGACCCCTGCCCCGAATGCGGTGGCGGGCGCCTGCTGGCCACCGGGGGCGACGAGATGCGAATCAGGGACATGGAAGCGGCGTGATGTGCACGCTCTGCGGCTGCGGCAATCCCGACCACGGAACGGAGGGGGGCGGATCCCTGCACCCCGCCCCTGCGGCAGAGGGCGGGCGGTCCGGCCGCGGCCACGGCGCGCCCCCGGCCGGTCTGACCCATGCGCAGATGCATGCCCTGGGCCTGCCGCACGGGCATGACGGGCAGGACCTGCATTTCGGTCACGGCCCGGCGGGCCTGAGCGTGCCGGGCGTGACGCAGGGGCGGCTTGTCGAGATCGAGACCGCGATCCTGTCGCGCAACGATGCCCTGGCGGCGGAGAACCGCGCGATGCTGGCCGGGCGCGGCATCCTGGCCGTGAACCTGGTCTCCTCGCCGGGCTCGGGCAAGACCTCCCTCCTCGTGCGGACGATCGGGGAGCTCGCGCCCATCCCGGTGGCCGTCATCGAGGGCGACCAGCAGACCTCGAACGATGCCGAGCGCATCCGGGCCGCCGGCGCGCCGGCGGTGCAGGTCAATACCGGGAAGGGCTGCCACCTGGATGCCGCCATGGTCGGCCGCGCCCTGGGACGGCTTGCGCTGCAACCGGCCTCGATCCTGTTCATCGAGAACGTGGGCAACCTTGTCTGTCCGGCCGCCTTCGACCTGGGCGAGGAGGCCAAGGTCGCGGTGCTGAGCGTGACCGAGGGCGAGGACAAGCCGCTGAAGTATCCCGACATCTTCGCGGCCGCGCGGCTGGCCGTGATCAACAAGATCGATCTGGCCCCGCATTGCGGGGCGGATCCCGACCTGATCGAGGCCAATCTCCGGCGCGTCAATCCGCTGATCGAGGTGATCCGCGTCTCGGCGCGGACCGGCGAGGGCATGGAGGCCTGGGTCGGCTGGCTGAAGGGCCGGCTCGTGGCCGCTGCGATGGCGCGCGCGGCGACCTGACGGGCGGCGGCGCGCGGGCGTTCGAGAGGAGGGGGCACGCGGATGTGCCTTGGCATTCCGGGGCGGATCGTCGCCATCGTCGACGCGGAGCGCATGCTGGCGACGGCCGACATCGCCGGCGTGCGGCGCGACATCAACGTGGCCTGCGTGGCCGAGGGGCCGCTCGACGACCTGCCCGGGCGCTGGGTGCTGATCCATGTCGGCTTCGCCATGGCCCTGATCGACGAGGACGAGGCGGCGCGGACGCTGGAGGCCCTGCGCGCACTGGGCGAGACGGAAGAGCTTGCCGGGGCCATCTCGGGGCAGGCCGGCGCGGCCCCCGGGGGGACCGCCCGGTGAGATATGTCGAGGAATTCCGCGACCCGGCCATGGCGCGGGCCCTGATCGCCCGGATCGGGGCGACGGCGGAGGCGATCGGCGCCTCGCCCGGAAGGCCCGTCCGGATCATGGAGATCTGCGGCGGGCATACCCACGCGATCTTCCGCTTCGGCCTCGACAGGCTGCTGCACGGGGGGATCGAGTTCATCCACGGCCCGGGCTGCCCGGTCTGCGTGCTGCCGATGCGCCGGGTGGACGAGGCCATCGCCATCGCCGGCAGGCCGGGCGTCATCTTCACGACCTTTGGCGACGCGATGCGGGTGCCGGGGTCGCGGACCTCGCTGATGCAGGCGCGCGCGGCGGGGGCGGATATCCGCATGGTCTATTCGCCGCTCGACGCGCTGGATCTGGCGCGGCGTTTCCCGGAGCGGGATGTCGTCTTCTTCGGCATCGGCTTCGAGACGACGGCGCCGGCCAGCGCGCTGGCGATCCGGCAGGCGGCCCGCGAGGGGCTGGGAAACTTCTCGGTCTTCTGCAACCACATCACCGTACCGCCGCCGATCCGCGCCCTGCTCGAGGACCCGGACATGCGGCTGGACGGCTTCGTGGGCCCAGGCCATGTCTCGATGGTCATCGGCATCCGCCCCTACGACTTCATCCCCGGGGAATTCGGCAAGCCCATCGTCGTCTCGGGCTTCGAGCCGCTGGACCTGCTGCAGGCGGTCCTGATGGTGCTGACGCAGGTCAGGGAGGGACGCGCGGAGGTCGAGAACCAGTATGCCCGCGTCGTGCCGGAACACGGCAACCCGGCGAGCCTGGCCGCGATGGCCGAGGTCTTCGAGCCGCGGCCGTCCTTCGCCTGGCGCGGCCTCGGCGAGATCGACCGGAGCGGGCTGCGCATCCGCGCCCGCTATCGCGACTTCGATGCCGAGGAGCGGTTCGGCATCGGCTATGCGGCCGGCGCCCTGCCCGAGGAGGCGGCGGAGGGCTGCGCCTGCGGGGCGGTCATGACCGGCAGGATCAGGCCGGTCGCCTGCCCCCGCTACGGCCGCGGCTGCACGCCGGAGACGCCGCTCGGCGCGCTGATGGTGTCCTCCGAAGGGGCCTGCGCCGCCTACTGGCACTATGCGGGCGCGCGCGGCCCGGCAGAGGACGGCGGCCGGCGCGCGGTGCGGGGCGGCGGGCGAGGAGGCCGGCATGGCCCTGCGTGAGCCGCGGGTGACGCTGGCCCATGGCGGGGGCGGCCGGGCCATGCGCGAGCTTGTCGAGGAGGTCTTCGCCGCGGCCTTCGGATCGGATGCCGGCGAGGACCAGGCGCGCCTCGTCCACGCGGCGCTGGAGGAGCCGGGGATGCGGCTGGCCTTCACCACCGACAGCCATGTCGTCACCCCCGTCGAGTTTCCCGGCGGCGACATCGGCAAGATCGCCGTCTGCGGGACGGTGAACGACCTGGCCGTCGGCGGAGCGCGCCCGCTGTGGCTGTCGGCGGCCTTCATCATCGAGGAAGGATGCGACATCGCCCTATTGCGGCGGATCGCCGCGACGATGCGGCGCGAGGCGGATGCGGCGGGGGTGCGCATCGTGACGGGCGACACGAAGGTCGTCGGGCGCGGCGCGGCCGACGGGGTCTTCGTCACGACGGCGGGCCTGGGCGTCATCCCGGCGGGGCGCGACCTGCGGGCGGCGCTGATCCGGCCGGGGGATGTGGCCATCCTGAGCGGCATGCTGGGCGACCACGGCGCGGCGATCCTGGCGGCCCGCGGCGACCTGGCGCTGACGGCGGGGATCGAATCGGACTGCGCCGCGCTCGGCCACCTGATGGAGGCGGTGCTCGCGGCCGCGCCGGGGGTGCGGGCGGCGCGGGACGTGACCCGCGGCGGGCTGGCCAGCGCCCTGAACGAGATGGCCGCGGCCGCGGGTCTGGAGATCGAGATCGACGAGACCGCCCTGCCCCTGCGCGGCGAGGTCCGGGGCCTGTGCGAGATCCTCGGGCTGGATCCGCTGTATCTGGCGAACGAAGGCGCGCTCGTCCTGTTCGTCCCGCCCGATCAGGCCGGGGCGGCGCTGCAGGCGATGCGGGCGCGAAGGGAGGGCGCGGATGCCTGCATCATCGGCCGGGCCGGCGCCGGCGCGCCGGGGCGGGTGAGCCTGCGCACGGGTTTCGGCGGCACGCGGATCGTCGACATGCTGGCGGGCGAGCAGCTTCCGAGGATCTGCTGAGGGGGACGGTGCGGGGAGCTGCCGGCCCGGGCTGCCGGCCCGGGGGCCTGTTGCCCGCCGGCAATAGATGCGCCGCGCCCGGCCCGGCCGGCTTGCGCCCGGGGGCAGGGCGGCGCGATGATCCTCCGCCCGCCCCCCCCTGCCCCGGAAGCCGCCGTGAAGCCGATCCTCGTTCTCAACGGTCCGAACCTGAACCTGCTGGGCGAGCGCGAGCCCGAGGTCTACGGGCGCGAGACCCTGGCGGACGTGGAGGCCCTGTGCCGGGCGGCGGCGAAGGGCGCGGCCATCGACTTCCGCCAGACCAACGACGAGGCCGAGATGATCGGCTGGATCCATGCGGCGCGCCGGGAAGCCGCGGCCATCGTCATCAATCCCGCCGCCTGGACGCATACTTCGGTGGCGATCCTCGACGCGCTGAGCGCCTTCGAGGGGCCGGTGATCGAGGTGCACCTGTCGAACGTGCACCGGCGCGAATCCTTCCGGCACCATTCCTATGTCTCCAGCCGGGCCGATGCGGTGATCGCCGGGGCGGGCAGCCAGGGCTATGTCTTCGGCATCGAGCGGGCGCTCCGCCTTCTGGGGCGCTAGGGCGGGCCCGGGCGATGGACCTGCCGGTCAACCGGTTCAAGCGCCGCCTGCTGGAAGGCCGGCACCAGACCGGCCTGTGGATCACGATTCCCGACCCGACGGTGGTCGAGGCGCTGGCCGGGGCCGGGTATGACTGGATCACGCTGGACACCGAACACACGCCGGTCGAGGTCTCTTCCGTCCTGCCGCTCCTGCAGGCGGCCGCGGCCAGCCCCGTCTCCTGCGTCGTCCGCCCGAGCGTGAACGACACCGCCCTGATCAAGCGCCATCTCGACCAGGGCGCGCAGACCATCCTGCTGCCCTTCGTTCAGTCGCCGGAGGAGGCGCGGGCCGCCGTCCGTGCCGTGCGCTATCCGCCCGAGGGGGTGCGCGGCGCCGGCGGCACCGTGCGGGCCGCCGCCTACGGGCGGATCGCCGACTATGTCGCGCGGGCGAATGCGGAGATCTGCCTGATCCTGCAGGTCGAGACGGTCGAGGCCCTGGCGCGGCTGGAGGAGATCGCCCAGGTGCCGGGCGTCGATGCGGTCTTCATCGGCCCGAACGACCTTGCCACCTCGATGGGCCATCCGGGCGATCCCGGCCACCCCGAGGCGCAGCGGGCCGTCCTTGGCGCGATCGCCCGGATGCGGGCCATCGGCCGGCCCGTGGGCGTGCTGTCCACCGATCCGGCGATCGCCCGGGCCTGCATCGCGGCGGGATCCGCCTTCACCGCCGTCGCCGTGGACATGGGCCTGCTGATCGCCGCCGCCGAGGCGCGGCTCTCGGCCCTCCGGACGGGGTGAGCGGCGGCCCCCTCCGCCCGGCCCGGGCGGAACGGGCAGCACCTAACGCACGAAGGCGACGGGCAGGTTGAAGGCGAAGGTCCCCTGCCCAAGTCCCTTCGGCGCCGCAGGAATCGCGGCCTGCCGGACGGCCGCCAGGGCCGCCGCGTCGAGGGCGGCGCTGCCGGAGGACCGGGCGACGGCGGCGGAGACGAGCCTGCCCGAGGTCGCGATCCTCATCGTCACGACCACCGTGCCGGTCACGCCCGCCGCCCGCTCGGCAGCGGGATACTGCCGTGCCCGGGCGACGCGCGACCTGATCGTCGCGCCCCACTTGCCGAGCATCGACTGGCGTTCCAGGTCCGAGACGCGTTCGGCCAGACCGGCGCGCAGCGCCTTTGCCGACCGGCCCTCGGCGCCGGGAGAGGCGGGCAGCGCCGCCGCCGCTGCCGCCTTCGCCTTCGCCGGTGGTCCGGCCGGCGCCTTCGCGGCGGCAGCGGGGGGCGGCGGGGGCGCGGCAACGGTCGCGGCGACGGTCGCGGGCGCGTCGGCGGCCGGCGCCGGCGCGACCGGAGCGGCCGGGCCCGGGG
>JAOADN010000072.1 GCA_026417295.1 Paracoccaceae bacterium
GGCGGGCCCTGCCCCGCCGGCGCTTCTAGCCCTCGTTCCGGGCGATCAGGCCAATGACCGCCGCGACAAGCGCCGCCGCCGTCAGCGCGCCCGTCCCGTCGATGTCGCGCCCGGGCATGAACTCGGTCATCGCGAATCCCGCGATCCGCGCCTTCCGGCCCACGGCCGCGACCAGGTCCAGCACCTGCCAGTAGCCCAGCCCGCCGGGGGTGCGGCCGATGGCCGCCGGCATGATGGCGGGGTCCAGCGCATCGACGTCGAGCACGACGATCACCTCGGCGCCCGCCTCCACCGCATCCGCCGCACCGAGGATCCCGTTGCGCGCCACCTCGCTGGCCGGCACGAAGCGCACGCCCCGCGCCAGGGCATCGGCATGGTCGGCCGGCCGCGCCGAGCCGATGCCGCGCTGTCCGACCTGCACCATGGGGCCGACATGCGCCATCTCAGAGGCGCGCCGCATGGTCGAGGACAGGCCCAGCCGCTCGCCCAGCACCTCGTCGCGCCAGTCGATATGGGCGTCGATCTGCAGGATCGTGTGGCGCCGGCCCCGCCCGCCATAGGCCTCGATCATCGGGATCGGGACGGAATCGTCCCCGCCCAGCAGCACCGGCACCCCGCCGCGGTCGAGGATCCGCCCGACCGCCCCGAAGATCCGCGCCCGGTTGCCCTCCGGATCGGCCGGATCCTGCGGCAGGTCGCCCGCATCGACGGCCGCAACGCCCTCCGGCAGGACCGGGCCGCCGAGATCGAAGTTGACATGCCCGAGATTGGCCGAATAGGGCGCGGCCGCGGCACGGATCGCTGCCGGCGCCTCCATGCAGTAGGCGCCCACGCCGGCATAGGGGGTGGCGGTGCCCGCCCCGATCAGGGCGATGCGCGCCTCGAGCCGGCCCGGATCGGGGCAGCGCGGCAGGCCGAGGAAGGTCTCGCCCGAACCGCCGCCATACATGTCCTGAAGCCTTGCCACCGCCCGCCTCCTCCGGCCGTCCGCCGGGGGCGAGGGAAGCACATCGCCGCCCGCCGCGCCAGACCGCCGGGCCCGTCCCGCCGGCTCAGATGAAGGCCGCCACCTCGCCCTGCCCGGCCCGCGCCTCGGCCAGCGCCTCGGCAAGGTCGATCGTGCGGTTGTAGAGCGCCCGCCCGACCAGCGCGCCGTGCACCGTGCCAAGCAGCCGCAGGCGGGCGATGTCCTGCACCGTGCGCACGACGCCAGAGGCGATGACCGGCACCCGCGCCACGCGCGCCAGCCCCGAGATGACGCCCAGCGCGGCCTCCGTCTCGGCCGCATCGGCCCCGATGTCGGTCACGACGATCGCGGCAAAGGGCGTGTCGCCGTAGCTCTCGATGAAGTCCCGCGCCGTGTAGGCGCTCTGGACCCGCCAGCCCTCGACCATCACGTGGTCCTTCAGGACGTCCACCGTCAGCACGATGCGCCCCGGATGGCGCTCGGCCAGCTCGCGCACGAGATGGGGGTTGTTGGCCGCCAGCGTGCCCACGACGATGCGCCCTGCGCCCAGCCGCAGCCATTCCTCGATCCTGTCGCGCGAGCGGAAACCGCCGGCGAGCTGCACGGGAATCCCCGCCTCGGCGATGATCCGCACGATGAGGTCGCGGTTGGCAAGGCTGCCGAACATCGCGTCGAAGTCGGTCAGGTGCATCCAGGCCGCGCCCAGCTCGGCGAATTCCTTCGCCTTGGCCAGGGGATCGACATGCCATATGGCCGGATCCTCGATCCGCCCGCGCTGCAGGCTGACACAGCGTCCCTTCAGAAGCTCGATCGTCGGATAAAGGATCATGGCACGCCCTCCCCCGGCTGGACCCCATCGCGATGGTAAGCCCGATGCGGCCCGATGCAAAAGCAAAACGGCGCCCGCGTGGGGCGCCGTCACGGGGCCGGGCCTGCCGGATCGGGTCAGGCGGCCTCGGTGATGAACTTCACCGCGTCGCCGAAGGTCTGGATCGTCTCGGCGGCATCGTCGGGGATCTCGATCCCGAATTCCTCCTCGAAGGCCATCACAAGCTCGACGGTGTCGAGGCTGTCGGCGCCGAGATCGTCGATGAACGAGGCCGATTCCGTGACCTTGTCCGCGTCGACGCCCAGATGCTCGACCACGATCTTCTTCACGCGATCCGCGATGTCGCTCATGTCCGTTCCTCTTGTCCTTACGGGTTTCCCCGATTCTGGTTTCGTGCCCGGCGACCGGGCGGCTCGAACCCCGCCTCCCGCAGGGCTGCCAGGGGGGAAGAAAAGCGCCCGCCCCGGCCGGGTCAGGGCCGCCTATAGCATAACGGCCCGGATAGGCAAACGCTTTCGCCCGCGCGCCGGGCGGCCGGCAGGGGGGACGCGCAGGGCCGGCGCGGCGGCCCGCTCACAGCATCGCCATGCCGCCGTTGACGTGCAGCGTGGCACCGGTGACATAGCCTGCCTCCGCGCTCGCCAGGTACAGGACGGCCGCCGCGACATCGGCGGGCTCGCCCATCCGCCCGGCGGGAATCTGCTGCAGGATCCGTGCCTTCTGGTCGTCGTTGAGCTTGCCGGTCATGGCCGTGGCGATGAAGCCGGGGGCGACGGCGTTCACCGTGATGCCCCGGCTCGCCACCTCGGCGGCCAGCGACTTCGTCATGCCGATCATGCCGGCCTTGGCGGCGGCATAGTTGCCCTGGCCCGGATTGCCGGTGGCGCCGACCACCGACGAGATGTTGACGATCCGCCCCCAGCGCGCCTTCATCATCGGCCGCAGGACGGCGCGGCACAGCCGGAAGGTCGCCGTCAGGTTGACCGCGATCACCGCCTCCCATTCCTCGTCCGACATCCGCATGAACAGGTTGTCGCGGGTGATCCCGGCATTGTTGACAAGGATATCGACCGATCCCATCGCCTCGGCGGCCGCCCTGGGCAGGGCCTCGACCGCGGCGGCGTCCGACAGGTCGCAGGGCAGGACGTGGACACGCGCCCCGAGGCCCGCCGCAAGCTCCTCGAGCGGGCCGAGGCGCGTTCCCGACAGCGCCACCGTCGCCCCCGCGCCATGCAGCGCCTGCGCGATCGCGCCACCTATGCCGCCCGAAGCCCCGGTCACCAGGGCCGTCCTGCCCGTCAGGTCGAACATGCGCTTGCCTCCCGGTCACTGCCGCGGCGGAGAGATAGCAACATTGCCGGACAACCGCCATCGGCCCTGTCCACAGTTTTGCCACATCGGCGCGTTTCAATTACTCCAGGTCAGAGCGCCGCGCCCGCCACGATGTTCGAACCCCACGACCCCCTGGCCGAATGGCTTGCCCGCAACCCGGCGGAGGAGCTGCTGGCGCTTGTCATCCTGGTCGGGTTGATCCTGCTTGTCCTGCGGCCCTGGCGGCCGCCGGGCCGCCGCCGGCAGACGGGCGCGTTCCGCCGGGTCCCGCTCCGTCTCGTGCAAGGCGCGACGCCAGCCGTCAGGACGCCGCCTCCCTTCAACGTTCTCGATCCGGCGAACCAGCTTCATGCCGTGGCTGCGGTAGGTTTCCAGACCGTCAGGATCCTGAACCGAGAGGAGGCCGCCCTTCTTCCGGTGCTCGAGCAGGCCGTGCGCCGTGTCGGCAGGGGCCATCGGGTCATGGCCCAGACCGCGCTGGGAGAGGTCATCCGTCCGGTCGGTGATCCCGGCTTCCAGGCCAATCAGGCCGCCTATGCCTCCATCAATTCGAAGCGCCTCGACTTCGCGATCATTGACCGCTTCGGCTTTCTTAAGCTGGCCGTCGAGTATCAGGGCGGCGGGCATCACATGTCGCCGCGCAGCTTCATGCGCGACGCCGTCAAGCGCGAGGCCCTGCGCAAGGCGGGCGTCGCCTGGATCGAGGTCCTGCCGTCCACGCCGCACAGCAAGATCGCCGCCGAGGTGGTCGAGATCCTGACGCTCGACAGGCCCGGGCGCACGCTGTCGCAGCCGGAGAACGGATCGGCCGCACAGGCCTGACGCCTTGCCGGCACGGCGCCACGCGGGCGCATCCCGCATCCGGGGCCGGGCGCGGGTCAGGCGGCAACGGCCTCCCGCACATCCTCGGGCGTGCCGATCGCGCGCTGGGTGCTTTCCGGGGCGATGCGCCGGATCATGCCAGACAGCGCCTTGCCCGCGCCGATCTCCCAGAACGCGGTGACGCCCTGCGCGGCCATCCAGGCGACCGACTCGCGCCAGCGCACGGATCCCGTGACCTGGGCGACGAGAAGCGCCCGGATCGTCGCCGGGTCGCTCACCGCCTCGGCGCGGACGTTCGACACCACTGGCACCGCGGGGGCGGCGATCGTCACCCCGGCAAGCGCCGCCTCCATCGCTTCCGCGGTCGGTGCCATCAGCGCGGAGTGGAAGGGCGCGCTGACCGGCAGCAGGACCGCGCGCCTGGCGCCCCGCGCCTTCGCCAGCTCGACGGCCCGCTCCACCGCGCTCCTGTGGCCCGAGACGACGACCTGCGCGGGATCGTTGTCGTTGGCGGCCGTGCAGACCTCGCCCTGCGCCGCCTCCGCCGCGATCGCCGTGGCCGCCGCGAAGTCGAGGCCGAGCAGCGCCGCCATTGCGCCCACGCCCACCGGCACGGCCTCCTGCATGGCGCGGCCGCGCAGCCGCAGGAGCCGCGCCGTATCGGCCAGGCTCAGCGCCCCGGCCGCGCAGAGGGCGGAATACTCGCCCAGCGAATGGCCGGCGACGAAGGCCGCGTCGGTGACCTGCACCCCTTCGGCCTGAAGCGCGCGCAGGGCCGCGATCGAGGTCGCCATCAGCGCGGGCTGGGCATTCTCGGTCAGCGTCAGGGTCTCGATGTCGCCCTCCCAGACCAGCGCCGAAAGCCTCTCGCCCAGCGCCTCGTCCACCTCCTCGAAGACCGCGCGCGCCGCCGGATAGGCCTCGGCCAGCGCCTTGCCCATGCCCACGGCCTGTGCGCCCTGTCCCGGAAACACGAATGCCTTCATCGTCCTGCTCCCTCGCCGCCGCCCCCCGATAGCGCGGGATGCCGCCCGCCGCAATCGCGCCGTGGCAGCCGCAGCACCTTGCCCCCGCCCCCCCCGCCGCGCGCCTCGCCCCTCGCGCCGCGGCGGAAACCGGGCTAGCCTCGCCCCGTCGTCCGACCGCGAGTCCCGCCCATGCCCGCGCGCAGCCTCACCGGCTACGACCCCGTCGCCCGCACGTTCCACTGGCTCGGCGTGCTCCTCGTCCTGTCGGCGGTCCTCGTCGGCCTGCGGATGACCCGCCTGCCGATGGAAAGCGACGCGGACTTCGCCGCGGCGATGAAGGTCTTCTCGATCCACAAGACGATCGGCGTCGCCGCCTTCCTGACCGCGCTCCTGCGCATCCTCTGGGCGGTCCTGCGCCCGCGCCCCGGCCCGCTGCATCCCCAACGCCGGGTCGAGACCTTCCTCGCCGCCCTCGTCCACTGGTCGCTCTACGGCGCGCTTCTCGTCATGCCCCTCTCGGGCTGGATCTACTCCTCGGCCAATCCCGGCTACGCCCCGATCCTCCTGCCGGTGCCGCAGGTCCTGCCCTTCGTGCCGGCCACCGAGGCCGCCTCGAACATCTGGAAGTCGGTCCACCACGTTGCGGCCTGGGTCCTCTACGCGGCCGTGGCACTGCATGTCGCGGGCGCCTTCAAGCATGCCATCCTCGACATGGACGCAACCCTCGCACGGATGACGACCGGCCGCGGACCCGCGGTGCCCGCCGCCCGCTTCCGCCCGCTCCCCGCCCTACTCGCCCTCGCCCTCTGGGCCGCGACCCTCGCCGCCGGCATCCTTGCGGCCCCGGCCCCCGAACCCGATCCCTTCCAGGACATCGGCACCCTCGAAGAGGCCGCGCCGCTGGACTGACGGGCCCCGCCGCCGGCCCTCGCCCCCCGCGCTGCCGCTTGCATCCCCGCGCGATTGCTCTATAAGGCCGCATCCTTCCGCGCCTCATTCACCCGGCGTAGCCTCTCGTGGCGGACCAGCGGAAGGTCATTCGGTCCCGCCTGTGAAGCCGCCCGAGACGAAAGGACGACGCATGCCGCTCTACGAGCATGTGCTGATCGCGCGCCAGGACCTGTCCAGCGCGCAGGCCGAGGGCCTGATCGAACACTTCTCCACCGTGATCGCGGACAACGGCGGCAAGGTCGTCGACCACGAATACTGGGGGGTCAAGACCATGGCCTACCGGATCAACAAGAACCGCAAGGGCCACTACGCCTTCCTGCGCACGGATGCGCCCGCGGCCGCCGTGCAGGAGATGGAGCGCCTCGCGCGGCTGCACGATGACGTCATGCGCGTCATGTCGGTCCGCGTCGAGAAGCACGAGGAAGGCCCCTCGGTCCAGATGCAGAAGCGCGACGACCGCGAGGACCGCGGCGACCGCGGGGACCGCGGCGGCTTCCGCGGCGACCGCCCCCCGCGCGAGGATCGCGGCGGCGAACGCCGTGAACGCAGCTTCGACCGCGCCTGAGACGAGGAGACGCAACCATGGCCACGAAACCCTTCTTCCGCCGCCGCAAGGTCTGCCCCTTCTCGGGCGACAACGCGCCGAAGATCGACTACAAGGACGTCCGTCTCCTCCAGCGCTACATCTCCGAGCGCGGCAAGATCGTGCCGGCGCGGATCACCGCCGTCTCGGCCAAGAAGCAGCGCGAACTCGCCACGGCGATCAAGCGCGCCCGCTTCCTCGCCCTTCTGCCCTATGCCGTGAAGTAAGGAGCGACCATCATGCAAGTCATCCTGCTGGAACGCGTGGCCAAGCTCGGCCAGATGGGCGACGTGGTGAAGGTGAAGGAGGGCTATGCCCGCAACTTCCTCCTGCCGCAGGGCAAGGCGCTGCGCGCCTCCGAGGCCAACCTGAAGGCCTTCGAGGGCCGCAAGGCCCAGCTCGAGGCCCAGAACCTCGAGACCCGGCGCGAGGCCGAGAAGATCGCCGCCCGGCTCGACGGCCAGACCTATGTCGTCATCCGCTCGGCCTCCGATGCGGGCGCGCTCTACGGTTCGGTCACCGCCCGCGACGCCGCCGAGGCGGCGACGGCCGGCGGCGTCACCGTCAGCCGCAACCAGATCGTCCTCGACCGGCCGATCAAGGAACTCGGCATGCACGGCGTCACCGTCGTCCTGCACCCCGAGGTCACGGCCCGGATCACGCTCAACGTCGCGCGCTCGCCCGAAGAGGCCGAGCTCCAGGCCGCGGGCAAGTCGATCCAGGAACTCGCCGCCGAGGAAGAGGCCGCCGCCAGCTTCGCGGTGGCCGAGCTTTTCGACGACATCGGCGCGGCCGGCAACGAAGCGTGATCCGCTCCCCTTCCGGGGGACGAACCGCCAGGACCGCGTCCGGGGCAGCCCGGGCGCGGTTTTCGCTTGCGCGCCGGCCCGGTCCGGCAGGCAGCGCTCCCCGGTGATCATTTTCACCCTATGGGTTTATTTGTTTCTTTCTTCATGATTCATATGCCTCCCGCGCAGCGACTGCGCGGGGTGAGTGCAGGGATGGGGCTTGCCCGCGACAGGACGATGTCCTACCGCCGCGACCGCGCGGAAACCGCCGAGGCCTTTGCCGGACTGGCCGAATGCGTCGTCAGCTTCGCGGCGTGCCGGTCCGACAGGGTCGCGTTCTCGGCAGAGCAGAAGCGTCGGGCGGGCGACGCGCACGACCCCGATCTGAGAGGACGGAATGGGCGACCCTGACGACAAGCGGCGCAGGCCGCCGATCGACGGCCGGGCCGGGCGCGACGCCGGCAGCGACGACGCGGCGGGCCCCGGCCGACCGCCCCGACAGGCCTCGTTCCCCGCCGAGGCGCAGGCCGCGATGTCGGTGCCGGCCGCCTTCCGCAATGAGCTTCCGAAGCTCGGCCGGCCCGCCCGCGGGCGGTCGAACTTCGGGGCGGAACTCGACCGCATGCTGAATTTCCGCGGGATCCGGGCCTCGCGGCTGGCCGAAGTGCTTGGCGTGTCGCCGTCCTACCTGTCGGCGCTGGTCACGGGGCTGAAGCCGGTCTCGGCCGACCGCGTGGAAGAGATCGCCGACCTGATCGGCGCGGAGCCGACCGAACGCGCCCGGCTCCACCGCGCGGCGGCGCGCGACATGGGCTTCCGGCTGGACCTGCCCGAGGATTTCTGAACCCCGCCCCGCCCGCGGCCCCGCCCGCAACCCCCGAATCCCCGGGCGGGCGACCTGCGATGTCGGGAACTGGCCTGCGCGCGAGCTGGCGCGGCGACTAGGATGCCCGAAAGCCCGCCCCGCCGGCCCCCGGAAGGCCGGATCGGGCACGGGCCGCGAGACAGGTCGAATGGCATCCCGAACCCTCGCCGCGGCGCCCGCGGCCCCCCGCCGCGACAGCCGCCTCGGCATCCTCTGCCTCGTCGCCGGCGTCGCCGTCTTCTCCGTGCAGGACCTGATCCTGAAGCTTCTCTCGGGCGACTATCCGCTCCACCAGGCGATGGTCGTGCGCAGCCTGACGGCCCTGCCGATCCTGCTTGTGCTCGTCGCCCGCGACGGCGGGCTCAGGACGCTCGTCACCCCCGGCTGGCCGCGGATGCTGGGGCGCGGCCTCGTGATGTTCGCGGCCTACACATCCTACTACCTCGCGCTCGCCGCCCTGCCCATGGCGACGACCGTCGCCCTCTACTTCTCCGCGCCCCTCTTCATCACCGTCCTGTCGGTCCTGGTGCTTGGCGAACATGTCGGGCCGCGCCGCTGGGCCGCCGTGGTCGCGGGCTTCGCCGGCGTCGTCCTGATGCTGCGCCCCGGCGGCAGCCTCTTCGACTGGGCGGCACTCCTGCCGGTCGTCTCGGGGGCGGCCTACGCCGCA
Organism: Paracoccaceae bacterium; assembly: GCA_026417295.1. Taxonomy (GTDB): domain Bacteria; phylum Pseudomonadota; class Alphaproteobacteria; order Rhodobacterales; family Rhodobacteraceae; genus JAOADN01. Next base: position 8,776 of record JAOADN010000072.1, read on the forward strand.
TCGATGATCGCGGCGCGGCGGATGGGCCAGGCCGAGACGGCGGCCGCGCTCGCCTGCTGGGGCAACATCGTCTTCCTCGCCCTCGCCCTCGTGATGACGGCGCTCTTCGGGACGGGCCGTTTCGCCGGGGCCGAAACCCATGCAAGCCTGGGCTTCCTGCTGCGCGGCTGGGTCTGGCCTGCGCCCTTCGACCTCGGCCTGATGATGGCCACGGGCATCGTCGCGGCGCTGGGGCTCTGGCTCCTGACCCAGGCCTACCGCGTGGCCGAGGCGAACGTGGTCGCGCCCTTCGAATATACCGGCCTCGTCTGGAGCGTGCTCTACGGCTGGGTCTTCTGGCGCGACTGGCCCGATCCCGTGGGCTGGACGGGTATCGCGATCATCGTCGGTGCGGGGCTCTACGTCCTCTACCGCGAGGGCGTCGCCCGGTCGCGCGCCGCCTGACCGGGGCCGGCGGAAGGAATGGGGGGCGCCCCCGCCGGGACCGCCCCCCCTTGCCCCGCATTCCGCCTCCCGCCCCCCAGGGAGGGGCAGGCGCGGCCTCACATCTCGTCCAGCGCCTCGACGGCCTTCTGGAGCTTCTCCTTGGTCACTTCCTTCTCGGTCACCTTCGCGCCCTTGAAGATGTGATCGACGACCTTGTCCTCGAAGACGGGCGCGCGCAGCTGCTGCTGCATGCCGGCGTTCTTCTGCACGAACTCGAAGAAGGCCCGCTCCTGCCCCGGATACTGGCGCGCCGCGGCCATCACCGCCTGGGTCATCTCGGCATCGGTGACCTCGATCTTCTCGCGCCGGCCGATCTCGGCCAGCAGAAGGCCCAGACGGACGCGCCGCACGGCCAGGGTCCGGTGCTCCTCGCTGGGCTCGATCGCCCCGTGATCGTGGTGATGGTCGTCGGGATGTTCCTCGTGCCAGAGCTGGTGGGCGATCTGGTTGGCCTCGGCCTCGACAAGGCTCGGCGGCAGCTCGAACGAGACCAGCTTGTCGAGCTGGTCGAGCAGCGCCCGCTTCATCACCGCGCGCGAGGCCGACTGGTACTCCGCCTCCAGCCGCTCGGCGACCTGGCGGCGCAGCTCCTCCAGGGACTCGGCCCCGAAGCGCTTGGCCAGCTCGTCATCGACGGGCGCGGGCTTCGGCTCCCTGACCGCCTTGACCGTGCAGTCGAAGACCGCCTCCTTTCCGGCAAGGTGCCTGGCCCCGTAAGTCTCGGGGAACGTGACCCTGACCGCCACCTCGTCGCCGGCCTTGGCGCCGACGAGCTGGTCCTCGAAACCGGGGATGAAGGACTTCGAGCCCAGGACCAGCGGATAGTCCGTGCCCGAGCCGCCCTCGAAGGCCTCGCCGTCCATCCTGCCCACGAAGTCGATGACGACCTGGTCGCCCTCCTTCGCCTTGGCGCCCTTCTTGCGGTCCTCGAAGTTCTGCGCCGATCTGGCGAGGTTGCCGAGCGCCTCCTCGATGGCCTTCTCCTCGGCCTTCACGACCAGCTTCTCCAGCCTGATCTTGCCGAGGTCCAGCTCGGGCACCTCGGGCAGCGCCTCGTAGGACATCTCGACGATGACGTCGCTGCCTTCCTTCCAGTTCTCGCCGTTCTTCATCTCGACCTTCGGCTGCAGCGCCGGGCGCTCGCCGCTCGCGTCGAAATGCGACTTCATGGCGGCGTCGATCGCCTCCTGCATCGCGTCGCCCAGGATGCGCGGTCCGAACTGCTTGCGCAGCATCGGCATCGGGACCTTGCCCTTGCGGAAGCCCTTCATCTCGATTCCGGGCTGGGCCTCGACCAGCTTCTCGGTCACCTTGGCGTCGAGTTCGGCCCCCGACACGGTGATCGTGTAGGTCCGTTTCAGCCCGTCCTTCAGCGTCTCGGTAACCTGCATCGTCCTTCTCGTCCTCTGTTCGTCCCCGTGGTGCGGGTGAAGGGATTTGAACCCCCACGCCCGAAGGCGCCGGAACCTAAATCCGGTGCGTCTGCCAGTTCCGCCACACCCGCGAATGGAACGGAGGCGGCACCGCGGCCAGAGCCGCGGACGGGCCGCCTCCGAAATCGGCGCGGTTCTAGCAAGCTTCACCGCCGGAAGCCACAGGAAAAACCGCCGCCAAAGGGTCAAGGAAAGACCCGCGCGCCTTCCCAATCCTGACACAAACCGCGGTCATCGTCGCGCCGTGGGGAACATGTCCGTGTGCCGGGGGGTGCGGGATGACATACCAGAGCGATCCGTCGGGCTTCGCCCTTGCGCCGGCCCTGGCCGCGATGCGGCTGCCGGGCGGCCTGCTCACCGGCACAAGCGTGCTCACGGCCGCCGGCCCGACCCCGGTCGAGCGCATCGGCACCGGCACCCGCGTCGTCACGCGCTCCGGCCTCGTTCCCGTCATCGGCACGCTCAGCGCCCCGGCGCACCGCAACCCGCTCGTGCGCATCGAGGCCGGCTCGGGCCTGATGTCGCAGGCCCGCCGCGACCTCGTCGTGGCCGCCGGCCAGTTCCTCTACCTGCGCGGGCGCACGGCCTTCAGCCATACCGGCCGGCAGGAGGCGATGGTCACCGCCGGCAGCCTCGCCGACGGGATCGCCATCCTGCGCTGCGTGCTGCCCGATGCCGAGGAGCTGCGCCTGCACCGGCTGGTCTTCGCCGAGCCCGAGATCATCTTCGCCGAGGGCTGCGAACTGGGCTGCGCCGCGCTTCAGGTCCGCCGGCCCGTCTTCGCCTGAGCCGCGCCGCCGGGCGCGCCCCCGCCCCCGCCGCCGCCCCCGCTGCTGCCATCGCCGGCCTCCGCCAGCGCCTTCGCCAGCCGCGGCAGGTGCGCCCGCTTCAGCAGCGCGCGGCGGTCCCCGTCCGCTCCTTCCGCCCCGGCCTGCCGCGCCCGTGCCACGACCGCGTCGCAGACCGCCGCCACCGCCCCGGGCGAGCCCGACCACAGCTCCCACAGCAGCCCGTCGGGGTCGCGCCGCGCCACGCCCTCGGCCGCCAGCACATGGCGCGGGAAATCCGCCCGGTTCAGGGTGACGATGCAGTCCGCCCCCGCCGTCACCGCCGCGGCCAGGACATGCACGTCGTCGGCGTCCGGCAGGTGCAGCCTGCGCAGGAGCCCCGCATCGGGATGGACCTCGGCCCCCGGAAAGGCCGCCCGCGCCGCGGCCACCTCGGCCCGCGCCCCGGCCTCGGCCAGCGGCCCCAGCCGCGCTGCCGCCCGCACCCATTCCTCCAGGATCCGCGGCGACCAGAGCGGCACGAACAGCCCCCGCCCGGCGACCCCGAGCAGGACCTCGCGCAGGACCGTGGGATAGAGGACGCAGGCGTCGAGGACCGCCTTCATCCGTCCAGCCGGAAGAACAGGGCCTTCAGATAGCCGCTCTCGGCCAGCTGCGGCAGCACCGGATGGTCCGGCCCGGCGAATCCCGTGCGGATCAGCTGCATCCGCCGCCCGCCCCGCCCGATGCCCCGCGCCGAGGCGGCGCGGAAGGCCGCCAGATCGGCCGCGTGCGAACAGGAACAGAGCACGAGGTATCCCCCCGGGGCCACCAGCGGGGCGGCCAGCCGCGCCACCCGCTCATAGGCCCTGAGCCCCGCTTCCAGCGCCTGCCGGCTCGGCGCGAAGGCCGGCGGGTCGCAGACGACCAGGCCGAACCGCTCTCCCTCGGCCGCCAGCGCCTCCATCGCCGCGAAGGCGTCGCTCCGGCGCGTGGCAAGCCGCCCGCCCAGGCCCGAGGCCGCCGCCGCCTCGGCCGCAAGATCCAGCGCAGGCTGCGAGGAATCCACCGCCAGGGCCGATTCCGCCCCTGCCGCCAGCGCCGCCAGGCCGAAGCCGCCGACATGGGCGAAGACATCCAGCACCCGCGTCCCGCGGGCCAGGCGGGCGGCGAAGGCGTGATTGTCGCGCTGGTCGTAGAACAGGCCCGTCTTCTGGCCGCCGGTCAGGTCGGCGCGATAGCGCACGCCGTTCATCGGCACCTCGACCGGGCCCGCCACCGCGCCATGGGTCACCGCCACCACCTCGGCCAGGCCCTCGGGCGCCCGCGCCCGCCCCGCCCCGTTCTTGACGATCGCCGTCACCCCCGTCACCCCGGCCAGGGCCGCGGCGATGTCGTCATAGATCGCCTCCGCCCAGGCGGCGTTGGGCTGGATCACCG
>JAOADN010000073.1 GCA_026417295.1 Paracoccaceae bacterium
CGGCGGGAACGGCGCGGACACGCTCGACGGCGGCGAGGGCGCGGACAGCCTTGACGGCGGGGCGGGCGACGACAGCCTGGTCGGCGGCAACGGCGCGGACACGCTGGTCGGCGGCGAGGGCAACGACACGCTGATCGGCGGCGCGGGCGACGACAGCCTCGTCGGCGGCAACGGCGCGGACAGCCTTGTCGGCGGCGAGGGCAACGACACGCTCGATGGCGGCGCGGGCGACGACATCCTCATCGGCGGCAACGGCAACGACGTCTTCTTCGGCGGCGCGGGATCGGACAGCTTCACGCTGGGCGGCGGGGCCGACTTCATCTCGGGGCTCAGCTTCGGCGGCGGCAGCAGCATCGCCGACACCATCACCGACTTCGACACCAGCCTCGACATCGCCGACCTCTCGGGCTACTTCGGCTCGGTCCTGGCGCTGCGCACGGCCGCGACCGTCGTCGGCACCGACCTTGTCGTCACCCTGCCCGACGGCTCGAAGGTCGTATTCCAGAACATCTCCGACCCCAACCTCCTGACCAATGCCAACACGCTGGTGCCCTGCTACGCCGCGGGCAGCCTGATCGCCACGCCGCAGGGCGAGCGCCCGGTCGAGACCCTGCGGGCCGGCGACCTGGTGCTGACCGAGGACGAGGGGCCCCAGCCGGTGCGCTGGGCCGGCGCGCGCCATCTCGGCCCCGCCGAGCTGGCCGCCGCCCCCAACCTCGCCCCCGTCGTCATCCCGAAGGGGGCGCTCGGCAACGGCCTGCCCCATTCCGACCTGACGGTCAGCCCGCAGCACCGCATCCTGCTCTCGGGCTGGCGCGCCCGCCTTTACGCGGGGCTCGACGCCGGCTTCGCCCCGGCCGTCCAGCTTGCGGGCTGCAACGGCATCACCCGGCCGGGAAGGGCCGCCGCGACCGCCGGCGTGAGCTATCACCACCTGCTTTTCGACAGCCACCAGGTGATCCGCGCCAACGGACTGCCCAGCGAAAGCCTCATGCCCTCGCTGGCGGCGCTTGACGCCTTCCAGGAGGCCGCGCGCGAGGAGGTCCTCGCCATCTTCCCCGAACTGCGCGCCGCCCCGGTGGCCGGGCCCTTCAAGCTTGCAAGGCCGACCCTCCGCCGCGCCGAGGCGCGCGTCATCCTGGCCGCGTGACGGGGGGATCAGGCCTCGAGCTCGGCGTCCCAGTAGAGGAAATCGACCCAGCTGTCGTGCAGGTAGTTGGGCGGGAACTTGCGGCCGGCATTGCGCATCTCCTCGGCCGTCGGCTGGCGCGGCGGCCGCATCAGCGACAGCCCCGACTGGCCGAGCGGGCGGTTGCCCTTGCGCAGGTTGCAGGGCGCACAGGCCGCAACGACATTGTCCCAGCTTGTCCGCCCGCCGCGCGAGCGCGGCAGGACGTGATCGAAGGTCAGGTCGCCCTTCGCGCCGCAGTACTGGCAGCAGAACTCGTCCCTCAGGAAAAGATTGAAGCGCGTGAAGGCCACGCGCTTCTGGGGTCGGACAAATTCCTTCAGCACCACGACCGAAGGTATGCGGAACACCGTCCGCTGGCTTCGGACGACCTCGTCATATTCGGCGAGGATCTGCACCCGGTCGAGGAAGACCGCCTTGATCGCCTCCTGCCAGGGCCAGAGCGACAGGGGATAGTAGCTGAGCGGGCGGAAATCGGCGTTCAGGACAAGGGCCGGGCAGTGGCGCAGCGCGGAGGGTTCGCGGACGAAGGAAGTCCGGAAATCCTCTGCCTCGATCCGGCCCCGAACATCAAGCATCTGCGGACGCGCCTTCGCCCCCTTCTGCCGCCGCGGCACCGGGGCGGAAGCGCCCGCCCCGACGTCGCGACCACTATATCTGGAGGGTGCAGCCTGACAACCCCCCCGATCTTCGGCACCGGGCTAGCGCAGCGAGGTCACAGGGACATGACAGGGCACCTGCCGGACCGCAGCCTCGTGCCCCCGGAACGACAAACGCCATCCCCGGGGGATGGCGCGGCATTCGGCCCGGTGCGGGACTGGGGCGCGGTCAGCGGCGCCGGCGGCCTTCCACGGCGACCTCGACGCGGCGCGGCACCGGGCGGCGCATCGCCGCGGCGAGAAGCGCGAAGCTTGCGACGAGACCGGCGGCGAGTACGACCATGGGAACTTCCCCTTGCGCTGCTGACATCGAAGTTAGCCGATGCGTCGCGGCTTTCAAGCCCCCTCGAACCGGTCGCGCAGGAACGAAAGCGCGACCGACAGGCCCTCGGGCGCGATCCCGTGGCCGCAGCCGCGCATGACGAAGCCCGAGACGTCGAAGCCGGCGGCGTCGAGCGCCCGGCCCGCCGTGGCCATGTCCTCGAAGGGCACGACCGGGTCGGCGTCGCCGTGCACGAGCAGGACGGGCGGCCGTGCCGGCGTGCCGGCCAGCGCCCCGGGGCGCAGGAGCCGGCCCGAGAAGGCGACGATCCCGGCCAGTTCCGGAAGGCGCCGTGCGCCGAGGTGAAGGGCCATCATCGCCCCCTGGGAGAAGCCGAAGAGCGCGCAGTCGGCGTTGCCCAGCCCCTCTTCGGCGAGCCGCGCGTCGAGGAAGGCGTCGAGGTCGGCCGCGGCGCGATCGACGCCCGCGGTGGCGGCGGCCTCGGACGAGCCGTCGAGCCAGGGGATCGGGAACCACTGCCGCCCGCCGGGATTGCCGGCGCAGGGCTCGGGCGCGTCGGGGGCGATGAAGACGGTGTCGGGCAGATGCGGCGCGAGGGGATCGGCAAGGCCGAGCAGGTCGGCCCCGTCGGCGCCGTAGCCGTGCAGGAACACGACCATCCGCCGCGCCGGTCCCCGCGCGGCGGGCCGGCGGCGGAAATCCAGTTCGCGTGTCACGGCCTCTCGCCTCCTCCGGTCTGCGGGGCGGCCCCTGCCGCGCCCGCCGGCCGCGCCGGCGCCACCGCGCGCCCCTTCATGACGCGGTAGTAGGCCCAGAGCGCGCGCGCCGCAACGGCCCGCCAGGGCGACCAGGCGGCCGCCATGGCGCGCAGCGCCGCCTCGGAGGGGCGCCCGTCCAGGGCGAAGAGGTCGCGCGCCGCCTCGCGCAGGGCCAGATCCCCGGCGGCGAAGACATCGGCCCGGCCGAGCGAGACGATCGCATAGATCTCGGCGGTCCAGCGCCCGATCCCGGGCAGCGCGACCAGCCTGGCGACGACCTCGGCATCGGGGGCCTCGCGCAGCGCCTGGAAGTCCGGTCCTGCGGCGGCGAGCGCCCGGACATGGCCGGTCTTCTGCCGCGACAGGCCGCAGGCGCGCAGCCCTTCCTCGTCCGCCGCGAGGATGGCGCCCGGGGTGACGAGCCCCGCCGCTTGCAGCCGCGCCATCACCGCATCGGCCGAGGCGGTGCTGACCTGCTGGGCGACGATGGCATCGAGCAGCGCGGGAAATCCGTCCCCAGACCGCCGCAGCGGCAAGGGCCCGGTCACGGCCAGGGCATGGGCGAAGGGCGGGAAGCGGGCGGCCAGCCAGGCCGCCCCCTCGGCCACGCAGTCGGGCGAGGTGATGATGCGGCCCGCCGCGCCGCCCGCATCGCCCCCGGCTGGCATCCCGACACGCATCGCGGCGAAGCTCCGCGGAGGGCCGCGCGGGACAGTCCGCGCTTGCGCCGCCCTCCGGCCCGGCCTACCCATGCCGCATGACCGTCCTGGCCGCAACCGCCGACACCGACGCCCGCGCCCGCAGGAACGTCTGGGTCCTTGTCGCGGCCCAGGCCGTCCTCGGCGCGCAGATGCCGATCATCTTCACCATCGCCGGCCTGGCCGGCCTGCAGCTTGCCCCCAGCCCCTGCCTCGCCACGCTGCCGATCACCGCCTCGGTCCTCGGCTCGATGGTGGCGGCCAACCCGATGTCGGCGCTGATGCAGGCCCGCGGGCGGCGCGCGGGCTTCTTCGCGGGCGCGCTGGCCGGGGCGGCGGGCGGGGCGGTGGGCGCGGCGGGGCTATACTACGGCGCCTTCGGCCTGTTCGTGCTGGGTGCCTTTCTCACCGGCTTCTACATGTCGGCGCAGGGCTTCTACCGCTTTGCCGCGGCAGACACCGCCTCCGAGGCCTATCGTCCCAAGGCGATCTCGCTGGTCATGGCGGGGGGCCTTGCCTCGGCGATCGTCGGGCCGCAGCTCGTCAAGCTGACGGCCGATGCGATGGCCGTCGTCTTCCTAGGCAGCTACCTGACGGTGATCGCGCTGAACGTCGCGGGTTCGGCGCTGTTCCTGCTGCTCGACATCCCCACCCCGCCGCCGCCGGCCGAGGGCGCCCCGAAGGGCCGCAGCCGGCGCGAGCTCTTGGCCGACCCCACGATCCGCGTGGCGATGATCTGCGCCATGGTCAGCTATGCGCTGATGAACCTGGTGATGACCTCGACGCCGCTTGCCGTCGTCGGCTGCGGATTCGAGAAGGCGCATGCCGCCGACATCGTCTCGGCCCATGTGCTGGCGATGTTCGCCCCCTCGTTCTTCACCGGCCACCTGATCGCCCGCTTCGGCGCGCGGATCATCGTGGCGCTGGGCCTGGCCATCCTTGCCGCCGCGGGCGCGGTGGCGCTGTCGGGCGTGGAACTGGCGAACTTCTTCGGTGCGCTCATCCTTCTGGGGATCGGCTGGAACTTCGGCTTCATCGGGGCCACCGCGATGCTGACCGCGGCCCAGCGCCCCGAGGAGAAGGGGCGCGTCCAGGGCATCAACGACTTCGTCGTGTTCGCCGGCGTGACCTTCGCCTCGCTGTCCTCGGGGGCGCTGATGAGCTGCTCGGGGGCCGATGTCGTCCACGGCTGGGACGCGGTGAACCTTGCCATGCTGCCCTTCCTGGCGCTGGCCGGGGCGTCGCTCATCTGGCTGTGGCTGCGCCCAGCGCCGCCCGGGGCGTCCTGAGCGCCTTTTCCCTTGACCCCGGCGTCCGGGGCGTCAAAACGCGGCCGATGCAGACCGGAGCGCTTTCCATCGACCTTGCCGCCATCCGCCGCAACTGGCGTGCCCTCGCGCGCCTTGGGCCGGGGGCCGAGACGGGCGCCGTCGTCAAGGCCGATGCCTACGGGCTGGGTGCCGCCGAGGTCGGCCCGGCCCTTGCCCGCGAGGGGGCGCGGAGCTTCTTCGTCGCCCATGCCGCCGAGGGCGCGGCGCTGCGCCGGGCGCTGGGCCCGGGCCCGCGCATCCTGACGCTGACCGGCCATCTGGAGGGCGACGCGCCGCTGCTGCGCGAGGCGGGCCTTGTCCCGCTGCTCTCCACCCCCGGCCAGGTCGCGCGCCACTTCGCCGCGCTGCCGGGCCACCCCTTCGGCCTGCAGCTCGACACCGGGATGAACCGCATGGGCATCGGGCCAGACGACTGGCGCGCCGTCGCCATGCAGGCCCTGCCGCGTGGCCCGGTGCTGATCACCAGCCACCTCGCCTCGTCCGACCGGCCGGGGGACCCGATGAACGCGGCCCAGCTCGCGCTCTTCCGCGAGCTCACCGCCGGCACCGGCGTGCCGCGCTCGCTGGCGGCGACGGGCGGCATCCTGCTCGGTGCCGATTACGCCTTCGACCTGACGCGCCCGGGCGTCGGCCTCTACGGGGGCCTGCCCTTCGCCGCGGCCGAGCCCGTCCTGCACCTCGCCCTGCCCGTCCTGCAGGTCCGCGACCTCGCCCCCGGCGAGACGGTGGGCTACGACGCCACCTTCACGGTCACCCGGCCCAGCCGGATCGCGACGGTCGCGGGCGGCTATGCCGACGGCCTGCCCCGCGCGCTTGCCGGGCGGCTGACACTCTGGCACGGTGATCGCCCCTGCCCGGCCGTCGGGCGCGTGTCGATGGATCTGATCACCGTGGACGTGACCGACCTTCCCGGGGTGCCCGACGCCCTCGACGCCATCGGGCCGCATCAGGGGATCGACGCGCTGGCCGCCAGCGCCGGGACCATCGGCTACGAGATCCTGACCGCCCTCGGCCGGCGCTACCGGCGCAGCTACACCGGGCAAGCATGAACCCCGCCCTTCCACTCGCCCGGCTCGGCCGCGCCACGCTCGACGCGCTGGCCGCCATCGGGCAGGTGACGCTCTTCGCCCTGTCGGCCCTGAGCCACCTTGTCCGCCCGCCCTTCTACCTGCGCGAGTTCGGCCAGCAGGTCATGCAGGTCGGCTGGTTCTCGCTGCCCGTCGTCGGCATGACCGCCCTCTTCACCGGCGGGGCGCTGGCGCTGCAGATCTATGCCGGGGGGGCGCGCTTCAATGCCGAGGCGGTGGTGCCGCAGATCGTCGCCATCGGCATGGCGCGCGAACTCGGGCCGGTCATGGCGGGCCTCATGGTCGCCGCGCGCGTCGCCTCGTCGATCGCGGCCGAACTCGGCACGATGAAGGTCACCGAACAGATCGACGCGCTGACGACGCTCTCCACCCATCCGGTCAAGTATCTCGCCGTGCCGCGGCTGCTGGCGGCGACGCTGGCCATGCCGGTCCTCGTTGCCGTCGCCGATGCCATCGGCATCATGGGCGGCTGGCTCGTCGGCACCACGCGGCTCGGCTTCAACTCCGCCGCCTACCTGAAGAACACGACCGACTTCCTGCAGGCCTGGGACATCGGCTCGGGCCTTGTGAAGGGGGCCGTCTTCGGATTCATCGTGGCCCTGATGGGCTGCTGGTTCGGCATGAACTCGGCCCGCGGCGCGCAGGGCGTGGGGCGCGCCACCAAGGGCGCGGTGGTCGCCGCCTCGGTCCTCATCCTGGCGGCAAACTACGTCCTGACCGAACTCTTCTTCTCGGCATGATCACGATCGAGGACGTCCACAAGGCCTTCGGCGCGAACCGCGTCCTGCAGGGCGTCGACCTGACCGTGGCGCGCGGCACCAGCACCGTCGTCATCGGCGGGTCGGGGACCGGCAAGTCCGTGCTGATCAAGTGCATCCTCGGCCTCGTCACCCCGGACCGCGGCCGCATCACCGTGGATGGCGAGGATGCGCTGCGCCCGAAGAGCCGCGACGCCTTCCTCGCGCGGTTCGGCATGCTCTTCCAGGGCGGCGCCCTGTTCGACAGCCTGCCGGTCTGGCAGAACGTCGCCTTCCGCCTGCTGCGCGGCCGGCTGAAGCGGCCGCGCGAGGAGGCGCGGGCCATCGCGCTGGACCGCCTCGCCCGCGTCGGGCTGAAGCCCGGGGTGGCGGACCTCTACCCCGCCGAACTCTCGGGCGGCATGCAGAAGCGCGTGGGCCTCGCCCGGGCCATAGCGGCCAGCCCGGAGATCATCTTCTTCGACGAGCCGACGACCGGGCTCGACCCGATCATGGCCGGCGTCATCAACGCGCTCATCCGCGAGATCGTGACCGAGATGGGCGCCACCGCCATCACCATCACGCACGACATGTCGAGCGTGCGGGCCATCGCCGACCGGGTCGCCATGCTGCATGGCGGGGTGATCCGCTGGGAGGGGCCGGTCGCGGCGATGGACGCGGCCGAGGACCCCTATCTGCAGCAGTTCATCCACGGCCGCGCCGAGGGGCCGATCGAGACGGTGCGGTGATGGAGGGGGTCCCGCTGCCCCTGAAGGCCGCCAACCTCGCGCTGCTCGTCCTCTTTCCCCTGGCCTGGTTCGCGCCCCTGCTGCGCGCGGGCCTCCTGCCCTTCTTCGACCTCGATGCGATCTCGGTCGTCACCGGGCTGCAGTCCCTCTGGCAGACGGATGTCTTCCTCGCCCTCGCCGTCACCTTCTTCGCGCTCTTCGCGCCCTATGCGAAGACGGCCGGGCTGGCGCTCGTGCATTTCGGCCTCGCCTCGCCGCGGCTCCTGCCCGCGCTGCACCTGCTCGGCCGCCTCGCCATGGCCGACATCTTCCTCGTCGCGCTCTACATCGTCGTGGCCAGGGGCGTGGGCGTCGGCCGGCTCGAGACGGCCTGGGGGCTCTATCTCTTCACCGGCTGCATCCTCGCGAGCCTCGCCATCTCGCTCATGACCGAACGGCGCGCGGGCGGCGGCTGAGGACGCCTCCGGCGGGAGTATTTGTGGCATGATGAAGCGCCGTTAAGGCCCTGTTGACCATTTCCCGCCACCCTCGCCCTGCGGTACAGGCGGGAGCGCCGATGACCGCGCATGGTGAAGGCGCCCCGTCGCCCCTGCGGCCGGCGGGGCGCTGCCTTCATCATGCCCCAAGTACTCCCGGGGGAGCGCGAGGGGGCAGGCCGCCCCCTCGCCCGGGCCGCCCGCAAGGCGGGCGGCGGAACCTTGCGCCCGCGCGCCCCATCCGGCATCAACGCGCTGCCATGGCCAGACCTCCTGCCCCGCGCTTCACCTGCCAGTCCTGCGGGGCGGTTCACGCCCGCTGGGCAGGCCGCTGCGACGCCTGCGGGGGCTGGAACACCGTCGTCGAGGAAGCGCCCCTCGCGGCCGCCGGCCCCGCCGCCCGCGCACTGGCCGGGCGCGGGCGGAGCATCGCGCTCACCTCCCTTGCCGCGGCCGAACCCGAGCCGCCCCGCGCAGCCTCGGGGATGGCCGAACTCGACCGGGTCCTCGGCGGCGGGCTGGTCCCGGCCAGCGCCGTGCTGGTCGGCGGCGATCCGGGGATCGGCAAGTCCACCCTGCTGCTCCAGGCCGCCGCCGCATTCGCCAGGGGCGGCCTCGGCTGCCTCTACATCTCGGGCGAGGAGGCCGCGGCGCAGGTCCGCATGCGCGCCGCCCGGCTCGGCCTGACCGGGGCGCCGCTGCGGCTGGCCGCCGAGACCTCGCTGCGCGACATCCTGACCACGCTCGACGCCGAGCGCCCCGACCTCGTGGTGATCGATTCGATCCAGACCCTGTGGTCCGACATCGTCGAGGCCGCGCCCGGCTCGGTCGCCCAGGTCCGCGCCGCCGCCCACGAGATCGTCGCCTTCGCCAAGCGCCGCGGCACCTCGGTCATCCTCGTCGGACATGTCACCAAGGACGGCCAGATCGCCGGCCCGCGCGTCGTCGAGCACATGGTCGACACCGTGCTCTACTTCGAGGGCGAGCGCGGCCACCAGTTCCGCATCCTGCGTGCGGTCAAGAACCGCTTCGGGCCGGCCGACGAGATCGGCGTCTTCGAGATGACGGGGGCGGGCCTCGCCGAGGTCGCCAATCCCTCGGCCCTCTTCCTGTCCGAACGCGGCACCCCGGCGCCGGGATCGGCCGTCTTCGCCGGGATCGAGGGCACGCGGCCCGTGCTGTGCGAGATCCAGGCCCTCGTCGCGCCCTCGCCCCTCGGCACGCCGCGGCGCACGGCGGTCGGGCTGGACGGCGGGCGGCTCTCGACCATCCTCGCCGTGCTCGAGGCGCGCTGCGGCATCCCCTTCGCGGGCCAGGACGTGTTCCTGAACGTCGCCGGCGGCCTGCGCGTCAGCGAACCCGCGGCCGATCTGGCGGTCGCCGCCGCCCTGCTTTCGGCGCGCGAGGACGTCACCCTGCCCGCCGACTGTGTCGTTTTTGGCGAAATCAGCCTCTCGGGTGCACTCCGCCCGGTGGTGCAGACCGAAAACCGGTTGAAAGAAGCCGGAAAACTTGGTTTCACCACGGCGATCGCGCCGGCTCAGGCCAAACGGACCGGCGCGGACGGGATACGGGTACGCGAGATGCCCGATCTGGCGACGTTCGTGGGTTCGGTCTTCGGGGCGGGGTGAGGTTCGATCCGGCCGCCGGGGCCGGGCCACAGACGGGGGCAAGGAGCGAGGGCATGGAAGGCTTCACCATCGTCGACGCCGTCGTGGCGGTCATCATCCTGCTCTCGGCGATCCTCGCCTACGGGCGGGGCCTCGTGCGCGAGCTGCTGGCGATCGCCGGCTGGGTCGCGGCGGCCGTCCTGGCCTTCCTCTTCGCCCGCCAGTTCGAGCCGCTGATCCGCCAGATCCCGGTGCTGAAGGATTTCCTGGCCGACAGCTGCGAACTCTCGATCATCGCCTCCTTCGCCGCGGTCTTCGCGATCTCGCTGATCCTCGTGTCGATCTTCATCCCGCTCTTCTCCTCGGCGGTGCAGCGCTCGGCGCTGGGCGGTGTGGACCAGGCGCTCGGCTTCCTCTTCGGGGTGCTGCGCGGCCTCGTCCTCGTCGCCGTCGCCTTCGTCGTCTACGACCGGGTGGTGGTGGATTCGACCGTCCCCGTGGTCGACGACAGCCGCTCGGCGAAGGTCTTCGCCCAGATGAAGGACAGGCTGAACAGCCAGATGCCCGAGGATGCGCCGGGCTGGATCGTCCAGCGCTACGAGGAACTCGTCGGCGCCTGCGGCGCCCCGGGCATCCGCGGCAGCACCCTGAACGGTGGCGAGGCGGCCGGCACCGGGAACGCCGCGGGCACCGGAACCGCCGCGGGGACGGGGAACGCCGCGGGCACGGGCACGGCCGCCGGGAACTGACCGCAGGCAACGCCTTCCCCCCCCCCCGTGACTCTTCCCCCCATCCGCCCTACATAGCGGGCGACGGATCGCCGCGGATTCGGGCGCCGCGCGGGCAAGGGGCCAGATGCAGCCATTCCTCAGCCACCCCTTCGACGACGACAAGCTCAGGGAGGAGTGCGGGATCTTCGGCGCGATCGGGGTGGCCGACGCGGCCTCCTTCGTCGCGCTCGGGCTGCATGCGCTGCAGCATCGCGGGCAGGAGGCCGGCGGGATCGTCGCCTACGACCCCGAGGAGGGCTTCAACTCCGCCCGCCGCTTCGGCTATGTCCGCGACAACTTCACCAAGTCCGACGTCATGCAGACCCTGCCGGGCAGCCTCGCCATCGGCCATGTCCGCTATTCGACGCAGGGCTCGAAGGGCCATACCGCCATCCGCGACGTGCAGCCCTTCGGCGGCGAGTTCTCCGTCGGCGGCTGCGCCATCGCGCATAACGGCAACCTGACCAATGCCGCGGCGCTGCGCCGCCAGCTGATCGAGCGGGGGGCGATCTTCCAGTCCTCCTCGGATACCGAATGCATCATCCACCTGATGGCGCGGTCGATGCAGAAGACCCTCGCCGAAAGGATCAAGGACGCGCTGCGCGCGGTCGAGGGCGCCTTCTCGATCATCGCCATGACGCGCACCAAGCTGATCGGGGTGCGCGACCCCCTCGGCGTGCGCCCGCTGGTCCTCGGCCGGATCGGCGAGCACGGGCATGTGCTGGCCTCCGAGACCTGCGCGCTCGACATCATCGGCGCCACCTTCCTGCGCGAGATCGAGCCCGGCGAGATGGTGGTGATCGAGAAGGGCGAGATCGCCTCGTCGCGGCCCTTCGCCCCTGCGGCACCGCGCTTCTGCGTCTTCGAACATGTCTATTTCAGCCGCCCCGACAGCCTGATCGGCGGCCGCTCGGTCTACGAGACGCGCCGCCAGATCGGCGTGGAACTGGCGCGCGAGGCGCCGGTCGCGGCCGATCTCGTCTGCCCGGTGCCCGACAGCGGCACCCCGGCGGCGATCGGCTTCTCCGAGGAATCGGGAATCCCCTTCGCCTTCGGCATCGTCCGCAACCAGTATGTCGGGCGCACCTTCATCGAGCCCACGGAACAGATCCGCAACATGGGCGTGCGGCTCAAGCTCAACGTCAACCGCGCTCTGGTCCGCGGGCGCCGCGTCGTGCTGGTCGACGACAGCGTGGTGCGCGGCACCACGAGCCGCAAGATCAAGGAGATGATCCTCGAGGCCGGCGCCGCCGAGGTCCATTTCCGCATCGCCTCGCCCCCCACCGCCTGGCCCTGCTTCTACGGGGTGGACACGCCCGAACGCTCCAAGCTCCTCGCCGCCACCATGTCCGAGGACGAGATGCGCGACTGGATCGGGGTCAATTCGCTGAAGTTCGTCTCGCTCGACGGGCTCTACCGCGCCGCCGGCGAGGCGCAGGGCCGCGACCCCGCCGCCCCGCGCTTCTGCGACGCCTGCTTCTCGGGCCAGTATCCCGTGGCGCCGTCCGACATGATCGAGAACGGCTTCAGGATGAAGGCGGCCGAATAGGGGCGCGGGCGCAGCCCCCGGCCCCGGTCATCCGCCCGCCCCATCTTCTGCCCGCAAGTATCCCGGGGGGTGCGGGGGGCAGCGCCCCCCGCCCGGCCTGCGCCGCGCGGCGGGGTCAGCCGGCGCGCGCGCGCGCCGCCGCCCAGCCGGCCGAGACGACGAGCGCGGCGATCACCGCCTTGACCGCGTCGCCCACGAGGAAGGGCGCCATGTAGTACTGCCAGATCATCGCGAAACTGTCGGCGCCCCATGCGGAAGCGTCCAGCCCGAAGAGCCTGTCGGCGAGCATCGCCCAGGCGACGCCCGGCACGTAGAGCAGCGCCGAGAGCGCCAGCGCGACCAGCGCCGTCGGAACGAACCCGCGCAGGCCGCGGTCGGCGGCAAGCCCGGCCAGCACGGCGATCATCAGGAAACCGGCGAGGAAGCCGAAGGTCGGCCCCGGCGGGAACATCGGGCGCCCGCCGGCGAAGACCGGCAGGCCCGCCGCCCCGGCGGCGAGGAAGGCCAGCAGCGTGAGCCCGCCGAGCCGCGCCCCGTAGGCGAAGCCGATCAGCAGCACCGTGAGCGTCTGCAGGGTCATCGGCACCGGCCACATCGGCACCTCGACGCGCGACGACAGCGTCAGCGCGACGACGCCCCCCGCGACGAGC
>JAOADN010000074.1 GCA_026417295.1 Paracoccaceae bacterium
GGGTGACTCCGCGCGGCTCAGGTCTCGAATCCGGCTTGCCTTAGATGGCGGTTGCCGGCGCGGGGTGGAGGCGGGGGGCGTGGCGCCGGAGTGACTCCGCGCGGCCCGGGTCTCGAATCCGGCTTGCCTTTTGCGGCGGGCCGGCAAAAGGCTTCGCAAAGACTGCTGCTGCCGCAGGGGGACGATCTTGGACGCGCAATCCTTGGCCGGGCGGGTGAGCCGCCTTCTGCCGGTCGTGCTGGTGACGATGCTCCTGGCTGCCTGCGCCGGGCCGCCGGCCGAGACGACGCGCGCCGCGGGAGAGGTCGGCACGGTGAAGGGCTACGGCGTGCTGCAGGACGGCGCCTACACGCTGCCCGCGGTGCCGGCGAAATACCTCGAGAAGCCGAACCGGCGGACCATCGTCTACTATACCGGCCCCGAGGCGCCCGGCACCATCGTCGTCGACCCCTGGGCCAAGTTCCTCTACCTCGTGGGGGACGACGGCACGGCGATCCGCTATCCGATCGCGGTCGGCCGCGAGGGGCGCGGCTTCCGCCGCAACGCGGTGATCGGCGACATGCGGGAATGGCCGGGCTGGACGCCGACGGCCAACATGCTGCGCAGCGAGCCCGAGGTCTACGGCCCCTTCCGCGGCGGCATCCCCGGCGGGCTGGCCAGCCCCCTCGGTGCGCGCGCGCTCTATCTCTACCGCGGCGGCGCGGATACCCGCTACCGCATCCATGGCACCAACGACCTGGAGGCGATCGGCAATGCCGGCACGGCGGGCTGCATCCGGCTGTTCAACCACGACATCATCGACCTCTACGGGCGGGTGACGCGCGGCACGCCGGTCGTCGTGCGCAGCTACGAGGAATCGGTCCGGCTGGAGGGCGAGGACTTCGCCAATCGCGGGATCGAGCTGCCGGCGCGCATCGTGCCGCCCGAGGACATCGCGGCGGCGCTGGCGGCCGCGGGCCCGGCGGGGCAAGGCCCCGGCGCCTGAGGCGCCGGTCGCGCGCCCGGGGGCGCGGCCCCGTCCGCGATGCCGGCCGGCCGGCGCCGGGGCGGCGGTGCTCAGCCGCGCGGCATGAGGATGACGTAGTCCTTGCGCGTGGTCTCGATCACCTCCCAGGTGCCGCGGAAGCCGGGGCGCAGGACGAGGCTGTCGCCGGGGCCGAGGGCGATGGCGGCCCCGTCCTGGGCGGTGACGACGGAGCGGCCGGCAAGGATGCGGCAGTATTCCCATTCGTCATATGCGATGCGCCACTTGCCGGGCGTCGCCTCCCAGATCCCGCAGAAGAGGCCGTCGCGGTCCTCGAGATTCCAGGTGGTGAAGCGCGGATCGCCGGCGATCACCCGGTCGGGCGGCGGGCTTCCGTGCTCGGGCGCGACGGCGGCGGCGGCTTCGGCGAGAAGGAGGAAGGTCTGCATCGGTGACTCCTGCGCGGGGGCGGCCGTGCCGCGGGGGGCGGCCCGTGCCGGGGCGGCGAGGATAGCCCGGATCGCGGGCACTGGCACCCGTGCTGCGCTGCGGCTAAGGTCGGGCGCGGACAGGACGGCAGCGGAGGCCCGACCATGAGTGCCCAGACACCGTCACGGCGGGTCACGCCGCTGGACATCCGCGCGCGCAAGGGCCGGGACGGGATCGACGCGCCGCTCGTCTGCCTGACGGCCTACACGACGCCGGTGGCGCGGCTGGCGGACGGGGAATGCGACATCGTCCTGGTCGGCGACAGCGTGGGCATGGTGCTGCACGGGATGGCCTCGACGCTGGAAGTCACGCTCGAGATGATGATCCTGCACGGCAGGGCGGTGGCGCGCGGGCTGGAGAAGGCGCTGTTCGTGGTGGACATGCCCTTCGGCACCTACGAGGAGGACCCCGGACAGGCCTTCCGCAACGCCGCGCGGCTGATGCGCGAGACCGGCTGCCACGCGGTGAAGCTGGAGGGCGGGCAGCACATGGCCGAGACCATCCGCTTCCTCGTGCAGCGCGGCGTGCCGGTGATGGGCCATGTCGGACTGACGCCGCAGGGGGTGAACGTCTTCGGCGGCTACCGCGTGCAGGGGCGCGGGCCGGACGCGGCGCGGATCCTGGCGGATGCGGAGGCCGTGGCCGCGGCGGGGGCCTTCGCCATCGTCATCGAGAAGGTGCCCGAGCGGCTGGCGGCGGAGATCACGCGGGCTGTCCCGGTGCCGACGATCGGCATCGGCGCCTCGGCGGCCTGCGACGGGCAGATCCTCGTCATCGACGACATGCTGGGCCTGTTCACCGCCTTCAGGCCGAAATTCGTGCGCCGCTTCGCCGAGCTGGGCGCAGAGGCCGCGCAGGCCGTGGCGGCCTATGCCCGGGCGGTGCGGGCGCGGGAATTCCCCGGGCCCGAGCACGTCTTCGGTGACGAGGCGGGCAGGTGAGCGTCACGGTCGTCCGCACGGCGGCGGCGATGCGGGCCCTGGCCCTGGGCTGGCGGCAGGCGGGGCAGACGGTGGGCGTGGTGCCGACGATGGGGGCGCTGCATGCCGGCCATGCGAGCCTGGTGCGGGCGGCGCGGGCGGACTGCGCCCGCGTCGTGGTGACGATCTTCGTCAATCCCGCGCAGTTCGACAGGGCGGAGGACCTGGCGCGCTATCCCAGGACCGAGGCGGCGGACCTGGCGCTGCTGGCGCCGCTCGGCGTGGATGCGGTCCTCGCGCCGCCGGCGGCGGAGGTCTATCCGGAGGGTTTCGCGACGCAGGTCCGGGTCGGCGGGCCGGCGGACCGGCTGGAGGGGCAGCACCGGCCGGGCCATTTCGACGGCGTGGCGACGGTGGTGACCAAGCTCTTCGGGATGACGGCGGCCGGGAGGGCCTATTTCGGCGAGAAGGACTGGCAGCAGCTGCAGGTCGTCCGGCGGCTGGCGGCGGACCTCGACCTCGGGGTCGAGGTCGTGGCCTGCCCGACGGTGCGCGAGGCCGACGGGCTGGCGCTGTCGTCGCGCAATGCGCGCCTGTCGCCGGCGGCGCGGCAGGTGGCGGCGGCGCTGCCGCGGGTGATGTCGGCGGTGGCGGCGGCGATCCGGGCGGGGATGGCGGTGCCCGGGGCGCTGGCCGTCGGGCGGCAGGACCTGGCGGCGGCGGGCTTCGAGAAGGTGGATTATCTGGAGCTCTGCGACGAACGGACGCTGGAGCCCCTGGAGGCGCCGCGGGGCGGGGCGCGGCTGCTGGCGGCGGCCTGGGCGGGCGGCGTGCGGCTGATCGACAACATCGCGGTCGCGGCGGCGGAGCCGGGGGCGAGGGGGCGGCCTGCCCCCTCGCGCTCCCCCGGGAGTATTTCGGGCATGATGAAGGGCAGGGGCGCATTTCCCCGCTGACCCGGCGGCGGGTCGGGCCCGGATTCGCGCGGGCGGGGGGGTGCAGTCCGGCGCGGCCCTCGCGGGCATGCATGAGCGATCGGGGTCGGGGGGCGGGGTGGCCGATCCCGAAGCGCAGGTCCGGGAGGGCCGGAAGCGGGTCTCCGGGGTGCGGGCGCGGACCGAGGCGGCGCAGGCGGGGCCGATGACGGGCGACATCGCCACTGCGACCCTGGCCGAGGTCCGGCGCCATTCGGGGGTGACGAGCGCCAGCATCGCCGGGCCGATCATCGGCCCCGGCGACGTGACGGCGGCCGGCCCGCGCGGGTTCGACGCGATGCGGTCGAGGACCGGCCGGGAGGCCCTTGCCGGCATCTTCCCGGAGGCGAAGCCGGATGCCATGCCGGCCGGGCGCGGGGCGAGGGCGGCCGAACCGGAGGCGGTGCGGGCGGAGATCCGGCGGTAGCTGGAGGGAAGGGGAGCGAGGTCGAGATGAAGAAGACGAAGAAGACGAAGATGAAACTGAATGTGCTTTCCCTGGAATGGGCGCAGATCAGGGATGTTCGAGCCGAAAGGAGGGCCCTCCATTTCGCTTTGTGTTTCATGATCAGTGAGCTGAATGTGCTTGGAAGACTGCAAATCTTGTCGCCGGATCCGGCCGATGTTCCGGCGCCTCTCAAGGCGGCGGCGCAGATCCAGAAGTTGACAATGATCAGGATCCTCACCGGGAAGTGCCATGAGTTCGGCGGTTTCCTGAAGCGCTGCGCGCAAGAGGCAGAAGACGAGCTTGTCAAGGCGAAATGCAAGGCATACGCGGAGCGGTTCGGACTCCTCGGCGAAGAGGAAGGGAAAGGGCGCAGAATTGCCAGGCATGTCCGGAACAAGATGGCCTTCCACCTTGATTTCGAAACGGCCTTGACCGGGACCGAGATCGCGAAGGCGAACGCGAACGCAGATGGCGCCGTCGATTGCAACCTGTATGTCGCCGATGAGGAAGGAAACTCCTTCTTCCCGGCGGGCGAGCATGTGNTCTTCGAGTCCGGCCTGATGAATGCCCCGGGGGACGAGGGGCACAGCATCCGGTCGGAAGAGGATCTCAAGTCCTGGATCGACTGGGCATTTTCCGTCGTGGATCTGGCCGGCGAGATGCATCATGAGGTATTTCGGGATTGCATCCTGAAGCCGACTGGCAGGGACACTCTACCGACGGTGTCTTTCCCTGTCCCCGGCGGGCTGGTCGCGCGGAAGGGCAAGGACTTCCTGCCGCTGTTCCTGGTGGGCAATGATGAGAGCGGATGACCGGTTCGGGCGGCCGTTCTGGCAGGGGAGGGGAGAATCCGTCCCGACCCGTCATCACGGGCAGGCCGGCGAAGGGGCTGGCGCGTCCCGGGGCGATGACGCCCCCGTGACCCCGCTCATCGGAGCGGGCCCGGCCTTCGGCAACCGGAGCCTCCCGGAATGGCCGACGCGCCCCGGCCGCGGCATCCCGATGCCGCGGTCGCATCGCCCCGGCCTTCCTCTCCCCCCGCCGGGGAAGGGGATGGGCCGTCCGGTCGACCGGGGCGGTGCGGGGAGGCGTCCTGCGCCGCCCCTCCCCCTCGTGGGGAGGGGAGGGGGGAGGGGGGCGTGACGCGCATCAGTCCGCAGACGCGTGCCCTTGCGCGGGCGCGCCGGGCCGCGATGACGCCTGCGGCGCGACTCCTCTGGGCAAGGCTGCGCGAGCTGAACCGGATGCTGGGCCTGAACTTCCGCAGGCAGGCGCCGATCGGGCCCCATGTCGCGGATTTCGCGGAGTTCGGCCGGAGGCTGGTGCTGGAGATCGATGGCGGCGGGCATGGCGGGCCGGGAGATGCGGCGCGGGACGACTGGCTGCGGGGCGAGGGATTCGCGGTCCTCCGGTTCGGCGATCGCGAGCTGCGGGAGAACCCCGGGGCGGTGATGGCGCGCGTGCTGGACCTTCTGGGGCCGGGGCCGGATGCCCCCCCACCCCGGCCCTCCCCCACGAGGGGGGAGGGAGGCGCCGCCCCGGGGGAGAGGCTGCCATGAGGGGCCTCATCGAAGCGGGGCCGATGTCCGGCGGGCTTTCCCCGGTTGGCGCGCCGGCGCCGGCGGCCCGTGACAGCCGCGCGCCGAAGCCGCCCGTCGGGCGCAGGACGCGGCTGGCGGCGTTGCGCATCGACCTGCCGGGTATCTCGCCCGAGGAGGCCGAAGGGCCGGGCGATCCCCGCTACCTCGACGCCCGGGGGGACGGACGCAGGTTCCTCCTGCCGTCGGCCGGCCGGAACGTGGCGCCGTTCCTGAACCGGAGGTTCCCGCCCCATCGCGACATCCTGGTGCCTTTCGTCGCCCTCCATGCGGTGGCGCATCTGGCGCCGACGGCGCGGGACGCGGTGGCCGGCGAGCCTGCCGACATGGCCCGCGGCCCGACCGCGCCGGCGCAGCCCTTCGACACGGGCCGGATCAAGGGGATCGCGGGCAGGGCGGAGGGCACGCGGCGATGATCGGGTTCCTGCGGCTTGCGGTGCTGGGCTTCGTGGCGCTGACGGTGCTTTACCTTCTGGTGTCGCTCTATGCGCGGTCGGTCGAGCGCGAGCGGCTGGAGAAGGACTGGGACGGCGATCCGGCGAATGCGGGCGCCCCCGATGCGGCGCGGCAGCGCTTCATCGCCGAGGGCATGGCGGCCTATCGCCACAGCCTGCGCCGCAGGCTGGTCCTGCTGGTCTATGCCGTGCCCCTTCTTTCCATCGCGATCGTCTACTATCTGGTGAACAGCTGAAGGCGAGAGGGACGCGCGGCATGCGCAAGGTGAAATGGATCCTGCTGACGCTCGTCGGCCTGGTCGTCGCGGCCTTCCTGCACTACACGCTGCCCCAGCACGACGTGGTGCGCATCGTCGGCGTCCGGCAGGAGCTGATGACGCTGGGCTGGGAGAACCGCATCTTCTTCTCGCAGGCCGATGCGGGGATGGCGAATTCCGACGCGCGCACGGTGAAGCTGATCGACGCGATCGACCCGCAGGGCCGGCCGCGCGTCTACCGCAACGAGGATACCGGCTGGTGGGGCTGGCCGCCCTATTTCAAGCTGGACAGCCAGAACCTGCAGGCGCAGGCGCAGAACCTGACCTCGACCGAGGCGAATCCGCGCTGGGTCAGGGTCACGCATTACGGCTGGCGCAACACCTGGATCACCATCTTCCCCAACGCGGTGGCGCTGAAGGAAGTGGCGGGGCCCGACGTGCGGACGATCCCCTGGGTCAGCCTGACGATCCTGGCGATGCTGGCGATCCTGGTCCTGCTCTTGCGCCGGATGTGGCTGCAGTTCCGCGAGCGCATGATCGATCCGGCGATCGCCGAGGTGAGCCAGACCTGGGACGAGGCGGCGGGCCGGGCAGAGCTTGCCGGCAAGCAGGCCAAGGGCGCCTGGGGCCGGTTCACGGCCTGGCTGGGAACATGGTGGCGCCGCCCGCGCGGCTGACCGCGCGCGCGCCGGGCGGGCATTCCCGGAATGCGCCGGGCGGGCGGCACGGGAAATTTGACCGGGTGGTCAGGAAGGCGCGTTGAAGTGGCGCGGGGCTTCCGCTAGCCTTCGCCGCGACGCCCCCGATCCGGTTCCCGCGCCATGCTTCTTGCCAATACCGAACGCAATCCGGGCGGGCCGCTCCGGCCCGACTGGTTCGAGGCCGTGGCGGTGAACACCCCAGCGGCCGAGCGGCGGGCGGCGACGCTGACGACGCGGCGCAGCGTCAAGAAGGTCTGGCAGGCGGCCTGGCTGGTCAACGCGATCCGCTGCATCGACCTGACGACCCTGGCGGGCGACGACACGCCGCACCGCGTGGAGCGGCTCTGCGCCAAGGCGCGCCAGCCCCTCGCCCCCCGCATCATGGAGGGGCTGGGCCTCGAGCGGCTGACCACCGGGGCGGTCTGCGTCTATCCGACGATGGTGGGCACGGCCGTCAGGGCGCTGGCCGGCACGGGGATTCCGGTCGCCTCGGTCGCCACCGGCTTTCCCGCCGGCCTGATGCCCCTGAAGCTGCGGCTGGAGGAGATCAGGTACGCGGTCGCGGAAGGCGCCGACGAGATCGACATCGTGATCACCCGCGCCCATGTGCTCGACGGCAACTGGGCCGCGCTGCACGACGAGGTGGCGCAGATGCGCGAGGCCTGCGGGCCGGCGCATCTGAAGGCGATCCTCGCGACCGGGGACCTGAAGACCCTGCGCAACGTCTACAAGGCATCGATGGTGGCGATGCAGGCGGGGGCCGACTTCATCAAGACCTCGACCGGGAAGGAAGGCGTGAACGCCACGCTGCCGGTGTCGCTGGTCATGGTGCGCGCGATCAGGGACTACGGCGAGCGGACGGGCTGGCGCGTCGGCTTCAAGCCGGCGGGCGGCATGAAGACGGCGAAGGACGCGCTGGCCTGGCAGATCCTGATGAAGGAGGAGCTGGGCGAGGCCTGGCTGTCGCCGGCGCTGTTCCGCCTCGGCGCCTCGTCGATGCTGGCCGACATCGAGCGCCAGCTCGAACATTTCGTCACCGGGCGCTATGCCGCGTCGTCGCGCCATGCGCTGGCCTAGGGGGGCGCGATGCCGACCGTGACCGAGATCCTTCAGACCATGGACTACGGGCCCGCCCCGGAGGCCAGCGACATCGTCACCGCCTGGCTGCGCTCGCATGAGGCCTTCGGCCACTACATCGACGGCAGGCTGACGCCGCCGGGCGCGACGTTCGAGGTCAGGAACCCGGCCACCGGCGCGGTCGTCGCACGGGCGACGCAGGGCACGGCGGAGGACGTCGCGGCGGCGGTCGCGGCGGCGCGGGCGGCCCTGCCGGGCTGGTCGCGGCTGGACGGGCACGAGAGGGCGAGGTGGCTTTACGCGATTGCCCGCGGCATCCAGAAGCGCGAGCGCTTCCTCGCCGTGCTCGAGGTCATCGACAACGGCAAGCCGATCCGCGAGGCGCGCGACATCGACGTGCCGCTGGCGGCGCGGCACTTCTACCACCATGCCGGCTGGGCCGAGCTTGTCGCGACCGAATTCCCCGGCGCCCGGCCGGTGGGGGTGTGCGGGCAGATCATCCCGTGGAACTTCCCCCTGCTGATGCTGGCCTGGAAGGTGGCCCCGGCGCTGGCGGCGGGCAATACGGTGGTGCTGAAACCCGCCGAATACACGCCGCTGACGGCGCTGGCCTTCGCCGAGATCTGCGCCGAGATCGGCCTGCCCAGGGGCGTCGTCAACATCGTCACCGGCGACGGCTCCACCGGGGCGGCGCTGGTGGCGGCCCCCGTGGACAAGATCGCCTTCACCGGCTCGACCGAGGTGGGCCGCGCGATCCGCAGGGCGACGGCGGGCACGGGCAAGAAGCTGACGCTGGAACTGGGGGGCAAGTCGCCCTTCATCGTCTTCCAGGACGCCGATCTCGACGCCGCGGTCGAGGGCGTCGTCGATGCGATCTGGTTCAACCAGGGGCAGGTCTGCTGCGCGGGAAGCCGCATCCTGGTGCAGGAGGCCGTCGAGGCCGCCTTTGTCGCGAAACTGAAAGCGCGCATGGCGAAGCTGCGGGTCGGCGATCCCCTGGACAAGTCCACCGACGTGGGCGCCATCGTCGATGCGGTGCAGCTGGCGCGGGTCACCGAACTTGTCGCGAAAGGACAGGCCGAGGGCGCGGTGCTGCACCAGGCGCCATGCGCGCTTCCCGAGGCGGGCTGGTGGTTTGCACCGGGATTCCTGACAGACGTGGCACCGGCGAACACGGTTGCGGAAGTGGAAATCTTCGGCCCCGTCGCGACGCTGACGACCTTCCGCACGCCGGACGAGGCGGTGGAGCTGGCGAACAACACGCGCTACGGCCTGGCGGCCACCGTCTGGTCGGAAAACATCAATCTCGCGCTGGATGTGGCGGCGCGGGTCAAGGCCGGGGTCGTGTGGGTGAACGCGACCAACCTGTTCGATGCCGGGGCCGGGTTCGGCGGCTACCGCGAATCGGGCTTCGGGCGCGAGGGCGGGCGCGAGGGGATGCACGAATACCTCGTCCTGCCCGGGCCGCGGGAACGCGCCGAGGCGCCGCCCCTGCCGCCCGGGACGGCGCCCCATCCGCAGCCCCCCGCAAGGGTGACGGGGATCGACCGCACGGCGAAGCTCTATATCGGCGGCGCGCAGAAGCGGCCCGATTCGGGCCATTCCTTCGTCGTCGCCCGCCGCGGGCGGGTCCTCGGCCTTGCCGGGCTCGGCAACCGCAAGGACATCCGCAATGCCGTCGAGGCCGCCCATGCGGCGCGCGGCTGGGGCCGGGCCGCGGGCCACAACCGGGCGCAGGTCCTCTACTACCTCGCCGAGAACCTCGCCGCGCGCGAGGCCGAGTTCGCGGCGCGGCTGTCCGCCGCCGGGGTGGCGCGGGCGAAGGCCGAGGTGGCGGCGGCGATCCGCCGCGCCTTCTGGTATGCCGCGCAGGCCGACAAGTACGACGGGGCCGTCCATTCGACGAAATCCGCCCATGTCACGCTCGCCATGCCCGAGCCCTGGGGCGTGATGGGCATCGCCTGCCCGACCGACGCGCCGCTCCTGGGCTTTCTCTCGCTGGTCCTGCCGGCCATCGCCATGGGCAATGCCGTCGTCGCCGTCCCCTCGCAGAACATGCCGCTGGCGGCGACCGACCTCTACCAGGTGCTCGAGACCAGCGACCTGCCCGGCGGCGTCGTCAACATCGTCACCGGCGCGCGCGACGAGCTGGCCAGAACCCTCGCCGAACACGACGACGTGGCGGCCATGTGGTATTGCGGCCCGCCGGCGGGCGGCCGGGCGGTCGAGGAGGCGAGCGCGGGCAACCTCAAGGCCACCTGGCTCGTGCCCAACCGCGACTGGCTGGCGCCCGACGGGCAGGGGCGCGAGTTCCTGCGCCGCGCGACGCAGGTGAAGAACATCTGGATCCCCTACGGCGAATGAGCCACGCCTTCCCGCCGCGCCCGCAGCCCGCCATCGCCGTCGCCGGTGGCGGGCCGGCCTATCCGGTGGCCCGCATCTTCTGCGTCGGGCGCAACTATGCCGCACATGCGCGCGAGATGGGGGGCGCGATCGACCCTGAAGCCCCCTTCTTCTTCACCAAGTCGCCCGCCCATCTCGCGCCCTCGGGCGCGACCATCCCCTATCCGCCGGGGACGGCGGACTTCCAGCACGAGGTCGAGCTCGTCGTCGCCCTCGGCGCCCCCCTCTTCCGCGCCACGCCAGCGGCCGCGGCCGCCGCGGTCTGGGCCTGCGCCGCAGGGCTCGACATGACGCGGCGCGACCTGCAGGCCGCGGCCAGGGAACGCCGCCTGCCCTGGGACACCGGCAAGGATGTCGAGGGCTCGGCCGTCGTCGGGGCGCTGGGCCGGGGCTTCGTGCCGGAAGGGCAGGCGATCACGCTGACGGTGAACGGGGCGCGGCGGCAAGAGGGACGGCTGTCCGACATGGCGCGCGGGGTGGCGGAGCTTCTCGCCCATCTCTCGGGGCTCTATCACCTCGGGCCGGGCGACATCGTCTTCACCGGCACGCCGGCGGGCGTCGGGCCGGTCCTGCCGGGCGACGTGCTCGAGGGCCGGATCGACGGCCTCGCCCCCGTCCGGCTGACCATCGGCCCGCCCGACTGACCCGCCGCCCCTTCATCATGCCCGAAATACTCCCGGGGGAGCGCGAGGGGGCAGGCGGCCCCCTCGCCCGCCCGGCCGCCGCCGCGGCCGGAAGGGACCCTAGGCGGGCTTCACCGCCCTGAGATGGGTCGGGCAGTGCTCGCCCGAGTCGAGCACGACGATCATCCGTTCCCAGAGCCGCGCGTTGTAGTCCACGAAGTCCTGCCCGACCAGCGCCGCCGCCCGCGCGCCGTCGGCCCCGCGCAGGCGGGCGAGTTCCCCGCGCGCCGCCTGCCGGTACCAGGGGTTGCGCGACACCGTCTCGATGGCGGTGAAGCCGGCCTTCGCCATCGCGTCGGCATAGCGCGCGGGCGAGGCCATGCCGAAGTCCAGCCCCTCGGCGGCGATGTAGGCGGCCATCTCGGGCGAGGGCGCGCCGTCATGGCCGATCAGCCAGTCCGAGGCGAGGAAGCGCCCGCCCGGCTTCAGCACGCGGAAGACCTCGGCCATCAGGGCATGCTTGTCGGGGATGTGGACGATCGAGTCCTTCGAGAAGACCACGTCGAAGGTGGCGGGCGGAAAGGGCAGCGGGCCGGGGGCCACCTTGCACAGCCCGATGCGCGCCTGAAGGCCGCGGCGGGCGATCAGGGCGCGGGCACGGGCGATGACGCCGTCCTCGACGTCGATCCCGGTGACGTAGCCCGCCCCGTGACCTTCGGCGAGCGCGATGTCGATCCCGCCCGCCCCGCAGCCGATGTCCAGCACCGCGGCGCCCCGGATGTCGGCCCCGCCGATGATGCGGGCCACCTCCTCCGGGCCGCCGGGCGACAGGAACCCCTCGCCCCAGACCGCCTCGAGCATGCCGATCATCCGCGCATGATAGAGTTCGCCGCCGTCCGCTTCCATCTCAGCCCCCGAAATCCGCCGCCCGCCAGACCTCGCGCCCGCGGACGAGGGTGAGCAGCACCCGCGTTCCGGCCACCGCATCGGGCGCGACGGCGAAGATGTCCCTGTCGAGCACGATCAGGTCGGCCGAGAAGCCGGGCCGGAGCGCGCCGGTGAAGCCGCCGCGCCAGCAGGCCGCGGCGGCGTTGACGGTGTAGCCGAGGACGGCCTCCTCGATGGTCAGCCGCTCGGCGGGGAAGAAGGGCGCGGCCCGGCCGCGGCGGCGCGGCGGCTCGCGCGTGATGGCGGTGCCGATGATCTCGAAGGGGTCGAGGGTCGTGACCGCCCAGTCCGAGCTCAGGCAGAAGGGTGCGCCGGCATCG
>JAOADN010000075.1 GCA_026417295.1 Paracoccaceae bacterium
CTGCGTAGTCGTCCCAGCCGTAGGGTTCGCCCGCCGCCGCCCGGTCGTAGCCCGTGAAGTCGAGCCCCTCGGGCAGGGGCAGGGCTGCGGCGGCCACCGCCGGCGCGAGGTCGGGCACCGCCGGCGCCGGCGCCGGCGACACGACCTGGCGCGACAGCAGCTCCTCTGCCAGGACCGGCAGCTTCGGTCCGAACCGGCCCAGCACCTGCACCGTCCGGGCGAGATCGCGCAGCATCGCGCGCGGCCCCACGTTCTCGCGGATGTAACGCTCGACCACCGGCCTCGCCGTCTGCCAGATGTTGACGGTCGGATTCAGCGACCGGGCCACGCCCTCGACCACCACCATCGTGCGCTGAAGCAGGATCAGCTCGGTCCGCGTCTGCATCCCGAAGCGCTCGGTCACCTCGAAGAGATAGGCCAGCAGCCGCCCCATCGAGATGTGACTCGCATCCATTCCGAAGATCGGCTCGCCCACCGCCCTCAGCGCCCGGGCGAAATCGTCGATGTCGCGGTCGCGCGGCACATAGCCCGCCTCGAAATGCACCTCCGCCACCCGCCGGTAGTCGCGACGGATGAAGCCGATCAGGATCTCGGCATAGACGCGGCGCGTGTATTCGTCGATCTGGCCCATGATGCCGAAGTCGTAGGCCACGATGTCGCCGTTCGCCGCGACCTTCAGGTTGCCCTGGTGCATGTCGGCGTGGAAATAGCCGTCGCGCAGGGCATGACGCAGGAACAGCGACAGCACCCGCTCGCCCAGCGCCGCAAGGTCGTGCCCCGCCGCCGCCAGCGCCGCCGTGTCGCCGAGCGGAATCCCTTCCACCCAGTCCAGCGTCATCACCCGCCGCGCCGACAGGGGCCAGACCGGCAGCGGCACCCGGAACCCCGCGTCCTGCGCCGTATTGGCCGCGAATTCCGAGGCCGCCGCGCTTTCCAGCCGGAGGTCGAGCTCTCCCAGGACCACGCCCTCGAAATGCTTCACCACCTCGGTCGGCCGCAGACGCCGCGTCCCCGGCAGGAGCGCCTCGATGAAGGCGGCGGCGAAGTGGAAGGCATCGATGTCGCGCCGGAAGGCCCGCTCGATCCCCGGCCGCAGCACCTTGACGGCCACGTCGCGCCCGTCGGCCAGGGTCCGCGCACGGTGAACCTGCGCGATCGAGGCCGCGGCAACCGGCTCGGAGAACTCGGCAAAGAGCGCGTCGACCGGGGCGCCGAGTTCCGCCTCCACCATGGCCCGCGCGGCCTCCGTCGGGAAGGGCGGCAGCCGGTCCTGCAGCACGCGCAGCTGCCCCGCCAGCTCCTCCCCCGCCACGTCCGGCCGCGTCGAGAGAAGCTGGCCGAACTTGATGTAGGCCGGCCCCAGCGCCGTCAGCGCACGCGTCACCGGCGGCAGCGCGGGGTCGCCGCGGTAGCCCAGCCACTTGAACGGCCAGCCCAGGACCCGCGCCGCAACCCGGATCAGCGGCGGCGCGTCCAGCGCCTCGAGCGCCACCTTCATCGCCCCCGTCCGCTCGAAGGTCGCGCCGGTGCGGATCAGCCGCCAGATGTTGTGCGGTCCCCGCACCTCAGAGCTTCCAGCCCGAATGCAGCGCGGCCACGCCGAAGGTCAGGTCGCGCCAGGCGACCTGCCCGAACCCGGCCGCCCGGATCATCCCCGCGAAGCGCTCCTGGTCGGGGAACCGCCGGATCGATTCGACAAGGTAGCGATAGCTGTCGCGATCCCCCGTCACCGCCCTGCCCATCGCCGGGATCACGTTGAAGGAATAGGCGTCGTAGACCGCCCGCAGCAGGTCGTTCGGCACCCGGCCGAATTCCAGCACCATCAGCCGCCCGCCCGGCCTGAGCACGCGGAAGGCCTTGGCCAGGGTGTAGCCTATCCGCGTCACGTTCCTGATCCCGAAGCTGATCGCGTAGACGTCGAAGGACCGCGCCGGGAAGGGCAGCGCCATCGCGTCCCCCGCCACCCAGTCGAGCCGCCCGGAAAGGGCGTCCGCCGCCGCCCGCCGCCGCCCCTCGGCCAGCATCGCCTCGGTCATGTCCAGCACCACCGCCCGCGTCCCCGCCGCCCGGGCGAGGAAGCGGAAGGCGATGTCGCCCGTGCCCCCCGCCACGTCCAGCAGATGCTGGCCCGGCCGGGGCGCCAGCCAGTCCATCATCGCGTCCTTCCACAGCCGGTGCAGGCCGCCCGACATCAGGTCGTTCATCAGGTCGTAGCGCGCCGCGACGCTGGTGAAGACGCCGTGGACCAGCCCCGCCTTCTCGGCCTCGGGCACCTCGCGATAGCCGAAATGGGTCGTCCGTCCGGTCTCGGTCATGGTCCTCAGCCGTTGCGCGGATGTCCGCCCCCTTATAAGGGCAGGGGGCGAAAGAACAATCCGGCGAAGGTCCCGCCCCTTGCCCGAACTGCCAGAGGTCGAGACGGTGCGCCGCGGGCTCCAGCCCGTGCTCGAGGGCCGCCGCATCCTCGCCGCCCGCGTCGGCCGCCCGGACCTGCGCCGCCCCTTTCCCGAAGGCATGGCCCGCCGCCTCACGGGCGCACGCGTCCTCGGCCTGACCCGGCGCTCGAAATACATCCTCGTCGCGCTCGACAGCGGCGAGACGCTCCTCATCCACCTCGGCATGTCGGGCCGCATCCTCGTCTCGGGCGCTGCGCTCGGCGCCTTCCACCACGCCCTGCCCGCGCCCGCGCGGCACGACCACGTCATCCTCGACATCGAGGGCGGCGCCCGCGTGACCTTCAACGATGCCCGCCGCTTCGGCCTGATGGATCTCGTCCCCACGCCGTCCGCCGACAGCCATCCCCTGCTCGCCGGACTCGGTCCCGAACCGCTCGGCAACGGCTTCGACGAGGCCGGCCTCGCCGCCCGCCTCGCCGGCCGCCGCAGCCCGGTCAAGGCCGCGCTGCTTGACCAGAGAATCGTCGCCGGGCTCGGCAACATCTATGTCAGCGAGGCGCTGCACCGCGCCGGGATCAGTCCGCGCCGCCTTGCCGCCAACGTCGGCCCCGCCCGCGCCGGCCGCCTCGTGCGGGCGATCCGCGACGTCCTCGCCGAGGCCATCGCCGCCGGCGGCTCCTCGCTGCGCGACTACCGCCGCACCGACGGCGAGCTCGGCCATTTCCAGCACAGTTTCCGCGTCTACGACCGCGAGGGCGCGCCCTGCCCGGCCCCCGGCTGCACCGGCACCATCCGCCGCATCGTCCAGTCCGGTCGGTCCACCTTCTTCTGCCCCTCCTGCCAGAAGTAGCTTGCGCGCCGCCCCGGCGCCGCTATCACGGACGCCGCGCCAAGGGGAGGGCGCGCCATGTCCTACCAGACCCTCATCGTCTCGGTCGCCGAGGGCGTCGCCACCATCCGCCTGAACCGGCCCGAGGCGCTCAATGCGCTGAACCGTGCCATGCTCGGCGAGCTGGTCGGCTGCCTCGCGGCCTTCGATTCCGACGACGCGGTGCGGGCCGTCGTTCTGACCGGGTCCGACAGGGCCTTCGCCGCCGGCGCCGACGTGCGCGAGATGGCCGGACAGTCCTTCGTCACCATGTTCCGCGACGATGTCTATGGCGCCGAATCCCGGGCCCTCGCCGGCTTCCGCAAGCCGCTCGTCGCCGCCGTCGCCGGCTATGCCCTGGGCGGCGGGCTGGAACTGGCGCTGATGTGCGACTTCATCATCGCCGCCGAGACCGCGAAATTCGGACAGCCCGAGATCAACCTCGGCATCGTCGCCGGGATGGGCGGCACCCAGCGCCTGACGCGCCTCGTCGGCAAGTCGAAGGCGATGGACATGCACCTGACCGGCCGCCTGATGGACGCGGCCGAGGCCGAACGCGCCGGGCTCGTCAGCCGGATCGTGCCGGCCGACCGCCTTCTGGCCGAGGCCGAGTCCGCCGCCCGCAGCATCGCCGGGCGCTCGATGATCGCCGCGATGGCAGTGAAGGAGGCCGTGAACATGAGCCAGGAGACCGGCCTCGCCGCCGGCCTCGCCTTCGAGCGGCGCCTCTTCCACGCCCTCTTCGCCACCGCCGACCAGAAGGAGGGGATGGCGGCCTTCCTCGACAAGCGCGCGGCGAAATTCACCGACGGATAGGCCCGCCGGGCAGGCCGCGCAGGCCTGCGCCCGGCCCTGTTGACTTGCCCGCGACTCGCGCCTAGAAGCGCGGCTTCAGATCAATCGACACGCACCGGACCCTTCCTCATGGCCAATACGCCCCAGTCCAAGAAGCGCGCGCGCCAGACCGAGCGTGTGACCGCCGTCAACAAGGCGCGCCGCTCGCGCATCCGCACCTTCCTGCGCAAGGTCGAGGAGGCCATCGCCGCGGGCGATCCGGCGGCCGCCAGGGCGGCGCTGACGGCGGCCCAGCCCGAGCTTGCACGCGGGGTCACCAAGGGTGTCCTGCACAAGAACACGGTGGCTCGGAAAATGTCCCGCCTGTCCGCGCGGGTCAAGGCGCTGACCGCCTGAATTCGGCGTAACCTGTTGATTTCAAAGGGCGCAGGAACCCCCTGCGCCCTTTGTCTCATGCACGGATGTCACATATCTGTGCCCTTTTTGCCAAGGACCGGGGATTCGCACGGGCAAACCCCGAGTCAAGCTTGAAGTTCTGTTGCCGCCCGCGCGGCGGGCAAGCTAGCCTGACCGTCGCGATTCACGTCGTCTTGGGGGACAGAAGGTTTCCCCGGCCGCTTTCCCGGTCCAGCCGGGGCCCGGCCGGAACAGCGCCAGGCTGCACATGGCGCCGGAGACCTGCCTGGGGAGGCCAGCCCGCAACGCGGCCGGCCAAGCCTGCTCAGCGCATGGCATGCCGGATCCGTCCGGTGCTGCCGGCGTTGCTTCATGTCCGTTCCGGGACCCCGCGTGACGGGACCGGGATCGCGGGTGAAACATGGGGCGCGCCGCGGGACCGAACCCCGGGCGCCGGGGACCTGGGCAGGGACGATGACGGACGAGACGTGGGGACAGGCGAAGACCGAACTTCTGAAGGCGGTCGGCAGGAACAACTTCGTCACCTGGATCGAACCCCTCGTCTTCCGCGGCGTCGCCGACGGAATCGCCCGGTTCGAGGTGCCCACCGCATTCATGCGCGACTGGATCTCGCGCAACTTCGCCGAACAGATCTGCAGCAAGCTGATCTCGGCCGGGGCCGAGGTCGACCGCGTCGACATCGTCGTCCAGTCGCGCCGCCGCGCCGGCGGCGCAGGCCGGGGGGCGGCCGCTGACGCGGCCGCGGGCGCGGGCGTCGGCGATGGCACCGGGGCAGCCGCGGCGCCCGGCACCGGCGGCAGGCCGGCGCGCGGCCGCGCGACGCGGATGCCGGCCGAGTCGGGCCTTGCCGCGGCCCCGCTCGACAGCCGCCTGACCTTCGACAGCTTCGTCGTCGGCAAGCCGAACGAACTGGCCCACGCCGCCGCCCGCCGCGTGGCCGAGGGCGGCAGGGTCACCTTCAACCCGCTCTTCCTCTATGGCGGTGTCGGCCTCGGCAAGACCCACCTGATGCACGCCATCGTCCACGAGCTCGCCATCCGGCGTGCCGACCTGCACGTCCTCTACCTCTCGGCCGAGCAGTTCATGTACCGCTTCGTGCAGGCCCTGCGCGCACGCCAGATCATGGATTTCAAGGAGCTGTTCCGCTCGGTCGACGTGCTCATGGTGGACGACGTGCAGTTCATCGCCGGCAAGGACAGCACGCAGGAGGAGTTCTTCCACACCTTCAACGCGCTGGTGGACCAGAACAAGCAGATCGTGATCTCGGCCGACCGCGCGCCCGGCGAGATCAAGGATCTGGAGGAGCGGATCAAGAGCCGCCTCCAGTGCGGGCTGGTCGTCGACCTGCACCCGACCGACTACGAGCTGAGGCTGGGCATCCTGCAGCAGAAGGCCGAATTCTACCGCCGCCAGTACAAGGGTCTCGTCCTGGCCGACGGCGTGCTGGAGTTCCTCGCCCACCGCATCACCACGAACGTCCGGGTGCTGGAAGGCGCGCTGACGCGCCTCTTCGCCTTCGCCTCGCTGGTGGGCAAGGAGATCACGCTCGAGCTCACGCAGGACTGCCTCTCGGACATCCTGCGCCAGTCCGAGCGCAAGGTCACGGTCGAGGAGATCCAGCGCAAGGTCTCCGAACACTACAACATCCGCCTGTCCGACATGCTCGGCCCGAAGCGGCTGCGCCAGATCGCCCGTCCGAGGCAGATCGCCATGTGGCTGGCCAAGCAGCTCACCAGCCGGTCGCTGCCCGAGATCGGGCGGCGTTTCGGCGGGCGCGACCACACGACGGTGATGCACGGCGTCCGGCGGATCGAGGCGCTGATGGCGACCGATGCGCAGCTCGCCGAGGACGTGGAGATGCTGCGCCGCATGCTGGAAAGCTGAGCCCGGCCGGGCCCCCGAAGGCACTTGTGCCGCCGTGCCTTTCGTCTAATCCTGCCGTTCCGGCAGAGGAGTGACCCCGGCGGGAAACCGCCGGGCGGGGAGCGGACATGAAGATCAGCATCGAACGCGGCACGCTGCTCAAGGCGGTCGGTCAGGCGCAATCGGTCGTCGAGCGGCGCAACACGATCCCGATCCTGGCCAACGTGCTGATCGAGGCCGAGGGCGACACCGTCAGCTTCCGCGCGACCGACCTCGACATCGAGGTGGTGGACAAGGCGAAGGCCCAGGTGGAGCGGCCCGGCGCGACCACGGTCAATGCCGTCACGCTCCACGAGATCGTCCGCAAGCTGCCCGACGGGGCGCTGGTCGGCCTCTCGGACGACAGCGCCGCGGGGCGGCTCACCGTGACGGCGGGGCGGTCCACCTTCTCGCTCGCCACGCTGCCGAAGGAGGACTTCCCGGTGATGGCGTCGTCCGAATACAGCGCGAACTTCTCCTGCCCGGCCCCGGTTCTCCGGAGGCTGTTCGACAAGTCGAAGTTCGCGATCTCGACCGAGGAGACGCGCTACTACCTCAACGGCGTCTACATGCACGTCGCCCAGGGCGAGGGCGGCAAGGTCCTGCGCTGCGTGGCAACCGACGGCCATCGCCTGGCGCGGATCGACGCGCCCCTGCCCGCGGGGGCCGAGAACATGCCGGGCGTGATCGTGCCGCGCAAGACCGTGGGCGAGCTGAGGAAGCTGCTCGACGACGACGACGCGGTGATCGCGGTCTCGGTCAGCGAGACCAAGGTGCGCTTCGCGACCCCTGAGATCACGCTGACCTCGAAGGTGATCGACGGCACCTTCCCGGACTATGCGCGCGTGATCCCGACCAGCAATTCCCGCCGGCTGGAGGTGGACGCGGCCGAGTTCGCGCGGGCGGTGGATCGGGTGGCGACCGTCTCGTCCGAACGCTCGCGCGCGGTGAAGCTGGCGCTCGACGAGGACCGGCTCGTGCTTTCGGTCAACGCGCCCGACAGCGGCGCGGCCGAGGAGGAGCTTGCGGTGGCCTATGCCGACGACCGGCTCGAGATCGGGTTCAACGCCAAGTATCTGCTCGAGATCGCGAGCCAGGTCGATCGTGAGAACGCGGTCTTCCTGTTCAACTCGTCGGGCGACCCGACCCTGATGCGGGAGGGCAACGACACCTCGGCCGTCTACGTCGTGATGCCGATGCGCGTGTGAAGGCGGGCGGAGCGGGGGCTGCCTGCCCCCGCGCCCCCGGGAGTATTTCGGACAGGATGAAGGGGCAGGTCCGGTGCGGCTCGCCGTCACGGAGCTTCGGCTGTCGCATTTCCGCAGTCACCGGGCGCTGCGCCTGTCGCTGTCGGGCCGGCCGGTCGTGCTGTTCGGGCCGAACGGCGCGGGCAAGACCAACGTCCTCGAGGCGGTCTCGCTGCTCTCGCCGGGGCGGGGGTTGCGGGGGGCGGCCGCGGAGGAGATCGCACGCCGGCCGGAGGCGCTGGGATGGAAGGTGGCCGCGATGGTCGAGAGCCTGGAACGGACCCACGAGGTGGAGACCTGGGCCGGGCCGGGCGAGGCGCGGCAGGTGAGGATCGACGGCAAGGCTGCGGCGCAGGCGGCGCTGGGCCGCATCGCGCGGATGGTCTGGCTGACCCCGGCGATGGACCGGATCTGGATCGAGGGTTCGGACGGCCGGCGGCGGTTCCTCGACCGGATCGCGATGAGCTTCGAGCCCGGCCACGCGGAGGCGGTCCTCGACTACGAGAAGGCGATGCGCGAGCGCAACCGGCTGTTGCGCGACCAGGTGTCCGATGCGCGCTGGTTCGGCGCCCTGGAATCCCGGATGGCCGCCGCGGGGGCGGCGCTGCGCGGGAACCGGGCGGCGGCGGTGGCGCGGCTCGTCAGGGCGCAGGAGGGGGCCGGGACGGCCTTCCCCGCGGCCAGCCTGACCGTGGTCGGACCGGAAGGCGCGGCCGAGGATCCGGGCGAGGATCTCGCGGCGGCGCTCGCCGCATCGCGCGCGGCGGATCTGCGGGCGGGGCGCACGCTGGTCGGGCCGCACCGGGCCGACCTCGTGGCGGTCTACGCCGCCAAGGGGATGCCGGCCGCGCAATGCTCGACCGGCGAGCAGAAGGCGCTGCTGCTGTCGCTCGTGCTGGCCAATGCCCGCGCGCTGGCGCAGGACCTCGGCGCGCCGCCGATCCTGCTGCTCGACGAGGTGGCGGCGCATCTCGACGCCGCGCGGCGGGCGGCGCTCTATCAGGAGATCTGCACGCTGGGCGCCCAGGCCTGGATGACCGGAACGGGGCCCGAGCTCTTCGAGGGGCTCGGCGACCGGGCCGAGGCCTTCGAGCTGCGCGAGACGGGCGGCGCATCGGAGGTGATCGCGCGATGACCGTGACCGTTTCGCAGCTCGGCCTCTATGCCGGGGCCCTGTTCCTGCTCTTCGTCACGCCGGGGCCGGTCTGGGTGGCGCTGACGGCGCGCACGCTGGCCGGCGGATTCCGGCAGGCCTGGCCGCTGGCCGTCGGCGTGACGGTGGGGGACTTCCTCTGGCCGCTTCTGGCGATCCTCGGGGTGTCGTGGATCGCCTCGGTCTGGGGCGACTTCCTCGGCGCGCTCAAGTGGGTGGCCGCGGCGATCTTCCTGTGGATGGGATGGCTGCTGATCCGCCATGCCGGGCGACCCGTCGCAACCGACGGCCGGCTGACGCGGCCGGGGATGTGGGCGGGCTTCGCCGCCGGTGTCGCGGTGATCGTCGGGAACCCGAAGTCGATCCTGTTCTACATGGGCGTGCTGCCCGGCTTCTTCGACCTCAGGCATGTGACGGTCCCCGACATCGCGGCGATCTGCGGGCTCTCGGTGGCCATCCCCCTGGCCGGGAACCTGGCGCTCTCGCTGATGATCGACCGGGCGCGGCGGCTGCTGCGCTCGCCCGCCGCGCTCGCCCGGGTGAACCGCGTCGCCGGGGTCCTGCTGATCCTCGTGGGCGTGGCGATCCCGTTCGTTTGACCGCCGTCCGGGCGGCGAGCCGAAGCACCAAATCTTGTGGTGCGCGCGTGACATTCCCCCCACGGTCTCGTATAAGCCCGGCAGGCAAGGCAGGACTGCGCGAGCATGGCTGAAGCGGCACGGACACCCGACGACTACGGGGCCGAATCCATCAAGGTTCTCAAGGGGTTGGAGGCCGTCCGCAAGCGCCCCGGCATGTATATCGGCGACACCGACGACGGCTCGGGCCTGCACCACATGGTCTACGAGGTCGTCGACAACGGGATCGACGAGGCGCTGGCCGGCCACGCCACCGAGGTCTCGGTCACGATCCACGCCGACAGCTCGGTGTCGGTGCGCGACAACGGCCGCGGCATCCCGGTCGACATCCACAAGGAAGAGGGCGTCAGCGCGGCCGAGGTCATCATGACCCAGCTCCACGCCGGCGGGAAGTTCGACCAGAACAGCTACAAGGTCTCAGGCGGCCTGCACGGCGTGGGTGTCAGCGTGGTGAACGCGCTCAGCGACTGGCTGGAGCTGCGCATCTGGCGGGGCGGCAAGGAGCATTTCGCCCGCTTCGAGAACGGCGTGACGGTCGAGCCGCTGCGCGTCGTCGGTGATGCCCACGGCCAGCGCGGCACCGAGGTGCGGTTCCTGGCCTCGACACGGACCTTCTCGAACCTCGACTACCAGTTCAAGACGCTGGAGACGCGGCTCAGGGAGCTGGCGTTCCTGAACTCCGGGGTGCGCATCACCCTCACCGACGAACGCCCCGCCGAGCCGCTGAAGGTGGAGCTCTACTACGAGGGCGGCGTGCGGGAGTTCGTCCGCTACCTCGACCGGTCCAAGACGCCGCTCGTCTCCGAACCGATCTACATGGCCGGCGAGCGCGACGGGATCGGGGTCGAATGCGCCATGTGGTGGAACGACAGCTACCACGAGACGGTGCTGCCCTTCACCAACAACATCCCCCAGCGCGACGGCGGCACCCATCTTGCGGGGTTCCGCGGCGCGCTCACGCGCACGATCAACCTCTATGCCCAGTCCTCGGGCATCGCCCGCAAGGAGAAGGTCAGCTTCACCGGCGACGATGCGCGCGAGGGGCTGACCTGCGTCCTCTCGGTGAAGGTGCCCGACCCCAAGTTCTCGTCGCAGACCAAGGACAAGCTGGTGTCCTCCGAGGTGCGGCCCGCGGTCGAGAACCTCGTCAACGAGAAGCTCGGCGAGTGGTTCGAGGAACACCCGCAGGAGGCCCGCCTGATCGTCGGCAAGATCATCGAGGCGGCGCTCGCCAGGGAAGCCGCCCGCAAGGCCCGGGAGCTGACGCGGCGCAAGACGGCGATGGACGTGGCCTCGCTGCCGGGCAAGCTTGCCGACTGCCAGGAGAAGGACCCCGCCAAGTCCGAGCTGTTCCTGGTGGAGGGCGACAGCGCCGGCGGTTCGGCCAAGCAGGGGCGGAGCCGGCAGAACCAGGCGGTGCTGCCGCTGCGCGGCAAGATCCTGAACGTCGAGCGCGCCCGCTTCGACCGGATGCTGTCCTCGCAGGAGATCGGCACGCTGATCACCGCGCTGGGCACCGGGATCGGGCGCGACGAGTTCGATCTTTCGAAGCTGCGCTACCACAAGGTCATCATCATGACCGACGCCGACGTGGACGGCGCGCATATCCGCACGCTGCTGCTCACCTTCTTCTTCCGGCAGATGCCGCAGCTCATCGAGCACGGGCACCTCTTCATCGCCCAGCCGCCGCTCTACAAGGTCAGCCGCGGCAAGTCGGAGGTCTACCTGAAGGACCAGGCGGCGCTCGAGGATTACCTCGTGCAGCAGGGGATCGAAGGCGCGGTCCTGCGCCTGGCCGGCGGCGAGGAGATCGCCGGCGCCGATCTGGCCCGGGTGGTGGAGGGCGCGCGCGCCTTCCGGCGGGTGCTCGAGGCCTTCCCCACCCATTACCCGCGCCATGTCCTCGAGCAGGCGGCGCTGGCCGGTGCCTTCGATGCCGGCCGGGCCGATGCCGACCTTCAGGGCGTGGCCGACGCGGTGGCGCGGCGGCTCGACCTCGTGGCGCTGGAATACGAACGCGGCTGGCAGGGACGGATCACCCAGGACCACGGAATCAGGCTCGCCCGCGTGGTCCGCGGGGTCGAGGAGATCCGCGCGCTCGACGGGGCGGTGCTGCGCTCGGGCGAGGGGCGCCGGCTCGCCTCGGTCTCGGCCGAGACGCGCGAGGTCTACCGCGAGCCCGCGCGGCTTGTCCGCAAGGACCGCGAGACCCTGGTGCACGGGCCGACCGGCCTGCTCAAGGCGATCCTCGAGGAGGGCGAGAAGGGGCTGACGCTCCAGCGCTACAAGGGCCTCGGCGAGATGAACCCCGAGCAGCTTTGGGAGACCACGCTCGACCCCGAGGCGCGCACGCTGCTTCAGGTGAGGATCGACGACCTGGCCGAGGCCGACGACATCTTCACCAAGCTGATGGGGGATGTCGTCGAGCCCCGGCGCGAGTTCATCCAGCAGAACGCGCTGAGCGTGGAGAACCTCGACTTCTGAGCCCCGGGCGCCTCGGCCGCGCCGGGCCAGACACTGCCGGGCCGCCTGCGAGCCGTCGCTGCCACCGGGCCGTGCCGGCGCGGCCCCGGGCAAGCGTTGCGGCATCGCGCGGGCCGTCGG
>JAOADN010000076.1 GCA_026417295.1 Paracoccaceae bacterium
CCCCGTAGACGAGGAACAGGAGCGAGATCATCACGAAGCCGATGACCATCAGCCCCTGCAGCATGATCAGGGCCACGGTCCCGAGCGGCGTTGCCAAGAACTCAGCCATCCTGCCTTCCCGTCCTGTCGCGGCCAGCGCGCGGGCCGCCTGTCCCCTCTCCGCGGCCTTCGCCCGCCGGGCGCGCGGCCCGGCCGGCGGCGCCCCGCCGGGGGGCCGCGGTCGTCACGCTGTAAACAGCATTCATGCGCCGAACGCCACCCTTTTTGACGCCATCCCGCACCGCCGCGCCGGTCCCGGATCCGTCATTCCGCGGCCAGCGGCGCCGCCCGTCTGGCGGCCGCCAGCGCCGACAGTTCCGCCATCAGGACCGAGGCCCGCGCGATCGGGTTCGTCAGGTAGAAATCCCGGATCGCCGGGCGGAAGTCGCCCTTGCCCGGCGCCTTCGCCGGCAGGGGCGCCCAGTCGTTCTGCGGCACCTCGCCGATCGCGCCCAGATGCGGATGCGCCGCCACCAGCGCCCGGCGCAGCGCGGCGAGCGAATCCCAGGGCTGCGTGGCCCCCAGTTCGGCCGACAGCGCGCGCAGGATCGCCCAGTTCTCCTTGGCCTCGCCCGGCGGAAAGCCCGCGCGCAGCGCCAGCTGCGGGCGGCCCTCGGTGTTGACGAACAGGCCGTTCTCCTCGGTCCAGGCGGCGGCCGGCAGGATGATGTCGGCCCGGTGCGCGCCGCGGTCGCCGTGGCTGCCCTGGTAGATGACGACCGGGCCGGCGGGAATCTCCATCTCGTCGGCGCCCAGGTTGAAGACCACCTCCGCCCCGTCGAGCGCCGCCGTCAGCCCGCCCTCGGTCGTGCAGCCCACGTCCATCGCGCCCACCCGCGCCGCCGCCGTGTGCAGCACCAGGAACTTCGACTGCGTCGCCTCGGCCAGCCTCATCGCCTGGGCCAGCACCGCCGCGCCGTCGGCCTCGGTCAGCGCGCCCTGCCCGACGATCACCAGCGAGGGGCCGTCGGTCGCCGGGTCGAACCCGCTTTCGGTCAGGCCCTTCAGCGCGTCGCGGCCGGTCCCGACATGGGTGTAGTCATAGGTCAGGTCCGCCGCCTGCCCCACGAGGCCCAGCTTCGCCCCGCGCAGCCAGGCCTTGCGGATGCGCGCGTTCAGCACCGGCGCCTCCTCGCGCGGGTTCGTGCCGACAAGCAGGATCGCCCGGGCGCTGTCGATGTCCTCGATCCGCGCCGTGCCGACATAGGCCGCCCGGTTGCCCGCGGGCAGCTGCGCCCCGTCCACGCGGCACTCGACGCGGCCCCCCAGCCCCTCGATCAGGCCCTTCAGCGCAAAGGCCGCCTCGACCGGGGCAAGGTCGCCCACAAGGCCCGCGACCCTGCGGCCCTTCATCGCGCCGGCCGCCGCGGCCAGCGCCTCGGGCCAGGTGGCCTTCCGCAGCCTGCCCTTCTCGCGGATATAGGGCGCATCCAGCCGCTGCCGGCGCAGCCCGTCCCAGACGAAGCGGGTCTTGTCGGAAATCCACTCCTCGTTCACGCCGTCATGGTTGCGCGGCAGGATGCGCATGACCTCCCGCCCCTTGGTATCGACGCGGATGTTCGACCCCAGCGCATCCATCACGTCGATCGTCTCGGTCTTGGTCAGCTCCCAGGGCCGCGCGGTGAAGGCATAGGGCTTGCTGACCAGCGCGCCCACCGGGCAGAGGTCGATGATGTTGCCCTGCAGGTTCGAATCGAGCGTCCTGTTCAGGTAGGAGGTGATCTCGGCATCCTCGCCCCGGCCGGTCTGGCCCATCTGGGTGATGCCCGCGACCTCGGTCGTGAAGCGGACGCAGCGCGTGCACGAGATGCAGCGCGTCATGTGCGTCTCGACGAGGGGGCCAAGGTTCAGGTCCTCGCTCGCGCGCTTGGGCTCGCGGTAGCGGCTGAAGTCCACGCCATAGGCCATCGCCTGGTCCTGCAGGTCGCATTCCCCGCCCTGGTCGCAGATCGGGCAGTCGAGCGGGTGGTTGATGAGCAGGAATTCCATCACGCCTTCCCGCGCCTTCCTGACCATCGGGCTGTTGGTCCTGATGACGCTCGGCTCGCCGTTCGGGCCGGGGCGCAGGTCCTTGACCTGCATCGCGCAGCTCGCCGCGGGCTTCGGCGGGCCGCCCACCACCTCGACAAGGCACATCCGGCAGTTGCCCGCGATCGACAGCCGCTCGTGATAGCAGAAGCGCGGGATCTCCACCCCCGCCTGCTCGCAGGCCTGGATCAGCGTCAGGCTCGGATCGACCTCGACCTCGATCTCGTCGATCACGATCTTGCGCAGGTTGGACATGCTCCTCGGCCCTCCGGTTGGGCCGCGCGGCGACGGCGGGACATCCCGCCCCCGGCCGCCGCGGCCTTTCCGGTTCTTTGGCCGCAACGGGTGCGAAAGACAAGCCTTTGCGCAGCCCGCCGCGCCCGGTCCCTGCCGGCGCCTACTTCAGGTAGAGGAAGGATCCGATGTAGCTCTTGCTGGCCAGCTCCTGCCGGCCCAGGGCGCAATGGCCCGCCGGGTCCTTGCCGACGGCGCCGCGGGCCTCCATGTAGTCGCGCGCCATGGCGAAGACCCGCTTGCGCTCGGTCTCGTCGTTGACGAAGGCCCGCATCTCGTCCTCGGAATAGCCCAGCTTCTCGGCATAGGCCTTCAGCGCCTTGGCCTCCGAGATCGCATAGAAGAGCTTGCCGCCGATCTCGGGGCAGTAGCGCTGGATCATCTCGGCGATGCGCGCCGCCATCAGCTTCTCGACGATGGCGTCGTTCTCGCGCAGGGGCGGCAGCGACTGCGCCGGGGCCGCCGGTGCGGCCAGGGCCAGCGCCAGAAGGGCCGCTGCGGTCAGGGAAGGCTTCGTCCGGTTCCTGCTCGTCCTCACGGGGTCTGCTCCGCGGCATGGCGCGGGCAGGCATGGTCCTGCCTCTTCTGCGCCTGTTTCGTTGGGGACCGGCCGGGGGGGGGCCGGTCCGT
Source organism: Paracoccaceae bacterium (assembly GCA_026417295.1). Classification (GTDB taxonomy): domain Bacteria; phylum Pseudomonadota; class Alphaproteobacteria; order Rhodobacterales; family Rhodobacteraceae; genus JAOADN01. The sequence continues at coordinate 2,992 of JAOADN010000076.1, forward strand.
GGGCCCCTTGTTTTCGGTTTCCGCGCGGCGTTCAAGCGCCGCGTCAAGGCTTGCGCGGCGCCCCGCCGGGGATGCCGCCTGCGTGAAGCGATCCTAGCGGGGAATGCGCGGCGCGCACCCCGCCTCGCGCAGAAGTGACGGCCGCGCCTCAGTGCGCCGGCGCGCCCTCCCGCAGGACCGGCCAGCGCGACAGGACGACCACCGCCAGGGGCAGGTACCACAGCGCCTCGACCGACTTCCTGAAGAACCGTCCGGCCAGGAACGAATCCGGCGACAATCCGGGCTGGATGCGCAGATTGTAGACGGTCCAGAAGATCCACAGGCCCAGCGGCAGGAAGGCCCATGCCAGCCACCGGCCGCGGAACCCGGCCTTCAGGAACAGGACGAGGATCAGGAAGGACTCGAAGGCATCGAAGGCAAGCGCCTGGATTCGTTCCGCAATCATGGCGGCACCCTCCCGCTTGTCCCGGCCGGACCCATGGGCGGGTCCGTACCGGGCATGCCCCAGTCTGGGCCCCTCCCGCCGGCGCCCCGTTCAAGATTGCGTGTGCATGTGCAAAGATGCCCGTCTCTTGTGCGGCACCGCACAGAACACGGTCCGCTCCGCCGGCCGGGCGTCCGCCCCTCCGGCCCGGCCTGCGGACCGGGGCAAATCTGAATCAATCCTTAAGATCGGCCCGTGGTCTCAATGATTCCAACGGGTTGAAAGGGTGTCCCATCGTGGGACACTCCCTCACTCGGCTGCGACGGCCGTCACCCGGCCGGTCTGACGGGCGCGGATGCGGTCCTCGATCTCGCCGCGGAACTGCCGGATCAGGCCCTGGATCGGCCAGGCCGCGGCATCGCCCAGCGCGCAGATCGTGTGGCCCTCGACCTGCTTCGTCACGTCCTGAAGCATGTCGATCTCCTCGATCTCGGCCTCGCCGCGCACCAGCCGCTCCATCACCCGCATCATCCAGCCGGTGCCTTCCCGGCAGGGCGTGCACTGGCCGCAGCTCTCGTGCTTGTAGAACTTCGACAGCCGCCAGATCGCCTTCACCACGTCGGTCGACTGGTCCATCACGATCACCGCCGCGGTGCCGAGGCCCGAGCGCTGCTCCCTCAGCCAGTCGAAATCCATGATCGCGTCCTCGCACTGCTCGGCGCGCAGCATCGGCACCGACGATCCGCCGGGGATCACCGCCTTGAGGTTCTTCCAGCCGCCGCGGATGCCGCCGCAATGCCGCTCGATCAGCTCCCTGAACGGGATCGACATCGCCTCCTCGACGACGCAGGGATTGTTGACGTGGCCCGAGATCGCGAAAACCTTGGTGCCGGTGTTGTTCGGCCGCCCGAAGCCCGCGAACCACTCCGCCCCGCGCCGCAGGATCGTCGGCACCACGGCGATCGATTCGACGTTGTTGACCGTGGTCGGGCAGCCGTAAAGGCCCGAGCCCGCCGGGAAAGGCGGCTTCATCCGCGGCATTCCCTTCTTGCCCTCGAGGCTTTCCAGAAGCGCGGTCTCCTCGCCGCAGATGTAGGCCCCCGCGCCGTGGTGCAGGTAGAGGTGATAGTCATAGCCCGACCCGCAGGCGTTCCGGCCCAGGAACCCCGCCTCGTAGGCCTCGTCGATCGCGCGCTGCAGGCATTCCCGCTCGCGGATGTACTCGCCGCGGATGTAGATGTAGCCCGCCTCGGCCCCCATCGCGAAGCCCGCGATCAGGCAGCCCTCGACCAGCGTGTGCGGGTCGTGGCGCATGATCTCGCGGTCCTTGCAGGTGCCGGGCTCGGATTCGTCGGCATTCACGACAAGGTAGGATGGCCGCCCGTCCGACTGCTTGGGCATGAACGACCACTTGAGGCCCGTCGGGAACCCCGCGCCGCCCCGCCCGCGCAGGCCCGAGGCCTTGACGATCTCGACGATCCGGTCGCGCCCCAGCGCCAGCAGGTCCTTCGTGCCGTCCCAGTGGCCGCGCTTCATCGCGCCTTTCAGGCTGCGGTCGTGCATCCCGTAGAGGTTGGTGAAGATGCGGTCCCTGTCGTCAAGCATCGTGAGGTTCCCTTCCAGGCCTGCCTGGCGCTACTTACCGCCCCGCCGCTGCCGTTGCCAGAGCCGCGCGGCCACGGCAAGGGCCCAGACGAAGGCGGCGAGCGCGGCGATGTCGAAGACGAAGGCCAGCGCGGGGTCCCAGCCCAGCCGCGCGCCCAGCGCCTGCGCCCCGATCCACAAGAGCATCGTCCCCGCGATGACCAGCGCCGCCATGCGCCCCTGCCGGGCCATGGCCCGTTCCTCGGGTGTGGGTTCCTTCATCGGCGCTGCTCCCCGGCAAGCCGGCGGGCCTGCTCGACCCATCGGTCGCGCGTGATCCGTCCCCGGAACCCGGGCATGCGGCTTTCGAAATAGGCGATGTCGCGCGCCTTCCAGTGGGCGATCTGGTCATAGTGCCAGATCCCCTCGCCGTTGAGCAGCCGCTCCAGCACCGGGCCGATGCCGCCGATTCGGGTCAGGTCGTCCGCCCGGCCGTCGCGCGGCGCGGCCAGGACCTCGAGCCCCGGCGACGGTTTCGCGGGCGTCCTCGACTTGCGCACGGCCGCATCCAGTCCCGCCGCCCGCCCGCCTGCCGGCCCGGCGGCGCGCCCCGCAGGCCCGGCCGTCGGCTTCGTGCCTGCGCGTGGCGCCGTCCTGCCCGCCGCCACGGGCGCCGGCGGCGGCACAGCGGGCGGCACAGCGGGCGGCACCGGGGGCGGCGCCGGCGGGGGCAGCGGCGCGGCGCGCTGCGTGACCGCCGTCGCGGTCGCGGACGGCCCCTGCCCTGCCGGCAGCGGCTCCGGGTCGACGTTGCGCAGCCCCGTGCAGAACGTCCAGCGCAGGATGGCCCAGAGGCCGGCGCCGATCGCCGCGCCGACCAGTGCCGCGGGCACCACCCGGTAGCGCGCCAGCAGGACGAGCAGAAGCGCGACGGCGATTCCGGCACCGGCCGCGACGGCCCGCACCGCGTAGCGGCAGCCTGCGGTGTCCGCCGCCGCTTGGTTCATCGCCCGTGGTTCCCCGACCGGCTCAACCCTTCGCTTCCGCGACAAGCCTGCGCGCCTGCTCGACCCAGCGGTCGCGCGTCACCCGGCCCCTGAAGCCCTCGAGATTCTCGTCGACCCAGGCCACCTCGGCGGGCGTCCAGGCCGCGATCTGGTCGAAATGGAAGTAGCCGAGCCTGTGGCAGAGCTGCTCGAGCTTCGGGCCGATGCCGACGATGACCTTCAGGTCGTCGGCCTTGCCGCCGCGCGGCTCCGTCAGCGAAAGGGGCCGGGTCGGAGCAGCCGCAGGGGCCGCCGCGGCGGCCGCCGGCGGCGCCTTCGGTGCGGCTGCGGGCGGCGCGGCAGGGGGCGGCGCGGCAACGGCCGGCCGGTCGTCGTGGCGGGGCACCGGCATGCGGTCGCTTCCCCCCGTGAAGGCGACGAAGAAGACGATCCCGGTCAACAGCGCGATCACCCCGCCGATGAAGGCCGAAGGCATCAGGTCGTACTTGCCGATCGCGACGGCAAGCCCGAAGGCCACGACCCCGAAGGCCCCCGCCATGACCGCGGTTCCAAGGAAGGAATTGCCCGTCTGCTGCGCCATCCTGTTCCTCCGCTCTGGGCGGCGTCACGCCGCCGTTGAACCCGGTTGCGGCCCTGCGCTGGCGACGGAGCCTACCGGGTCTTGCCGCCCGCCGACCCCGCGACCAGCGCGCGGGCCTGACCGACCCAGTCGTCACGGGTCACGCGGCCCCTGAACCCTTCCAGATTCGCATCGACCCACGCAACCTCCTTCTCGGTCCAGCCGGCGATCTGGTCGAAATGGAAGACGCCAAGCCCGTGCAGCAGCGTCTCCAGCGCCGGCCCGACGCCCCTGATGCGCTTGAGGTCGTCGGGCCCGCCCTTACGCGCCGCCTTCAGCCCCTTCGGCCTGGCCGCAGGGGCGGCTTCGGCGGCCTTCGCGGCCTTCGCGGGGGCGGCCTTCGCCGCCTTCGCGGGGGCGGCGGCCTTCGCGGCCTTCGCCGCCGGGGCGGGCCTCGCCGCCTTCGTCCCGCTGCCCAGCCACGGCGTCGTCAGCGGCTCCTCGCTGCCGTCGATGCGCCTCACCGTGTCCCCGAGATCCACCGCCCGCTGGACCGACCCGTTCCAGCGGGTCCGGCCGCTCTCGAACTCCTTGAGACTCGTCAGGCCGCCCGCCGGCTCCGAGGCATATCGCCCGTTCTGCGGCCCCGGCACCGGAACCCTGCCCGCCGCGAGTTCGTCGAGGATCGCCTCCAGGCGTTCCGGCGTCAGGTCCTCGTAGTAATCCTTGCCGATCTGCGCCATCGGCGCATTGGCACAGGCGCCGAGGCACTCGACCTCTTCCCAGCTGAACTTCCCGTCGGCCGAGCGTTCATGCGCGCGGGCCGCGATCTTCCGCCTGCAGACCGCGACCAGATCCTCGGCGCCCATGATCATGCAGCTCGTCGTGCCGCAGACCTGCACATGGGCCACGTCGCCCACCGGCTGAAGCTGGAACATGAAGTAGAAGGTCGCCACCTCCAGCGCCCGGATGTAGGGCATGCCCAGCATGTCGGCGACATGCTCGATCGCCGGCCGCGACAGCCAGCCTTCCTGCTCCTGCGCCCGCCACAGCAGCGGGATTATGGCCGAGGCCTGGCGCCCCTCGGGGTATTTCGTCATCTGCGCCCGTGCCCAGGCCTCGTTGGCAGGCGTGAAGGCGAAGGACGCGGGCTGGTCGTGGTGAAGGCGGCGAAGCATCTGGCAGGTCCAGTCAGGGTGTGCAGTCTTGCGCGACGAGGCGGCCGGGTTCGGCGGCGAAGCGGGGGCCGGGACTGGCGATGAACGCCCCGACCAGGTCCTTCAGCGCCGCCCGCGCCGCGTCGGACATCTCTTGGGGGAAACCGGCGTCGAGGGCAACCGTTTCCGTGAGATCGGCAACCGCTTTCTCGGTGTCGGAGACGTCGATCACGCAGCCTGCATCACGATAGCGAAGCCACAGCAGCGCACTCACCCCCTGCACCCCGAAAGCCTGGACCTGCTCCAGGACCGGATCGGGCGCGTCCGACAGCAGGTCGGAAAAGATCGTGCGGTCGACCGCCGGGTCCGCCGCACACAGGGCCTGCGACAGGACAAGCGTGCCCCCCTCCGCGTCCACCGTCGCGACGCCCGCGTCCAGCATGATGCGGGCATAGGCGCGGGTCTCCTCCGGCGTGAATCCCATGGGCGCAAGGCGCGAATCCGCTTCGCCCGTCGTCATCCGGCATCCGTTGTCGCGGATCGTGCCGACAAAGGCCGCAGCGCGCGACAGCGCCCCCCCGGGCAGCTCGGCAAGGACGCCGGAAGGGACCAGGATCTGGGCGATGGCAAGCAGCAACGCGGGGCGCCGCAAGGGCCGTCCCCGCCTTGCCCGCGGCGGGCGCGGGCCGGACCGGCCGACACCCTCCCGGCAGCAGGGCGGCGCGGCCCCGCGGGGCCCGGCCGTTGCGCCCGTGACCTCCGGCCCCGGCACCATCCGGCAGCTACCGGTCCACTTCCCCGAAGACGATGTCCATCGTGCCGATGATCGCGGCGACGTCGGCCAGCATGTGGCCCCTGGCCATCCAGTCGATCGACTGCAGGTGCGGAAAGCCCGGCGCGCGCAGCTTGGCGCGGTAGGGCCTGTTGGTGCCGTCGGCAACGAGGTAGACGCCGAATTCGCCCTTCGGCGCCTCGACCGCGGCATAGACCTCGCCGGCGGGCACATGGAAGCCCTCGGTATAGAGCTTGAAGTGATGGATCAGCGCCTCCATCGACCGCTTCATCTCGCCCCGCGGGGGCGGCGCGATCTTGCCGCGCGCCAGAACGTCGCCCTGCCCCTCCGGCGCGCGCAGCTTGGCGATGGCCTGCCTGATGATCGCGGTCGATTCCCGCATCTCGGCCATCCGGCAGAGATAACGGTCGTAGCAGTCGCCGTTCTTGCCGACCGGAATCCTGAAGTCGAACTCGTCATAGCATTCGTAGGGCTGGGCGCGGCGCAGGTCCCAGGCCATGCCCGACCCGCGCACCATCACGCCCGAATAGCCCCAGGCCAGCGCGTCCGCCTCGGTCACCACACCGATGAAGGCGTTCCTCTGCTTGAAGATGCGGTTCTCGGTCAGGAGCCCGTCGAGATCGTCGAGCACCTTCGGGAAATGCTCGGCCCAGGCCTCGATGTCGTCGACAAGCTGGGGCGGCAGGTCCTGGTGCACCCCGCCGGGGCGGAAATAGGCCGCATGCAGCCGCGCCCCGCAGGCACGCTCGTAGAAGACCATCAGCTTCTCGCGTTCCTCGAAGCCCCAGAGCGGCGGGGTCAGCGCGCCCACGTCCATCGCCTGCGTGGTGACGTTCAGCAGGTGGTTCAGGATGCGTCCGATCTCGCTGTAGAGCACCCGGATCAGGCTCGCCCGCCGCGGCACCGTCACGCCGGTCAGCCGCTCGATCGCCAGGCACCAGGCATGTTCCTGGTTCATCGGCGCCACATAGTCGAGCCGGTCGAAATAGGGCAGGTTCTGCAGGTAGGTGCGGGACTCCATCAGCTTCTCGGTGCCGCGATGGAGAAGCCCGATATGCGGGTCGCAGCGCTCCACGATCTCGCCGTCCAGTTCCAGCACCAGACGCAGCACGCCGTGCGCCGCCGGGTGCTGGGGCCCGAAGTTGATGTTGAAGTTGCGGATCCGCTGCTCGCCCGTCTCCACGTCGACCGAACCGTCATCGTAGGTGTTCTTGCGGATGTCGCCGTCCATCATGTCACACCGTCTCCAGGCTGGCCTGCCAGCGCGCCGGCAGGGGGCCGTGCATGCGGCCCACAAAGTCGTACTGCGCGGCAAGCGCCCGCGCAGCGCGTTGGCGAAGCGCCTCCGGCGGGCCACCGCCGGCGTCCTCCGGCCCCTCGGCCGGTCTGTAGCCGATCCCGAGGAAGCTGCAAAGCCGCCTCTGGGCCGCCTCCTCTCCCAGGCGCTCGCTGAACTCCACCATCAGATGCGGCGAGGGCACCGCCCTTGCCAGCTTGCGCAGCGCGGTCTCGTAGTCGCCCCGCCGCGTGATCTCGGGCTCGCCGCCGCCGAGCGCGCGTTCCAGGATCCGCGCCGCGCGCGGGGAAAGGTCGTCCTCTCCCGCCGCGGCGCGGCGCGACGCCATGAGCAGCGCATGCGACCACAGCCGGTCCACCGGATCGCGCATCAGGTAGAGGAACCGCACGGCGGGCCTGAGCATCGCCATTTCCGCAAGCCGGGCTTCCGGCAGCAGCGCATAGGCCGGCGTCAGGTCCGCCACGAGCCGCCGGCCCTCGGCGCCCCTGTCGAGATAGGCAAGGTAGGCGTCGCGTCCCTCCCCGCCCCGCTCGGTCAGCGCGATCAGCTCCTCGACATCGGCCGTCTGGCGGACCAGCCAGGCCGGCTTGTCCGGGCCGGCCTCGCGCAGGGCACGTTTCAGGGCGTTGCGCTCGCGGCGCAGTTCGGCCAGGCGCTGGGCCGTCTGCCCGCCCTCCAGCGTGTCGAAATAGTGCAGCTCCTTGATCGAGCGCAGATGGCAGTCCGGGTGACGCAGGAGGTAGCGGTAGGCCCAGGACGTCCCGGCCCTCGCCGCCCCGACGCAGAACAGCAGCGTTGGCGCCCCCTCCATGTCAGGCGCGGGCCCCGGCCATCGCGCAGGGGCGCATCAGGACCCCTTCTTCTCGTCGCCGGGAAGGATGCGCGCAGCCCCCTCCCACGGGGACATGAAGTCGAACTGGCGGTATTCCTGCACCAGGCGCACGGGCTCGTAGACGACGCGCTTCTGCGCCTCGTCGTAGCGGACCTCGGTGAAGCCGGTCGTCGGAAAGTCCTTGCGCAAGGGATGGCCGCGGAACCCGTAGTCCGTCAGGATGCGCCGCAGGTCGGGATGGCCCGAGAACAGGATGCCGAACATGTCGAACACCTCGCGCTCGAACCAGTTGGCCGACGGGTGGACCGGCGTGGCCGAGGGCACGATGTCCTGCTCGCCCACCGGCGCCTTCACCCGGATCCTGTGATTCCTGTACATCGACAGGAGGTGGTAGACGACGTCGAAGCGTTCCGCCCGGTCGGGGTAGTCGACCGCCGTGATGTCGACCAGGGTCGAGAACCGGCAGCCGCTGTCGTCGCGCAGGAAGGTCAGGACGGCCGGAATGGCCGGCGCGCGCACGGTCACGGTCAGTTCGCCATGCGCGACCCCGGTCCCCAGCACGTCCGCGCCGAGGGCCGATGCGATATGCGCGCCAAGCGCGGTCAGGGCTTCGGTCATCGCGACTCCTCGTCTAGCGCGTGATCGTGCCGGTGCGACGGATCTTCCGCTGCAGCTGCAGGATGCCGTAGAGCAGGGCCTCTGCCGTGGGCGGGCAGCCCGGCACGTAGATGTC
>JAOADN010000077.1 GCA_026417295.1 Paracoccaceae bacterium
GCCACGGCGGAGCAGCTGCGCGAGGAGCTGAAGGAAGCGACGGGCGAGATGAAGCCGAAGAAGATCCTCCAGCGGCTGAAGATCGTCGAGAACTTCCTCGAATACAGCAACCGCCCGGAATGGATGGTGCTGACCGTCATCCCGGTCATCCCGCCGGAACTGCGCCCGCTGGTGCCGCTCGACGGCGGCCGGTTCGCGACCTCCGACCTCAACGACCTCTACCGCCGCGTCATCAACCGCAACAACCGCCTGAAGCGGCTGATCGAACTGCGCGCGCCCGACATCATCGTGCGCAACGAAAAGCGCATGCTCCAGGAATCGGTCGATGCGCTGTTCGACAACGGCCGCCGCGGCCGGGTCATCACCGGGGCCAACAAGCGCCCGCTGAAGTCGCTCTCCGACATGCTGAAGGGCAAGCAGGGCCGCTTCCGTCAGAACCTCCTCGGCAAGCGGGTGGACTTCTCGGGCCGCTCGGTCATCGTGACGGGGCCGGAACTGAAGCTGCACCAGTGCGGCCTGCCGAAGAAGATGGCGCTCGAGCTCTTCAAGCCCTTCATCTATTCCCGGCTTGAAGCGAAGGGGCTTTCGAGCACCGTCAAGCAGGCCAAGAAGCTGGTCGAGAAGGAACGCCCCGAGGTCTGGGACATCCTCGACGAGGTGATCCGCGAGCACCCCGTGCTCCTCAACCGCGCGCCCACGCTGCACCGCCTCGGCATCCAGGCCTTCGAGCCGGTGCTGATCGAGGGCAAGGCGATCCAGCTTCACCCGCTGGTCTGCTCGGCCTTCAACGCCGACTTCGACGGCGACCAGATGGCCGTCCACGTGCCCCTCTCGCTCGAGGCCCAGCTCGAGGCGCGCGTCCTGATGATGTCCACGAACAACGTGCTGTCGCCGGCCAACGGCGCGCCGATCATCGTGCCGTCGCAGGACATGGTCCTCGGGCTCTACTACGTGTCGATGATGCGCGAGGGGATGAAGGGCGAGGGCATGGTCTTCGCCGATGTCGACGAGGTGCAGCACGCCCTCGATGCCGGCGCCGTCCACCTGCATGCGAAGATCACCGCCCGCATCCCGCAGATCGACGAGCACGGCAACGAGGTCATGCGCCGCTACGAGACGACGCCGGGCCGGGTGCGCCTCGGCGCGCTCCTGCCCCGCAACGCCAAGGCGCCCTTCGACCTGGTCAACCGGCTCCTGCGCAAGAAGGACGTCCAGAACGTCATCGACACCGTCTACCGCTACTGCGGCCAGAAGGAATCGGTGATCTTCTGCGACCAGATCATGACGCTCGGCTTCCGCGAGGCCTTCAAGGCGGGCATCTCGTTCGGCAAGGACGACATGGTCATCCCCGAGAAGAAGTGGCAGATCGTCAACGAGGTGCGCGAACAGGTCAAGGAGTTCGAGCAGCAGTACATGGACGGCCTGATCACCCAGGGCGAGAAGTACAACAAGGTCGTCGATGCCTGGTCGAAATGCTCCGATGCCGTCGCCGCCGCGATGATGGCCGAGATCTCGGCCCTGCAGAAGGACGAGACCGGCGCCGAGAAGGAACCGAACAGCGTCTACATGATGTCGCATTCGGGGGCGCGCGGCTCGCCGGCGCAGATGAAGCAGCTCGGCGGCATGCGCGGGCTGATGGCCAAGCCCTCGGGCGAGATCATCGAGACGCCGATCATCTCGAACTTCAAGGAAGGCCTGACGGTGCTCGAGTACTTCAACTCGACCCACGGCGCGCGCAAGGGCCTTGCCGACACGGCGCTCAAGACGGCGAACTCGGGCTACCTGACCCGCCGTCTCGTCGACGTGGCGCAGGACTGCATCATCCGCATGGCCGACTGCGGCACCGAACGCGCGATCACGGCCTCGGCCGCGGTCAATGACGGCGAGGTGGTCGCCCCCCTCGCCGAGCGCGTCCTCGGCCGGGTCGCGGCCGAGGATATCCGCGTGCCGGGCACCGAGGACATCATCGTCCGCCGCAACGAGCTCATCGACGAGCGCAAGGCCGACGCGATCGAGGCGGCCGGCGTGGCCGCGGTGCGCATCCGCTCGCCGCTCACCTGCGACAGCGAGGAAGGGGTCTGCGCCATGTGCTACGGCCGCGACCTGGCGCGCGGCACCCTCGTCAACATCGGCGAGGCGGTCGGCATCATCGCCGCCCAGTCGATCGGCGAGCCGGGCACGCAGCTCACCATGCGGACCTTCCACATCGGCGGCATCGCCCAGGGCGGCCAGCAGTCGTTCCTCGAGGCCAGCCAGGAAGGCCGGATCGTGTTCCGCAACCCGGTGCTCCTGCAGAACGCCGCCGGCGAACAGATCGTCATGGGGCGCAACATGCAGGTCGCCATCGTCGACGACGCGGGCACCGAGCGCGCCGCCCACAAGGTCAGCTACGGCTCGAAGCTCTTCGTCACCGAAGGCCAGCCCGTCAAGCGCGGCACCAAGCTGTTCGAGTGGGACCCCTACACCCTGCCGATCATCGCCGAGAAGGCGGGCGTGGCCAAGTATGTGGACCTCGTCTCCGGCATCGCCGTGCGCGAGGAGACGGACGAGGCCACAGGCATGACGCAGAAGATCGTCACCGACTGGCGCACCGCGCCGCGCGGCAACGACCTGAAGCCCGAGATCATCGTGATGGATCCCGCCACCGGCGAGCCCGTCCGCAACGAGGCCGGCAACCCGATCAGCTACGCCATGTCGGTCGACGCGATCCTGTCGGTCGAGGACGGGCAGGAGATCAGGGCCGGCGACGTCGTGGCGCGCATCCCGCGCGAGGGCGCGAAGACCAAGGACATCACGGGCGGTCTGCCGCGCGTGGCCGAGCTCTTCGAGGCGCGGCGTCCGAAGGATCACGCGATCATCGCCGAGATCGACGGCTACGTCCGCTTCGGCAAGGACTACAAGAACAAGCGGCGGATCACGATCGAGCCCGTCGACGAGACGCTCCAGCCCATCGAGTACATGGTGCCGAAGGGCAAGCACATCCCGGTGCAGGAAGGCGACTTCGTGCAGAAGGGCGACTACATCATGGACGGCAACCCCGCACCACACGACATCCTGCGGATCCTGGGGATCGAGGCGCTTGCCAACTACCTGATCGACGAGGTGCAGGACGTCTATCGCCTGCAGGGCGTCAAGATCAACGACAAGCACATCGAGGTGATCGTCCGCCAGATGCTGCAGAAGGTGGAGATCGTCGATCCGGGCGACACCACCTATCTGGTGGGCGAGACGGTCGATCGCATCGAGTTCGAGATCGAGAACGAGAAGCGGATCGCGGCGGGCGAGCGGCCGCCCGGCCACGGGCTAGCCGGTGCTCCTCGGCATCACCTAGGCGTCCCTCCAGACGCGGTAGTTCATCTCGGCGGCCTCGTTCCAGGAAACGACCCGCGTGCTGACCGAGGCGGCCGTGCAGGGCAAGCGCGACCATCTGGTCGGCCTGAAGGAGAACGTGATCGTCGGGCGGCTCATCCCGGCGGGCACGGGCGGGGCGACGACCCGGGTGCGCAGGATCGCCCACGAGCGCGACCAGATGGTGATCGAGGCCCGCAAGGCCGAGGCCGAACAGGCCGCCGCGCTCAGCGCCCCGATCGACGACATGGTCGGGATCGAGGATGAACTGGGCCTCGTGGACACGCCCGAAAGCCGCGACTGATCCTGCGGCACGTCCTGCGGAAAAGGGGGCCCCGCCGCGGCGGGGCCCTTCCGTTTCCTGCTGCCCGCCGCCCCGCGCATATGGTCAAGGCGCGCCCCGGCTGATAATCCCCGCTCCATGTCCGGCCTCAGCGACAACACGCGCGGCGCCGTCCTGATGACGGTCGCGATGGCGGCCTTCGTGCTGAACGACACCTGCATGAAGCTGGTGACGGCCGATCTGCCGCTCTTCCAGACGATCTTCCTGCGCGGCGTGCTGGCCACCGCCGGAATCGCCCTCGTCGCGCTGCGCACGGGCGGGCTGCGCCTCGCGCTCGTCCGCGCCGATGCACGCCTCGTCGGGCTGCGCTGCGCGGGCGAGGTCCTGGCGACCGGCGCCTTCCTGATCGCGCTCCGGCACATGCCTCTCGCCAACCTCTCGGCGATCATGCAGTCGCTGCCCCTGTTCATCACCCTGGCCGCCGCGCTGTTCCTGGGCGAAAGGGTCGGCTGGCGGCGGATGTCGGCCATCCTCATCGGCTTTGCCGGGGTGATGCTGGTCATCCGTCCGGGGACCGAGGGCTTCGACGTCTGGGCCCTGGTCGGGCTGTTCTCGGTGCTCAGCGTCGTTCTGCGCGACCTCTCGACACGCCGGCTGTCGCACCGGGCCCCGACGGGCGCCGTCGCCTTCCTGTCCTCGGCGGCGGTGGCGCTCTCGGCCGGTGCCGCCTCGGCCATCGAGGGCTGGGAGGTTCCCGCGCCTGGTGCCGCCGTCCTCGTGGTCACGGCGGCGGGGTTCCTGATCGTCGGCTACATCACCGTCATCATGGCCACCCGCACCGGCGATGTCGGCGTCGTCGCACCCTTCCGCTATACCACGCTCGTCTTCGCGATCCTCGCCGGCGCGGCGGTCTGGGGCCAGTTCCCCGACCTGCTGACCCTCGCCGGCGCCGCGATCATCGTCGCCTCGGGGATCTACACGTTCCAGCGCGAACGCGCCCTTGCGCGGCGTGCGCCGCCGCCGCCCGCGCCGCCGGGCGCGGCCTGAACCGACGGCCCGCATTTACAGCACCGGGAGGGTGAAGTAGGAACCGCGGCACTGCCGCGGCTGCCGTCCCGGCGCCCGAAGGTTCCATGCCCGACGTCTCGATCGTCATTCCGGCCCGCAACGAGGCGGGCAATATCGGCCCCCTGATCGAGGGGATCGTCGCCGCCTGCGCGGGCGCGGCCGATTTCGAGATCGTGGTCGTCGACGACGGCTCGACCGACGGCATGGCCGATGTCGTGCGCGGCCTGATGGCGGGCCGGCCGAACCTCCGGCTGCTCCGGCACGACCGCTCGGGCGGGCAGAGCGCGGCCGTCCACAGCGGGGTCCGCGCCGCCCGCGGCGCCATCGTCTGCACGCTCGACGGCGACGGCCAGAACCCGCCGGCGGAACTGCCGAAACTCTTCGGCCCGCTGCGCGCCGATGCCTCCGGCCGCCTCGGGCTGGTCGCCGGGCAGCGCGTGGGGCGGCAGGACAGCTGGTCGAAGCGGGCAGCCTCCCGCTTCGCCAACGGCCTGCGCGGCTGGCTGCTCCGCGACGGCACGCGCGATACCGGCTGCGGTCTGAAGGGATTCCGCCGCGACGCCTTCCTCGCGCTGCCCTATTTCGACCACATGCACCGCTACCTGCCGGCGCTGTTCGTGCGCGACGGCTGGCAGGTGCAGCATGTCGATGTCTCCCACCGGCCGCGCGGCGCGGGCCGGTCGAACTATTCCAACCTCCAGCGCGGGCTCGTCGGGATCGTCGACCTCTTCGGCGTGGCCTGGCTGATACGGCGGCGCAAGAAGGCGGTCGCGACCGAGGTTCCCGCCCCCGGACCGGCCGCCGGAAAGGACCCCTGATGGACACTCTCCTGCGCTGGATGCATGTCGAGACCGTGGGCGAACTCTGGTGGGTCATGTTCGGCCTTGTCGGGCAGCTCATGTTCACCGGTCGCTTCCTGATCCAGTGGATCGCCTCCGAGAAGGCGCGGCGTTCCGTCGTGCCGGTGGCCTTCTGGTACTTCTCGATGGCGGGCGGGCTGATCCTGCTCAGCTACGCGATCTACCGGCGCGACCCCGTCTTCGTGCTGGGCCAGTCGATCGGCGTCTTCATCTACGCCCGCAACCTGTGGCTCATCCATGCCCAGCCCGGGGCCGGGCGCTGACCCCGCCGCCCCGGCCGGCGGCGGACGCGCCGCAGCCCGTGGCGACGGCTGGCTGCGGCCCGCCCTGCTGATCGTCGGGGCCGTCACGGCGCTGCGCCTTCTGGTCCTCTGGCTGTCGCCCACCGACCTCTATGTCGACGAATCCCAGTACTGGGTCTGGGGGCAGAACCCGGACTGGGGCTACTACTCGAAGCCGCCGCTGATCGCCTGGGTGATCCGCGCCACGACCTGGCTTGCCGGGGCCGACACGCCCTTCACCGTCAGGCTGGCCGCGCCGGCCTTCCACGCGGCCACGGCACTGATCCTCGCGGCCCTGGCGCGATCCCTTGGCGGGCGGCGGGCCGCGGTCTGGACGGCCGCGGCCTATGTGACGATGCCCTTCGCCTCCCTCGGCAGTGCCGTCATCTCGACCGACACGATCATGGCCCCGTTCCTCGCCGGGGCGCTTGCCTTCGCCTGGCGCACCGGCGGGTCGGGCCGCCGGGGCGATGCGCTGGCCGCCGGGCTGCTGCTCGGACTTGCGCTGATGGCGAAATACGCCGCCATCTATGTCCTTGCCGGCCTTGCGCTGGCGCAGATCGCCGTGCCCGAGCGGCGGATTGGCCGGGGGAATGCCGCGATCCTCGTTCTCGCCGCCCTGGCCGTGGTCGCGCCCAACCTGCTGTGGAACCTCGGCCATGGTCTGGCGACCGTAAGGCACACGGCCGACAACATCGGCTGGCTCGGCGCCGACGGGCCCGGCCCGCAGCCCAGCCTAGCCAGCCTGGCCGCCTTCGTCGCCGGCCAGTTCGCCGTGTTCGGGCCGGTCCTTCTGCCGGTGCTCCTGCTGCGCCTCGGCCGGCGCGGCACGCCGGCGGAAACCTGGCTCGCCTGCTTCGTGCTTCCCGTCCTTGTCCTGGTCGCGCTTCAGGCCCTGCTCCTCCGGGCCAATGCGAACTGGACCGTTCCCGCCTACATCCCGGGCACGGTGCTCGTCGTGCTGGCCCTCGCGCGGCGTCCGCGCCTGCTCGCCCTCGGCGTGGGGGTCAACGCCGCTCTCGGCGCCGTCGTCCTCGGCCTCTTCCTCGCCGCCCCTTTCCCCGCCGGGCCTGACGGCCGGCCCGTCCTGTGGCGCTATCTCGGGGCGGCCGACTTCTCGCGCGCCGTCATCGCCGAGGCCCGCGCGCGCGGCCTCGCGACCGTCGTGTCGGACCGGCGCGAGGTCCTGGCCGACCTCTTCTTCACGGGGGCCGGATCGGGCCTCGCCTTCCATGCGCTGCCGCCCGCCGGCCGCCCGCAGGACTACTTCCAGCAGATGTTCCCCCTTCCCGCGGCGGCGTCGGGCCCCGTCCTTGCCGCCCTGTCCTCGCCGCCCGACTGCGGCGCCGGCCCGCTCGCCCCGGTGGCCAGCCCCCCCACGACGGGCGGTGCCTTCGCGAAATGGGCTCCGGCCCTCTACGTGATGGAGGCCGCCTGTGCCCGACAGCTTTCCCACTGATGCCCAGGTGCGCGCCCTTGCCCTGGCGATCCTCGCCGCTGCCGCCCTGTTCACCGCCTTTCCGGCGATCGACCTTGTCGTGTCGTCCTGGTTCTACCGCCCCGGCGCGGGGTTCTGGCGTGACGGCCTCGCCCTGCCCACGGCGATCCGCCTCACCGCCTGGCGCCTGACCGAGGCGATGATCCTCGCCGGGGTGGCCGGCCTTCTCTGGGCGGCCGCCGGGCGGCGGATCGCGGGCATCGCCCCTCGCGTCTGGGGCTTCGTGCTTGCCCTCTATGCGCTCGGCCCCGGCCTGCTCGTGAACCTGGTCCTCAAGAACAACTGGGGGCGCGCCCGCCCGGCGGACATCACGGATTTCGGCGGCGCCCACGATTTCACCCCGCCGCTCGTCCTGGCCGATGCCTGCGCGCGCAACTGCTCCTTCGTCTCGGGCGAGGTCTCGGCCAACGCCGCCTTCGCCATATCCCTCGCCGTTCTGGTGCGCGCGGTCCGCCCGCGTCTTGCGCCCGCCACCGCCGCGACGGTGACATGGGCCGGCGTGGTGGTGGCGCTCGTCGGTTCGGCACAGCGCATCACGACCGGGCGGCACTTCCTGTCGGACGCGGTCTTCGCCGTGCTCTTCGTCCTGGCCATCGCCGTCCTGCTGGCGCCGCTCGCACGCGGGGCGGGGGCCGGCGACATGCCGGCAGACCCCCCGTGTTGACACCCCATCCGATTCCCCCTATACGCCGCGCACTCGCGAGCGGGCGACTGCTTGCGGGCATCACAGTCTGAAGTGGTCATGATCCGGGCCCCGAAGGCCTCGATCCTCTGGAATTCCACCGCGTCGCCCCCGCGAAGGGGACGAATGCGGTTTTGGCGTTTTCGCGGACGCGCGGGAACGCCGGCGACGAAGCAACCTGCGCCGGGGCCCCGGCGCGAAGCATGGGTAAAACGGGGTAAGTCCGGAATGCCGACGATCCAGCAGCTGATCCGCAAGCCGCGGCAGCCGAGCGTCACCCGCTCGAAATCGCAGCACCTTCAGTCCTGTCCGCAGAAGCGCGGCGTCTGCACGCGCGTCTACACGACCACGCCGAAGAAGCCGAACTCGGCGCTCAGGAAGGTTGCCAAGGTGCGGCTGACGAACGGCTTCGAGGTCATCAGCTACATCCCCGGCGAGAAGCACAACCTTCAGGAACACTCGGTGGTCCTGATCCGCGGCGGCCGGGTGAAGGACCTTCCCGGCGTCCGCTATCACATCCTGCGCGGTGTGCTCGACACGCAGGGCGTCAAGGAACGCCGCCAGCGCCGGTCGAAGTACGGCGCCAAGCGTCCGAAGTGAGGAACTGATCCATGTCGCGCCGTCACGCCGCCGAGAAACGCGAAGTGCTGCCGGACGCCAAGTATGGCGACCGCGTTCTGACCAAGTTCATGAACAACCTGATGGTCGACGGCAAGAAGTCCGTCGCCGAGTCGATCGTCTATTCGGCGCTGGAGCGGGTGGAATCCCGCCTGAAGCGTCCGCCGATCGATGCCTTCCACGAGGCGCTCGACAACGTGAAGCCCTCGGTCGAGGTGCGCTCGCGCCGGGTCGGCGGCGCGACCTACCAGGTCCCCGTCGAGGTCCGTCCCGAGCGGCGCGAGGCCCTGGCCATCCGCTGGATGATCACCGCGGCCAAGAACCGCAACGAGAACACGATGGAAGAACGGCTTGCGGCAGAGATGCTCGATGCCGTGAACGGCCGCGGAACAGCGGTGAAGAAGCGTGAGGACACGCACAAGATGGCCGATGCCAACAAGGCATTCAGCCACTACCGCTGGTAACGGAAAGCCCGAGGCAGACAGATGGCACGCGAGTATCCGCTGAATCTCTACCGCAACTTCGGGATCATGGCCCATATCGACGCGGGCAAGACCACGACGACGGAACGGATTCTCTACTACACCGGCAAGTCCCACAAGATCGGCGAGGTGCATGACGGCGCCGCGACGATGGACTGGATGGAGCAGGAGCAGGAGCGTGGCATCACGATCACCTCGGCTGCCACCACCACCTTCTGGGAACGCACGTCCGACGGCAAGACGCCCGAGACGCCGAAGCACCGCTTCAACATCATCGACACGCCCGGCCACGTCGACTTCACGATCGAGGTGGAGCGCTCGCTCGCCGTGCTGGACGGCGCGGTGTGCCTGCTCGACGCCAATGCCGGGGTCGAGCCGCAGACCGAGACGGTCTGGCGCCAGGCCGACCGCTACAAGGTTCCGCGCATCGTCTTCGTCAACAAGATGGACAAGATCGGGGCCGACTTCTTCAACTGCGTGAAGATGATCAAGGACCGCACCGGCGCCACGCCCTGCGCGATCCAGCTGCCGATCGGCGCCGAGGACAAGTTCTCCGGGCTCATCGACCTGATCACGATGGAGGAATGGACCTGGACGGGCGAGGACCTCGGGGCCTCGTGGACCCGCCAGCCCGTGCGCGCCGAGCTGAAGGCCCAGGCCGAGGAATGGCGCAGCAAGATGATCGAGCTTGCCGTCGAGCAGGACGACGCCGCGATGGAAGCCTATCTCGAGGGCAACGAGCCCGATGCGGCGACGCTGCGCCGGCTGATCCGCAAGGGGACGCTGGCCATGGCCTTCGTGCCGGTCACCTGCGGTTCGGCCTTCAAGAACAAGGGCGTCCAGCCGATGCTGAACGCCGTCATCGACTACCTGCCCTCGCCGCTCGACATCCCGGCCTACATGGGCTTCGCCCCCGGCGACGAGACCGAGACGCGCAACATCGCCCGTTCGGCCGATGACAGCCAGCCCTTCGCCGGGCTCGCCTTCAAGATCATGAACGACCCCTTCGTGGGCTCGCTCACCTTCACGCGCATCTATTCCGGCCAGCTCAAGAAGGGCGACCAGATGCTGAACGCGACGAAGGGCAAGCGCGAGCGCGTGGGCCGCATGATGATGATGCATGCGATCAACCGCGAAGAGATCGACGAGGCCTTCGCGGGCGACATCATCGCGCTGGCCGGCCTCAAGGAGACGACGACCGGCGACACGCTCTGCGATCCCGCCAACCCCGTCGTGCTCGAGACGATGACCTTCCCCGAGCCGGTGATCGAGATCGCCGTCGAGCCGAAGTCGAAGAACGACCAGGAGAAGATGGCGCTGGCCCTGCAGCGGCTCGCGGCCGAGGATCCGTCCTTCCGCGTCGAGACCGATCTCGAGTCGGGCCAGACGATCATGAAGGGGATGGGCGAACTTCACCTCGACATCCTCGTCGACCGGATGAAGCGCGAGTTCAAGGTCGAGGCCAATATCGGCGCGCCGCAGGTGGCCTACCGCGAGACGATCAGCCGCGAGGCCGAGATCGACTACACCCACAAGAAGCAGACCGGCGGCACGGGCCAGTTCGCCCGCGTCAAGCTGGTGATCTCGCCGACCAATCCCGGCGAGGGCTATTCCTTCGAGTCGAAGATCGTCGGCGGCGCGGTGCCCAAGGAATACATCCCCGGCGTCGAGAAGGGCATCAAGTCGGTCATGGACTCGGGCCCCCTCGCGGGCTTCCCGGTCATCGACTTCAAGGTGGCGCTGGTCGACGGTGCCTATCACGACGTGGACTCGTCGGTCCTCGCCTTCGAGATCGCGGCCCGCGCGGCCATGCGCGAGGGGCTGAAGAAGGCCGGCGCCAAGCTGCTCGAGCCGATCATGAAGGTCGAGGTGGTGACGCCCGAGGAATATACCGGCAGCATCATCGGCGACCTGACCTCGCGCCGGGGCATGGTGCAGGGCCAGGACAGCCGCGGCAACGCGAACGTCATCAACGCCTTCGTGCCGCTCGCCAACATGTTCGGCTACATCAACAACCTGCGCTCGATGTCCTCGGGCCGGGCGGTCTTCACGATGCAGTTCGACCATTACGAGGCCGTGCCGCAGAACATCTCGGACGAGATCCAGAAGAAATACGCATGACCGGTGCGGCGG
>JAOADN010000078.1 GCA_026417295.1 Paracoccaceae bacterium
GTTCTGCCCGCCGCAGCTGCGAGGCGTCGCCTACGGCGACGACGACATCGATCTCGGTGACGGTCGCTTTCTGATCGAGCCCCTCGTGCAGGCCCGGCTGCTCCAGGCGGCCGCGCCGCGGCCGGGCGCGTAACGGAAGACGTGCACCAGGAACAGGACCGTCGCGCCCCAGGGCAGGGCGGCGACCGGCCCGAGCAGCGCCCGGACCTGTCCGTCCGGCAAGGCCTGATCCACGGCTAGCAGAGGCATCGGCCCCGTCCCCCAAGATGTTGCGCCTGCCCTAGCGGGAGACTGCGACAGGGCGGTGAAGGGCGGGTAAAGGTTCCCTGACGTTGTTGACCCGCCACGGCCTTCGCGCTATGCGCAGGCCGCGTGGCGATTTGCTCACCCTGATTGCGGGCCACGTTAAACAAGCCGCTAAAGAGGTCGGAGGTATCGCGTGCGGGACCCCCTGCCTTCTGAGGTCGGGGGTTTTTTCATGGCCCGGGGAGGCCGCGGGATGAGCGACTGGAAGACGCGGACGAAACTGATCCATGCGGGCGCGCGGCGCAGCCAGTACGGCGAGATGTCCGAGGCGATCTTCCTGACCCAGGGCTTCGTCTACGACAGCGCCGGGCAGGCCGAGGCGCGCTTCATCGAGGCGGGGCCGGACGAGTTCATCTATGCGCGCTATGGCAACCCGACGGTGCGCATGTTCGAGGAGCGAATGGCCGCCATCGAGGGGACGGAGGATGCCTTCGCCACGGCCAGCGGGATGGCGGCGGTCAACGGGGCGCTGACCGCGCTCCTGAGGGCGGGCGACCATGTCGTCTCGGCCCGGGCGCTGTTCGGATCCTGTCTCTACGTGCTGGAGATCCTCGCCCGCTTCGGCGTCGAGGTGACCTTCGTGGACGGCACCGACGAAGGCCAGTGGCGCGCCGCCGTGCGGCCGGGGACGAAGGCGCTGTTCCTCGAGACCGTGTCGAACCCGACGCTCGAGGTCGTCGACATCGCGGCGGTGGCCGCGATCGGCCACGACGTCGGCGCGACCGTCATCGTCGACAACGTCTTCGCGACGCCCACCTTCTCGAAGGCGGTGGCGCTCGGGGCCGATGTCGTCGTCTATTCGGCCACCAAGCACATCGACGGGTCCGGCCGCTGCCTGGGCGGCGTGGTCTGCGGCAGCCGGGCCTTCGTGCGCAAGGTCCTCGAGCCCTATCTGAAGCATACCGGCGCGGCGCTCTCGCCCTTCAATGCCTGGGTCATGCTGAAGGGGCTCGAGACGCTGGACCTGCGCGTGCGCCAGCAGGCGGCGACGGCCCTGGCGGTGGCGCGGGCGCTGGAGGACCATCCGAAGCTTGCCCGCGTGATCTATCCCGGACTGCCCGCGCATCCCCGGCATGGCCTGGCCATGGCGCAGATGGGGTCGGGCGGCACGGTCGTGACCTTCGAGGTGGCCGGCGGGCAGGCGGCGGCCTTCCGCCTGCTCGACGCGCTCAGGATCGTGAAGATCTCGAACAACCTCGGCGACGCGAAGTCGATCATCACCCATCCGGCCACGACCACCCACCAGCGCCTTCCTGCCGAGCAGAAGGCGGCGCTTGGAATCACGCCGGGTCTCGTGCGATTGTCGCTGGGTCTGGAAGACGAGGCCGACATCCTTGCCGACCTCCGGCAGGCGCTCGACAGGGTCTAGGTGATCCGGCCGGGCCCCCGGCGCGTAGGAAGGCCGTGACACTTGGAAGGGCGAGGCAGCGCCACCATATGCGGCGTCCGTCCGGGATTGTGGGGTAGCCATGAACATCATCACCGCGTTCGACCGCGAACCGTCGCGGGACGAGGCCGCCGACGCGCTGGCCACGCTGCGGCGCTGGGCCGCAAGTGCCGACCCGGTGGAGGTGGCGCGGCTCGACCCCGCCATCGCGCGGCTGCTGCCGTCGCGCGCGGTCGGCAACTACCCCGACCTGAGCCGCGTCTATCCCGCCGAGTTCAGCCCCGACGCGGCCTATCGCGCGACGCTGCCCGACCTGCAGAACGGCCCCTCGAGCCTGATCGTCGGGGCCAACACGATCATCCAGCATGTCGGCATCTCGAACTTCCGTCTGCCGATCCGCTATCACACGCGCGACAACGGCGACCTGACGCTGGAGACCAGCGTGACCGGCACGGTGTCGCTCGAGGCCGACAAGAAGGGCATCAACATGAGCCGCATCATGCGCTCTTTCTATGCCCATTCGGAGCGCACCTTCTCGTTCGCCGTGATGGAAGCGGCGCTCGACGACTACAAGGCCGACCTCGGGTCCTTCGATGCGCGCATCCAGATGCGCTTCTCCTTCCCGGTGAAGGTGGCCTCGCTGCGCTCGGGCCTCGCCGGGTGGCAGTACTATGACATCGCGCTGGAACTGGTCGAGACGGCGGGCGTGCGCAAGCGCATCGTCCATCTCGACTACGTCTATTCCTCGACCTGCCCCTGCTCGCTGGAGCTGTCGGAACATGCCCGGCAGTACCGCGGCCAGCTCGCCACGCCGCATTCCCAGCGTTCGGTGGCGCGCATCTCGGTCGTGGCCGAGGGGCCGCGCTGCCTGTGGTTCGAGGACCTCATCGAGATGGCGCGCCTGGGCGTGCCGACCGAGACCCAGGTGATGGTCAAGCGCGAGGACGAACAGGCCTTCGCGGAACTCAACGCCGCGAACCCGATCTTCGTCGAGGATGCGGCGCGCAGCTTTGCCGAGGTGCTGCTCGCCGATCCGCGCATCGGGGATTTCCGCGTCGTGGCCAGCCACCAGGAATCGCTGCATTCCCACGATGCGGTCAGCCTGCTGACGGAGGGTCCGACCTTCGCCGCCGAGAGCCTCGATCCCCAGCTCTTCGCGACGCTGCACCACCGGGGCTGAGGCCGGGGCAGGGCGGAAGGCCCTTCGAAGGGCCTTCCGGCCCGCCAGCGGACAAGGGGGGCGCGGGGGCGTCGGGGGCAGCAGGCCCTGCGCCCATCGCCGGCGCCGCGGGCCGGGCAGGGCGGTGGAAGGCCCTTCGAAGGGCCTTCCACCGCCCGCGGGCGTCCGGGCGCGGAGCGGGCGCGTCGCGTTCAGGCTGGCGCGGGGGCGGCGGGCGTTGCAAGACTTCCGCCCGACAGGCAGGAAGGAAGCCCGACGTGACCGACATGACCGATACCCGCCCCCTCGGCGCGCAGATCTCACACATGCTGAAGGCCCGGGGGGTGGATGTCATCTTCGGCATCCCCGGCGTGCACAATGTGGAACTCTACCGCGGGATCGAGGAGGCGGGGATCACCCATGTCCTTGCCCGCCACGAACAGGGCGCGGGCTTCATGGCCGACGGCTATGCCCGCGCCACGGGCCGGCCGGGGGTCTGCTACACGATCACCGGGCCGGGAATCCTGAATGCGCTGACGGCGCTCGGTCAGGCGCAGTCCGACAGCGTGCCGGTCCTGTCGATCTCGTCCTGCCTGAATGCGGCCGACCTCGGGATGGGGCGGGCGCGGCTGCACGAGATGGCCGACCAGGCGGGCGCGGCGGGGACCGTCTGCGGCTGGAGCCGGACGGCGCTGGACGCCGCCGCGGCCTATGCGCTGATCGACAGGGCGCTGGCGGAGTTCGCCTGCGCGCGCCCCGGCGCCCGGGCGATCCATGTCCCCATCGACGTGCTGACGGCGCGGGCCCCGGGCCATCCGCCGGCGCCGGCCCTGCCGCGGCGTCCCGCCCCGGACCCTTCCGCCCTGGCCGAGGCCGCCGCCCTGATCGGCCGCGCGCGGCGGCCCCTCTTCGTCTTCGGCGGCGGCGCGCGCGGGGCGGCGGCGGCCGCGCGGGCGGTGCTCGACCGCTCGGGCGGGGCCGCCTTCACCACCTATGCCGGCCGCGGCATCGTCGCCCCCGACCATCCCCGGCTCTTCGGCAGCACGCTGGAGCTGCCCGACAGCGCGCGCATCTTCGCGGCGGCGGATCTGGTCGTGGCGGTGGGCACCGAACTGGCCGAGACAGACATCTGGCGCGACCATCTGGGCCATGCCTGCCCGCTGGTCCGGGTGGACATCGACCCGCGCGAGCTGGCCGACGACACGCGCGCGGACCTGGCCATCCTGGGGGATGCGGGCGCCGTGCTCGCAGGCCTGGCGCAGGGGCTGGAGCCGCGTGACGGCCTGTGGACGGAGGCCGAGCTGCGCGAGGCGCGCCAGCGCTGGCGCGCCACCGTCGATGCCGACCGCCCGGGCGTCCTGCCCGCCGTCGAGGCGCTGTGGGCGGCGCTGCCCCCCGGGACCACGGTCTATTCGGACATGACGCAGTTCGCCTATGTGGCGAACATGGTCTGCACCCCCGCCTCTCCCGGCCTGTGGCACCATCCCTGCGGCTTCGGGACGCTGGGCTATGCGCTGCCCGCCGCGATCGGCGGCAAGGTCGGGCTGCCGGACAGGCCGGTCCTCGCCGTCCTCGGCGATTACGGGTTCCAGTACACGCTGCAGGAGCTGGGCACGGCGGTCGAGCTGGGCCTGCCCCTGCCGGTCGTCATCTGGGACAACGGCAAGCTGAAGGAGATCGAGGACTCGATGCGCCGCAACCAGATCGCGCCCAATGCCGTGGTGGCGCGCAATCCCGACTTCCTGGCGCTGGCACGCGCCTACGGGGCGGGCGCGGAGGAGCCGCAGGGGCCGGCCGGGCTGGCGGCGGCGCTGGAGCGCGCCTTCGCCGCCGGGGGGCCGACGCTGATCCGGCTGACGCCCGAGGCGATGGGCCGGGGGACCGGGCCTAGTTCCAGCAGCTGACGAGCACGGTCATGGCGCGCGCCGTCGCGGCCATGTCCTCGGCCGGCATCGATCCGGTCCGCGCGCTGGCGGCCGGCGTCACCCCGTTCGCCGAGAGGAAGGCGCCGAGCGCGCCGGCATCGAGCACGGCCTGCTCGCCCGGCGGCAGGATCCGGCCGCCGCCATCGGCCCGCGGCAGGAGCATGCCGAGCACCGCGCCCGAGGCATCGAGGACCGGGCCGCCGGCATCGCCGGCCAGCGTTCCGGCGGTGATGCGGGCGAGCATCGGCTCGCCGTTCAGGCCCTGCATCTCCTCGAGCGTCCCGAAGGTGACGACCGGGGCATCGAGCCGGTCCTCGTAGGAATAGCCCGCCACCGCGATGTCCGAGCCGCGCCGCGGGGCGGCCGACTCGAGCTCGGCCACGACGCGGGGGGCCAGTGCGGCCCGCGGCCGCAGCAGCGCCACGCCGAGGCCGGGGTCGACGGCGGCCACGTCGGCCTCGGTCCCGAGGTCGAGCGTCACCCGCCGGCAGCCCCGGACCGCCTCGGCCACGGTCACCACGGCACCCGCGGGATCGGCATAGAAGCCCGAGCGCGACAGGACCGGCCGGCGGACCTCGAGCCCGGCCAGCAGGCCCTCGCGGTCCTCCGACAGGGGCTGGCCCAGGCTGTCGTCGAGCGCCCGGTCGCCGACCGCCCTGAACGAGGCCTTCATCGCCTCGAGCACGCGGGCGGCGCGGTCGGCCTCGGCCGGCGGCCAGGCGAGGGTGAAGCCCTTGATCAGGCCGCCGGAGAGCTCGGCCTGGGTATAGGACTGGACGGTTCCGTTGGCCCCGTTCAGCACGAAGGAATCGGGGCCGAGGCGCCGCTCGCCCTCGAGCGGGACGATCTCGAGCGACTGCATGATGTCGTAGAGGCCGGCCAGCGTTGCCGCATCGCCCTGCTGCGAGATGAGCAGGACGCGGAAGCCCGATCCGTCACGGGGATCGAAATGCACGAAGGGCGGGTCGTAGCGGGCCGGGCCGACCAGCGCCGTGGGCAGCACGATCTCGATCCCGGCCTCCTTCTCGCTGACGGTCTTCAGGCCGAGGGCGGCCTGTTCGGCGCGGTAGCGGTCGAGCAGGGCCGCGCGCTGGCGGCTGGTCAGGACCCCGGTTTCCTCGAAGCCCTGCGCCGCCTGCCAGGCGGCCATGGACTTGCGCGTGCCGGGGCCGAAGGCGCCGTCGATGGCGCCCGCATAGACGCCCTCCCATTGCAGCGCGGCCTGGACCTCGCGGCGTTCCTCCTCGGTCAGCGCGGCCTCGGCCGCGCGCGCCTCGCGCGGGGTCTGCTCGGGTTCCGCCCCGGCCCCCGGCGCGGCGGCGGCTGCCGCCCCCTCTGCCGCCCCCTCCGCGGCCCCGTCCGCCGCGGGGGCCGCTGCCGCCCCCCCGGAGGCCGCCCCGGCCAGGGGCGTGTCACCCGTTCCCGCGGCCGCCGCCCCGGCCGCGCCGGCGGCGGGCCAGAAGCGCTGCCGGAAGGCCCCGGTATCGGCGATGTAGCTGTCCTGGGGGATCAGCCGCTCGCTGCGCAGCAGTTCGAGCTGGCGCGCGGCCTCGGCGCGTTCGAAGGGCCCCAGCACGATGGCATACCAGCCCGAGGACAGGCGGAAGCCCGCGACGTTCGGAAAGGTTCCGCCCCAGGCGCCGGCCCGCGCCTCGGCCTCGGCCAGCGAGGGCAGGGCCTCGACCTGGACCCAGGCCTCCTGCGCCAGCGCCGCCCGACCGAAGGCCAGCGCCCAGACCACCGCCGCCAGCACCAGAACCTGCCGCATACCGCCCCCGCTTTCCGCCCCGGACACACCGCCCGGAGGCGGCCGGACCCTAGTCAGGCCGCCCGGCGCCGTCACGCCGATTCCGCCCCCGCGGGCGTTGACCCCTGCCGACCTGTTGCCTATTGAGAACGCGCTTTTCAAGAGGTCGCCCCGAGACATGGACCGCGCCGCGCCCGACCGCCCGAGGTCGTTCCAGGAGATCGTGCTGCGCCTGCAGTCCTACTGGGCGGGGAAGGGCTGCGCCGCGCTTCAGCCCTATGACATGGAGGTGGGCGCGGGCACCTTCCACCCCGCGACCACGCTGCGCCCGCTCGGGCCCAGGCCCTGGGCCGCGGCCTATGTGCAGCCCTCGCGCCGCCCGACCGACGGCCGCTACGGCGAGAACCCCAACCGGCTGCAGCACTACTACCAGTTCCAGGTCATCATCAAACCCACGCCGCCCGACCTGCAGGACCTCTATCTGGGCTCGCTTGAGGGCATCGGCATGGACATGGCCCTGCACGACATCCGCTTCGTCGAGGACGACTGGGAAAGCCCGACCCTCGGCGCCTGGGGCCTGGGCTGGGAAGTCTGGTGCGACGGGATGGAGGTGAGCCAGTTCACCTATTTCCAGCAGCTTGCCGGCTACGACTGCAGGCCGGTCTCGGGCGAGCTGACCTACGGGCTGGAACGGCTGGCGATGCATGTCCTCGGCATCGACCACGTCATGGACATGCCCTTCAACGATCCCGCCTCGCCCATTCCGCTGACCTATGGCGACGTGTTCCGCCAGACCGAGCAGGAATTCTCGCGCTGGAACTTCGAGCAGGCCGATACCGGCATGCTGCTGCGCCATTTCGAGGATGCCGAGGCCGAATGCGGCAGGATCCTTGCCGCGCCCCAGCCCGACAGGGCCGGCCGCACGATCGTCATGGCGCATCCGGCCTACGACCAGTGCATCAAGGCCAGCCACATCTTCAACCTGCTGGACGCGCGGGGGGTGATCTCGGTGACCGAGCGGCAGGCCTATATCGGCCGCGTGCGGGCGCTGGCCAGGAAATGCGCCGATGCCTTCCTCGCGACCGAGGCGGGCGGCGGCCAGGGGCGTGCCGAATTGACAAATGCCGACGTCTGACAGATATGAACGCTGTCGGTCGGGAGAGCTGCCCTCTGCGCGGTTCGCTGGAACGCGTTTCCACCCGGCCGCCCTTAATCCCTCGTGACCTAGATGTATCTTCTCTACGTCGATGACGCTGGCTCGGCCGGCAATCACGAGGAAAGGCATTTCGTTCTCGGAGGTGTCGCGCTCTTCGAGCGACATGTCGAACATCTTGAGCGGGCCATGGACAAGGTGGCCACGAATACTCAACTCGCGGATCCTTCTTCCCTCGAATTCCATGGCAACCAGTTGTTGCCGGGGAGCAAGCGCTGGCGCGCAATCCGCGGAATCGAGCGACGCAGAACAATCCTCGCCGACGCTCTGCGCGCCGGGAACGAGCTGCGGGGCAAATGGGCAGTCTTTGGTGTGGTCGTGCACAAGGCCGCCGTTTCGCCAAGGGATCCGGTCGAGTTCGCATTCGAGCAGCTGTGCAGCCGTTTCGACTACTTCCTTGGGAGGCAGGTGAGAGACGGCAAGGCGGAGCGTGGACTGATCATCCTCGACAAGTCGACCCTCGAGACACGTCTCCAGGACTTGGCATCGGCGTTTCGGCGCGAGGGGCACAGTTGGGGGAAGCTCCGCCGGGTCGTCGATGTTCCGTTCTTTGTGGACAGCCGTGCCACGCGGGCGATCCCGTATGCGGACTTGGTCACATACGCGCTGTGGCGGAAATTCGAGAAGGACGACTCCGCGTTTTTCGAGGTGATACGCGACCGCTTCGATACTCACGGCGGCATCGTGCACGGGCTCCTGCACGAGCGCTATGCCGAGGCGGCTTGCGATTGTCCATATTGTCTGTCACGTCGTCGTGCGGCGTCCGCTGGAGACGGGGTCGCAAGTTGAATGGCCGCATCGTCGGAGGGTTCCTCGTGCTGAGCGCGCTGGTCGCCGGGGCGGCGATCTGGTACCTGCAGGAATACGGCTACTATGCCGAGGTGCCGGCCTCCGCGCCCGAGGCGGCGATCACGCTGACGGGGCTTGACGGCGTGGCCGAGCCGCTGGTCACGGCGGGCTTCCGGGGGATCGATGCCGGCAGCTCGCCCCTGCGGTTCCGTGCCTGCTTCACGACGCCCGTGTCGCTGGCCACGCTGACCGAGACCTTCCGCATCTACGACCATCCGACGCCGCTGATCGGCCCGCGCTGGTTCGACTGTTTCGATGCCGGCCGGCTTACCGAGGATCTGGAGACCGGGGCCGCGGTGGCCTTCCTCGGCAAGGCGGGGATCCATCCCGGGGTGGACCGCGTCGTCGCGATCTATCCCGACGGCCGCGCCTTCGCCTGGCACCAGCTCGACGGGGGCGGGGATGAATGAGACTGCCGGACGGGCCGGGCGGCGCGAGCGGCGCCGGCACCGCGCGGAGGTGTTCAGCGCCCGCGCGCAGGGCACGATCAACGGCATCTCGCTGATGCTGAAGCCGGGGGACATCGCCTTCGACTGCGGCGCCAATGTCGGGGATGTCAGCGCGATCCTCGCCCGATCCGGGGCCACCGTCGAGGCCTGCGAGCCCGACCCCTACTGCGTCGCCCGCCTGACCGAACGCCTTGCCGGCGTGCCGAACCTGCGCCTGCATGCGGCGGCGGTGGGCGTGGCGGGCGGGGTCGCGCGGCTGCAGCGCGACCGCAACTTCGACGCCGACCCCGCGCGCGCCTCGGTGCGCAGCACCGTGACGCCGGGAGGCAGGCGGATGGCCGAGGACCCGGACGAGGCGATCGAGGTGCCGGTCATCGACCTTCCGGCCGCGCTCGAGGCCGCCATCGCCACCCGCGGCGAGATCGCCTTCCTGAAGCTGGACGTCGAGGACGCGGAACCCGACATCCTCGAGGAGATGGCGCGCCGGCGCATCTTCGATGGCATCCGCTTCACCGCAGCCGAGACGCACGAGCGGAAGTTCCCCGCCCTGGCGCCGCGCTTCGCGGCCCTGCGCGCGCGGATCGCGGCGGGCTGGCCGGCGACCCGCGTCACGCTCGACTGGATCTGAAAGGGCCGCCCGGATCATGCCCGACCTGCTGATCGAACTCCTCTCCGAGGAAATCCCCGCGCGGATGCAGGCCGCCGCGCGCGACGCGCTGAAGAAGCTCGTGACCGACGGACTCGTCGCGGCGGGCCTCACCTACCGGGGTGCTGCCGCCTTCTCCACCCCGCGCCGGCTGACCCTGGCGGTCGAGGGCCTCGACGCCGCCTCGAAACCCCGGCGCGAGGAACGCAGGGGCCCCCGCGCCGACGCCCCCGCCCAGGCCATCGAGGGCTTCCTGCGCGCGACCGGCCTTTCCCGCGACCGGCTCGAGACGCGCGACAGCGGCAAGGGCGCCGTCCTCTTCGCGGTGATCGAAAGCCCCGGCCGCCCGGCCGCCGAAATCGTCGCCGAGGTGCTGGAGGCGACCATCCGCGACTTCCCCTGGCCGAAGTCGATGCGCTGGGGCGCGGGGAACCTGCGCTGGGTGCGCCCGCTGCACTCGATCCTCTGCATCCTTTCGACCGAGGCCGGGGCCGAGGTCGTCCCCCTCACGGTCGATCACCTGACCGCCGGCGACACGACGCGCGGCCACCGCTTCCACGGGGCAGGGGCCTTCGCCGTCGCCTCCTTCGACGACTACGCGCGGAAGCTCAAGGCCGCCCATGTGATCCTCGACCACGAGGAACGCGCCGCCGCGATCTGGCACGACGCGACGCAGCGGGCCTTCGCCCAGGGCCTCGAGGTGGTCGAGGACAGGGCCCTGCTGACCGAGGTCGCGGGCCTCGTCGAATGGCCCGTGGTGCTGATGGGCCGCATCCCGGAGGCCTTCCTCGGCCTGCCGCCGGAGGTGCTCCAGACCTCGATGCGCGAGCACCAGAAGTTCTTCGCGCTGAGGAACCCCGGAACGGGGCGGATCGAGGGCTTCGTGACCGTGGCCAACCGGGAAACCGCCGACCACGGCGAGACCATCCTGAAGGGCAACCTCAAGGTCCTCACCGCGCGGCTCTCGGACGCGAAGTTCTTCTGGGAGAACGACCTGCTCACGGTGCGCACGAAGGGCATGGAGGGGATGGCCGAGGGGCTGAAGTCCGTCACCTTCCACGGGCGCCTCGGCACCCAGTGGGAGAGGGTCGAACGCATCGAGGCGCTCGCGCGCGAGATCGCCCCCCTCGTCGGCGCCGCCCCCGACCTCGCGGCGGAAGCCGCGCGGGTGGCGAAGGCCGACCTGCAGTCGGCGATGGTCGGCGAATTCCCCGAGCTCCAGGGCACGATGGGCACCTACTTGGCCCGCGCCGCCGGCCTGCCCGAGGCGGTGGCGCAGGCCTGCAAGGCGCATTACCAGCCCCTCGGCCCCTCCGACGCCGTGCCCTCCGATCCGGTGTCGGTCGCCGTCGCGCTCGCCGACAGGATCGACACGCTCACGGGCTTCTGGGCCTGTCTCTTATACACATCT
>JAOADN010000079.1 GCA_026417295.1 Paracoccaceae bacterium
GTTTCGGTCGACGGCACCCGCAAATGGCTGCTGCGCCTCGCGCCCGTCGACGCGCTGGACAAGGGCGCGGAAGTCGAGTGCGTCTACATCCCCGAGAGCGACCGCGGCACGCTCTGCGTCTCTTCGCAGGTGGGCTGCACGCTGACCTGTTCCTTCTGCCACACCGGCACGCAGAAGCTGGTGCGCAACCTGACCGCGGCCGAGATCGTGGGCCAGGTCATGCTTGCCCGCGACGACCTCGGCGAATGGCCGAAGCCCGGCATCGGCAGCGGCGAGGACGGGCCGCGGCTTCTGTCGAACGTCGTGCTCATGGGCATGGGCGAGCCGCTCTACAATTTCGAGAACGTGCGCGACGCGATGAGGATCGTGATGGACGGCGAGGGGATCGCCCTGTCGCGCAAGCGGATCACGCTTTCCACCTCGGGCGTGGTGCCCGAGATCGCGCGCTGCGCGACCGAGATCGGCTGCCTTCTGGCGATCAGCTTCCACGCCACCACCGACGAGGTGCGCGACCGGTTGGTGCCGATCAACCGGCGCTGGAACATCGCGACGCTGCTTCAGGCGCTGCGCGACTATCCGCGGCTGTCGAACAGCGAACGCATCACCTTCGAATACGTCATGCTGAAGGGCGTGAACGACAGCGATGCGGATGCGAAACGGCTTGTGAAGCTGATCGCGGGCATTCCGGCCAAGATCAACCTCATTCCCTTCAACCCGTGGCCGGGCGCGCCCTACGAGCGTTCGGACTGGGAGCGGATCGAGGCCTTCGCCGACATCATCCACAAGGCCGGCTACGCCTCGCCCATCCGCACGCCGCGCGGCGAGGACATCATGGCCGCCTGCGGGCAGCTCAAGTCGGCGACCGAGCGGGCACGGAAGTCGGCGCGCGAGATCGCCGCCGAGGTGGCGGCTGCAGCCGGGGGGCCGGGCGCGGCCTGAATGCCCCGGCCAGCGAGAACGTCCGCCAGGACGGACGAGCGGCCCGGCGGCTCGTCGCTTCCTGCCGGTCGCTTCTCGCCTTCGTCCTGCGCCGGTCAGCCCCCGGCCGCCGGAGCCGGCGGCGCGCCGATCAGGCCGACCGCCTCCTCGGCCGTCTCGACATAGCGGAAGAGCTCCAGGTCCGCGGCCGCGACCAGCCCGTTCGCGGCCAGCGACGCCCAGTCGATCAGCCCCTCCCAGAAGGCGCGCCCGAAAAGCAGGAAGGGCACGCGGCGCATGCGGCCCGTCTGGATCAGGGTCAGGCTCTCGAACATCTCGTCGAGCGTCCCGAAGCCGCCCGGAAAGATGCAGATCGCGCGCGCGCGCATCAGGAAATGCATCTTGCGGATCGCGAAGTAATGGAAGTTGAAGCAGAGTTCGGGCGTGACCCAGCGGTTGGGCGCCTGTTCGTGGGGCAGCACGATGTTCAGCCCGACGGACCGCCCGCCCGCCTCGGCCGCGCCGCGGTTGCCGGCCTCCATGATGCCCGGCCCGCCGCCGGTGACGATGACGTTCTCGGTCCCGCCGCCTTTGAGCGATGCCTCGGTCACCAGCCGCGCGAGACGGCGCGCCTCCTCGTAATAGCGGGCGAGCCTGGCGGCGGCGCCGGACTGCGCGGCCTCGGGCGCGGGGATCCGCGCGCTGCCCATCAGGACGATGGTCGAGCGGATGCCCGCCTCGTCGAGCGCCAGCTCGGTCTTGAGGAGTTCGAGCTGCAGGCGCACCGGGCGCAGTTCCTCGCGCGTCAGGAAGTCCTCGTCGGCGAAGGCCAGACGATAGGCCGGCGAGCGCGTCTGCGGCGTGTCGGGAATGGTCCGCGCGACGGCCATGTCCTCGGGGCTGCGGCGGAAGGAATGGCGGCGCTCTTGGCTCATCGGGACCGTCCGGCGGATTGCGTGTGACCGTCCACCCGTCTATAGGCTCCGGTCGTCCGAAACCAGCCTCCGCCCCGGGGTCCGCCATGACGCATGCCGCACTGGAAGCCGCCGTCGAAGCCGCCTGGGAGGCCCGCGAGAGCCTGTCCCCCGCAACCCGCGGCGAGCCGCGCGAGGCGGTGGAAGCCACGCTCGAGGCGCTGGACAGGGGCACGCTGCGTGTGGCCGAGAAGCGGGGCGGCGACTGGCACGTCAACCAGTGGGCGAAGAAGGCGGTCCTGCTGTCCTTCCGGATGACCGACATGGGACTGATTGCGGGCAGCAACGGCGGCGGGTCCTGGTGGGACAAGGTGCCTTCGAAATGGCAGGGCTGGGGCGAGGCCGAATGGCGCGCGGCGGGGTTCCGCGCCGTGCCGGGGTCGATCGTGCGGCGCTCGGCCTACATCGCGAAGGGGGTCGTGCTGATGCCCTCGTTCGTCAACGTGGGCGCCTATGTGGACGAAGGCACGATGGTGGACGGCTGGGCCACCGTGGGCTCCTGCGCGCAGATCGGCCGGAACGTGCACCTGTCGGGGGGCGTCGGCATCGGCGGCGTGCTGGAACCGATGCAGGCCGGCCCGACGATCATCGAGGACGACTGCTTCATCGGTGCGCGTTCCGAGGTGGTCGAGGGCTGCATCGTGCGCGAGGGCTCGGTCCTCGGCATGGGCGTCTATATCGGCAGGTCGACCAAGATCGTCGATCGCGAGACCGGCGCCGTCATGTATGGCGAGGTGCCGGCCGGATCGGTGGTCGTCGCCGGTTCGATGCCGGGCAGGGGCGGGGTCAACCTCTATTGCGCGGTCATCGTCAAGAAGGTGGACGCGCAGACCCGCGCCAAGACCTCGATCAACGAGCTTCTGCGTGACTGACGGGGCCGGCGCGGCGCGGCCGCCCAGGACGCCGGCGCCGGGCAGGGCCGGCGGCCGGGCGGCACGCCCGGTCGAGGTGCATACCCTGATCGTCGAGGTCGGCCGCAGGCCGGGCGACGGGCTGCCGGAAAAGGCCACCGGCGGGGCGCTTCTGGTCTATGTCGGGGCCCGCAGCGAGGAGGAGGCCGTGCGCGAGACGGTCGCCGTGCTGAAGGCGGCGGGGCTTGCGCCGCTTCAGGTCACCGCGCAGGGCACGCCGGAGGAACGCGCCGCGGCGGGCCTGGCGGCGACGGCAGGGGAACACGCCCTGATGCAGAGGGCGCGCGAGGAGAATGCCGTCGTCGTCGCCGAGGCGACGCCCTTCTACGACTGAGGCCGGGCGGGACGGGCCCTCAGGCGGCGACCGGCGCGCGCCGCCGCCGGCGCATCTCGGACAGGGCCGTCGCCTCCCACGGGGCGAGCACGCGGTGGCAGCGCGCGGCATGGACGGGCAGGGCGTCGGCGGCCGCGAGGCCGGCAAGCGAGCTGCGCGCGACGATGTCGGGCGACGCGGCGATGCGCCCGACGAAGCGCCCGTCCATGCGGCAGCCGTCGGCGAGGAAGGTGTCGTGCTCGTCGAAGACGAGGCCATGCCATTCCGCCCAGGGATCATCGTCGGCGCGCTGGGCCGTCGTCCCGTCGGCAAGCGCCCGCGCCTCGGCCAGCACCGCCTCGCATTCGAAGAGGTATTCGACATCCGGGCCGGCGATCAGGACCTTCTGCCGCGGATCCACCACGATGTCCTCCTTCCGGCCGAAATAGGGCGCAAGAAGCCTGACGGGGCGCAGGGGCCCCAGGGCGGGGCTGCGGTCGACCGTCACGGCAAGGACGCGCCGCGCGCGCCCGTCGCCGGACAGGACCGTGTCGCCCGGCCTGATCCGGCCGACCGGAACGGGGCCGTCGGGCGTGGCCACCGGCGTTCCGGCGGCGATCCCGCCGGTCTGCCCGACCGTCGCCACGCCCGTGCCGATGGCCAGCGAGAGAAGCGCGGGATGCGCGAAGGTCCGGCGCCGGTCGATGCACAGGTCCAGCACGTCCTGGCGGGCAAGGCCGGTCGCCCCCGCCGCCGCCGACAGGGCGACGCCGCCCGAGGACAGGTTCTCGGCCGACAGGAAGTGGCGCCCGGTCCTGGCATCCCAGCCGTAGGTGATGCGGGCTGCCGGCGCCTCGGCCATGTCGGCCAGGGTGACGGCAAGCGCGCCGCGGCTGTCGCCCCGGCGGTGCATCAGGTGCAGCCGCCCGTCATCGAGAAGCACGACGGACAGGGCGCGCGGCTCCGGTCCCGGTGCCGCCGCGTGCAGGAGCGGCAGGCCGGGCATGACGAAGGCGAGCGAGGGATCGACGAGCATGACGAGGCTGCCCGACGGCAGGCGCTCGGGCACCGCGGCGATGGCCGAATTCGCCTCCGGTTCGTCGGCAGAGGCGGCGAAGATCCAGCTCATCGGCCCGCCCCGCGTGCCGAACGGTGGATGCCCGATTCTGCCCCGGGGTTCCTGACCATGCTGCCTCACCCGCCTCTGCTGCCCGGAGGAAAGGGGTGATGACCGCCACGGATCGCGGCGCGCGGTCCGGCCGCGCGCCCTGCCCTGCTCGATCGCGGGCGGTCTCTGCCGCCCTTTTCGCCCTGCCTCGGGTCGTTTCGTTGCGCCGACTATGCCCCTGTGCGGGCGCGCCGTGAATCCCGGCCGTGGCGCGGCACCTCCGTCCGCCGGGCCGGGTTGCGCAATGGCCACACCCTGCGGTTGCCAAGCCGGGCCGGGCCGTCTAAGCCTCGGGCCGCCCGTCCGCCGGAAGGCCCCCGCGATGACCGATGCGCCCGTCGATCCCGTCGATCCGGTTGAACTGACCGCGGCGCTGGTGCGCTGCCCTTCGGTGACGCCGGCCGAGGGCGGGGCGCTGACGCTTCTGGAAGGGGTGCTCGCCGCAGCCGGGTTCGAATGCCGCCGGACCGACCGCAACGGCATCGCGAACCTCTTCGCCCGGTGGGGGCGCCGGGGCGCCAACCGCACCTTCGGCTTCAACGGGCATACCGACGTGGTTCCCGTGGGCGACCGCGCGGCCTGGACCCGCGATCCCTTCGGTGCCGAGATCAGCGACGGCAGGCTCTGGGGGCGCGGCGCGGCCGACATGAAGTCGGGCGTCGCCGCCTTTGTCGCGGCGGCCGTCGATCTGGTGCGGACGGCGCCGCCGGACGGCGCGATCGTCATCACCGTGACCGGCGACGAGGAGGCGGCCGGGACCGACGGCACGGCGGCGATCCTCGACTGGATGGCGGCGGAGGGCGAGCAGATGAGCGTCTGCCTCGTCGGCGAGCCGACCTGCCCCGAGACGCTGGGCGACATGATGAAGATCGGGCGTCGCGGTTCGATGACCGTCAGGCTGACCGCGCTGGGGGTGCAGGGCCATGCCGCCTATCCGCACCGGGCGCGAAATCCGCTGCACGGGCTGGTCCGCCTGCTCGACCGTCTGGCCGGCCACAGGCTGGACGAAGGCACGGCGCATTTCGACCCCTCGACCCTGGCGATCACCACGGTGGACACGGGCAACCCGGCCGGCAACGTCATTCCGGGCGAGGCGCGCGCGACCTTCAACATCCGCTTCAACGATGCCCATTCCAGCGCCTCGCTGCTGGCCTGGATCGACGGCGAGATCGCCGCCGAGACGGCGCGCTCGGGCATCCGCTTCGAACGGACGGCGGAAGTTGCGGGGGAGAGCTTCCTCACCCCGCCGGGGCCCTTCACCGATCTTGTCGCGGCGGCCGTCGAGGCCGAGACGGGGCGGCGCCCGGTGCCCTCGACCTCGGGCGGCACGTCGGACGCCCGCTTCCTGCGCCACCATTGCCCGGTCGTCGAGTTCGGCCTGGTCGGCCGGACGATGCACCAGGTCGACGAACATGTCGCAGTCGCCGACATCCGCGCGCTGAAGGCGGTCTATGGCCGCATTCTCAGGGACTATTTCGCATGACAGTGACGATTTCCGAAACGCGGGACCTCGCCACCTGCCTGGCCATCCGCCGCATCGTCTTCACCCTCGGGCAGGGCGTCTCTCCCGAGGACGAGGTCGATGGACGCGATCCCGAGGCCCTGCACCTTCTGGCGCACCGCAACCTCGTTCCGGTCGGGACGGCGCGCATGCTGATCGACGGCGGAACCGGCAAGATCGGTCGCGTCGCCGTGCTGGCCGAGGCGCGCGGCGAGGGGCTGGGCCGGGCGCTGGTGCTGGCCGCGCTGGACGTCCTGCGGCGCGAGGGCTGCACGCGCGCGGTCCTGGGATCGCAGACCCATGCCATGGGCTTCTACGAGCGCCTCGGGTTCCGCGCCTTCGGCGAGCAGTATCTCGATGCCGGCATCGCCCACCGCGACATGGAGCGCAGCCTCTGACACGCCGCCGGGGCGGAGTTCCCCCGTGACCCGACCGGCGCGCGGTGCTACCGAGGCGGCATGAACCGCATCCCCTCGAAGGACGAGATCCGCGCCTGGATCGCCGACAATCCCGGCAGCGTCGCCAAGCGCGACATCGCGCGGGCCTTCGGAATCAGGGGGGCGGACCGGATCGTCCTGAAACAGATCCTGAAGGAGCTCGAGGCCGAGGGCGCGGTCGACCGGCGGCGCGGCCATTTCCGCGATCCGGTCAAGCTGCCGCCGGTCGGCGTCTTCGCCGTGCTGCCGCCGGACCGGCAGGGCGACCAGTTCCTGAAGCCCCTGGAATGGTCCGGCGACACGCCCGAGCCCCGCGTCCTGCTGGTCGCGCGGCGGACCGATGCCGCCCTTGCCGCGGGCGACCGGATCCTCGCCCGCGTCAACGAGGTGGCGGGCGAGGCCCATCAGTACGAGGCGCGGCTGATCCGCAAGATCGGCGTCAATCCGGTGCGCATCGTCGGCATCTTCCGCAAGGGTGCCGAGGGCGGGCGCATCGTGCCCATCGACAAGGGGGCAGAGCGCGAATGGCGCGTCGCCCCCGACGCCACGCATGGCGCCCGCGACGGCGAGCTGGTCGAGGCCGAACAGGCCGGCCCGCGCGACCGCCTCGGCCTGCCGCGCGCGCGGATCGTCGAGCGGCTCGGCGATCCCTCGGCGCCGAAGGCGGTCTCGCTGATCGCCATCCACCAGCACGGGATCCCCGATGCCTTCTCCGACGCCGCCATCGCCGAGGCCGACGCGGCGCGCCCGGTCGGCCTCGGCCGGCGCGAGGACCTGCGCGGGCTGCCCTTCGTCACCATCGATCCGGCCGATGCGCGCGACCACGACGATGCCTGCCATGCCCATCCCGACGCGGATCCCGCCAATCCGGGCGGCCATGTCCTGTGGGTCGCCATCGCCGATGTCGCCCATTACGTCCGCCCGCAATCGGCGCTCGACCGCGAGGCGCGCAACCGCGGCAACTCGACCTACTTTCCCGACCGGGTGGTGCCGATGCTGCCCGAGCATCTCTCGGGCGACCTCTGTTCGCTGCACGAGGGGCTGGAGCGTCCGGTGATCGCCGTGCGCATCGTCCTCGACCGGAACGGCGCGAAACTGTCGCACCGTTTCACCCGCGGGATGATCCGGTCGGTCGCGTCGCTGTCCTACGAAGAGGTGCAGGCGGCCCGCGACGGACGGCCCGACGCACGCATGGCAGACCTGCTGGAACCGGTCATCCTGCCTCTCTATGCGGCCTTTCAGGCTCTGGATCGCGCGCGGGTGGCCCGCCAGCCCCTCGACCTCGACCTGCCGGAACGCCGGATCGTGCTGGGCGAGGACGGGCGCGTCCTCTCGGTCGCCTTCCGCGAAAGGCTCGAGGCCCACCGGATGATCGAGGAGTTCATGGTCGCGGCCAATGTCGCGGCGGCCGAAGAGCTGGTCCGGCTGAAGCGGCCGCTCCTCTTCCGCGTCCACGAGGAGCCGACACCCCTGAAGCTCGACGCCCTGCGCGAGGTGGCCGAGGCCTCGGGCTTCACGCTCGCCAGGGGTCAGGTGCTGAAGACCGCGCATCTGAACCGGCTGCTCGCCCAGGCCGAGGGAACCGATTTCGACGAGCTGCTGAACATCACCACCCTGCGCTCCCTGCCGCAGGCCTATTACAACCCCGAGAACTTCGGCCATTTCGGCCTGGCGCTCCGGACCTATGCGCATTTCACCTCGCCGATCCGGCGCTATTCCGACCTGATCGTCCACCGCGCCCTCATCACCGCCCATGGCTGGGGCGACGACGGCCTGTCGAAGGCCGACATCGAGATGCTGGCCGAGACGGCCGAGAAGGTGAGCGAGGCCGAGCGCCGCTCGATGGCGGCCGAGCGCGACACGACCGACCGCTACCTGGCGGCCTGGCTGTCCGACCGCGTCGGTGCCGAATTCACGGGGCGGATCAGCGGCGTCACGCGCTTCGGCCTGTTCGTGAAGCTCGACGGGTCGGGGGCCGACGGGCTGATCCCGATCCGCTCGATCGGGCGCGAGTTCTTCCATTTCGATCCGCGCAGCCAGACGCTGATGGGCGCCGACAGCGGGACGGTCCTCGGCATCGGGCAGAAGGTCACGGTGCGCCTGGCCGAGGCGGTGCCCGTCACCGGCGGGCTGGTGCTGGAGCTGCTGTCGGTGGACGGGGCCGGCCTGCCGGGCGGTGCGGCACCGGCCGCGCACGGCGGGGCCAGGCGCGCCCCCGGCAAGGCGCGCGCCCGGCAGGCGAAGGCCCGCCGCCTGGCCGAGAGGCGCCGCCGGTGACGGATTCCCCGGGCGGGTCCGCGGCGCTACAGTCAAGGCGATGACACAGGCCCGTCCCGTCCGCGCCCCTGCCTGCGCCCCTGCCTGCGCCCTTGCCTGCGCCCTTGCCCTGGCGCTGGCCTCGGGGCCTGCGGCCGCGGACGATCCGGCCCGGGGGGAGGCCAGCATGAGCAGCGCCGGCGAGATCCTGAAACCGACGCTGACGGCGGCCGAGTTCGCGGCCTGGCGCGAGGGGTTCCGCAGCCGCGCGCTGGCCGCCGGGATCGACGCGCGGACGCTGGACCTTGCGCTGCCGCTGGCCACCTTCCTGCCCGAGGTCATCGAACGCGACCGTCGCCAGGCCGAGTTCACCAGGGCGATCTGGGACTATCTCGACATCGCCGCATCCGACGAACGGGTGCGGATGGGGCGTGCCGCGCGACGGCAGCATGCGGCACTGATCCGCCGGATAGAGACCGAATTCGGCGTGGACGGCGATATCGTTCTGGCAATCTGGGGGGTCGAGACATCCTTCGGCACCTACATGGGAACGACGAACACGATCGCGGCGCTGGCGACGCTGGCCGCCGATACCCGCCGCAGCGCCTTCTTCGAGGACCAGCTCATGGCGGCGCTGAGGATCGTCGCCGCCGGCGATGTCGATCCGGCGCGGATGACGGGAAGCTGGGCGGGCGCGATGGGGCATCCGCAGTTCATGCCGACCTCCTTCCTTGCCCATGCGGTCGATCTCGACGGCGACGGGCGGCGCGACATCTGGGGGGCCGATCCCGCCGACGGGCTGGCCTCGGCCGCGGCCTACCTCAGGCACTTCGGCTGGCGGAAGGGCGAACCCTGGGGCGTCGAGGTGGCGGTGCCCGATGGTTTCGACTTCGCGCTGTCGGGCGTGGGGGTGAAGAAGCCCGCCGCCTTCTGGGCCGGCCTCGGGGTGCGCGACATGGCGGGCCACGTGGTCCCCGACCACGGGCCGGCCTCGATCCTGTTTCCGGCCGGGCACCGCGGCGCGGCCTTCATGATCTTCCCGAACTTCCACGTGATCGAGGCCTACAATCCCGCCGACGCCTACGTGATCGGCGTCGGCCACCTTGCCGACCGGATCGGCGGGGCGGGGCCGCTCGTCCACTCCTGGCCGCGCGACCTGCGCGTGCTGACGCCCGAAGAACGCATCGAACTGCAGTCGCGCCTCGTGGCGCGCGGCCATGATACCGGCGGGGTGGACGGGCGGATCGGGCCGAAGACCGTGGCCGCGATCATGGCCTTCCAGCGGACGCAGGGCCTGGTGCCGGACGGCTTCGCCACGCCCGAGATCCTGGCGCGCCTGCGCTAGGGGAACCCTGCCCCGCGCGGGGCGCGAGGCAGGGCGGCTTCCACCTGGGCGGTCATCGGCGTCCCCGCCTGTACCGCGGGGCCAGTTGGCCCGATCCCGGTTTCCATCTGGTTGAAATATCCCGGGGGTGCGGGGGCAGCGCCCCCGCGCGGGTCCGGGCGCGCAGCGCCCGGACGGGCTGCGATGCCGCCGGCGGGGATGTCCGGCCCGGAGGGAAGCCCGGCTGCGGGATGGCCGGGCGTCAGCCTGTGGCGCAGCAGCGCCACCGGATGCGTCCTCAGCGTCAGCCGCATCGACACATAGTCCTCGACCACGTTCTCGCCCTCGGTCATCGCCCGGAACACGGCCGCCGGCTCGACGATCCCCTCGCCGTCCAGATCGCCCGCGAACAGCGGCAGGGGCCGCTCGCCGCCGATGGCGCGCGCCGCCCACAGCGCCTCGCGGCGCGACAGGCCCAGCGCGGCAAAGGCGTCGGCCTCGGCCAGGATGGCCAGGGTCCGCGGGCCGACGCCGGCGCGGCGCCAGACATCCTCCACCGCCCGGTAGCCGTTGCCGCGCGCCGCGACGATCCACTGCGCGTCCGTCTCGGCCATGCCCCTGACCTGCCGGAACCCCAGGCGCAGCGCCAGGCCGCCCCCCGGCAGGGGTTCCATCACGTTGTCCCAGTGGCTCGCCTCGATGCAGACCGGGCGCACCGTCACCCCGTGTTCGCGCGCGTCGCGGATGATCTGCGCGGGGGCGTAGAAGCCCATCGGCTGGCTGTTCAGCAGCGCGCAGGCGAAGATGCCGGGGTGGTGCAGCTTCAGCCAGGCCGAGGCATAGACGAGAAGCGCGAAGCTCGCCGCATGGCTTTCGGGAAAGCCGTAGCTGCCGAAACCCTCGATCTGCGCGAAGCAGCGCGCCGCGAAGTCCTCGTCATGGCCGTTCGCCCGCATGCCCTGCATGAAGCGGTCGCGGAACTCGCTGACGTTCCCGTGCTTCTTGAAGGTGGCCAGCGACCGGCGCAGGCGGTCGGCCTCCTCGGGGTCGAAGCCCGCGCCGACGATGGCGATCTGCATCGCCTGTTCCTGGAAGCTGTCTCTTATACACA
>JAOADN010000007.1 GCA_026417295.1 Paracoccaceae bacterium
GTCGCGGGCGGCGCGGGCGGCGCGGGGCGGCCGAACAGGGCGCGGGGGCGGGCGTCGAGGACCATCAGGCCGAGGGCGATGACGAGGAAGCCCGCGTATTCCTGCGCGAGGAGCCTTTCGCGGTAGACCAGGGCGCCGAGGGCGATGGCGACCGGCACGACCATCAGCGTCACGAGGCCGAGATTGCCGGCGCCGGCGCGGGCGAGGACAGCGTAGTAGAGGACATAGGCCGCCGCCGAGGCCACCAGCGCGAGATAGAGGAGGGCGGCCCAGGTGGCCGGCGCGTAGTCGAGGCGGGGCGCGCCGTCGAACCAGAGGGCGGCCGGCAGCATGACGAGGGCGGCCCCGGTCAGCATCCCGGCGGCCGCAACCTCGGGGCGCAGGCCGTGCAGGAAGGACCGCGCGAAGATGCCGGCGCAGGCATAGGAGAAGGTGGCCCCGAGGACCGCGAGCTGCCCGAGCGAGGTGGGATCGAGGGCGGCGAGGCTTTCGGGGCCGATGGCGATGGCGACCCCGGTGAAGCCGATGGCCACGCCCGCCGCCTTGCGCAGGGTCAGCCTTTCGTCGGCGAAGAAGAGCGCGGCGAGCAGGACACCGAAGATCGCCGTCGTGGCGTTGAAGATCGCGGCGAGGCCCGAGGGGATGAACTGCTGTCCCCAGACGATCAGGCCGAAGGGGATGACGTTGTTCAGCACGCCCATGCCGAGAAAGGCGGGAGCGGCCCGCAGTCCGGGCAGCGGCAGGCGGCGGAGGAGGACCCAGGCCCAGAGCGCGGCGGCGGCGACGTTGACGCGGAAGGCGACGGCTGTGAGGACCGGCACCTCGGCCAGGGTGGCGCGGTTGGACAGGAACGACGCCCCCCAGATCAGCGCGAGCAGCGCGAGCAGGGCCCAGGCGAGGGGCGAAAGCGTCTTCTGTGCGGGGACCCCGGCCATGATGCCTATGACGTTGCCAGCGCGGCGGCCCCCGCAACCCGGAAGTTGCGGGATCCGGCCCTCAGAAGCTTGTCGTGATCTGCACGCCCGCGGCCAATGCGCTGTTGCCCGAGAAGTCGCCGCCGACGACCGCCGTCGTCGCATCGCCGATGCGGATGTAGCGGAGGCCGCCGGTGACCTTCACGTTGTCCATCGTGTAGGTCGCCCCGAGGCCGATGCTGGCGAAGCCGTCGACCGGGCCGAGGTTGCCCGTGATGTCGCCGTTCGACGGCTCGTAGCCCAGCGTCACCGCCCCCGACCACCGGTCGGAGAACCGTTTGCCGAGGCCGAGACTGTAGGTGATGCGGTCGGACTGGTAGGCAACGAGGGGCGATCCCGTCGCACCGAGATAGGCGGGGGGCGCGATCTCGAATTCCGTCCAGTCCACCCAGCGCACCGAGCCGAAGAGCAGGAGCTGCGCCTTGCGCGAGATGCCGGTCTGGAACTCGAGGTTGACCGACTGCGGCACCGTCGTCTGGAACTGGGTGGGGACGGCGCCGAACTCGACGGAATCGAGGCTGTGCTCGATGGCGGAGTTGTAGGTGAGCGCGACCCTGGCCAGGATGTCGGGCCGTTCCCAGCCGACGCCGACGACGTAGCCGAAGGCGAGGTCGCGGTTGGTCTCGAGCGTGTATCCCGCGACGAGCGGGATGCTGACGACGCCCTTCACCGTCTCGCCCCGGAGGCCGCCGTAGAGCGAGACGTTGTTGTCGAAGCGATACCTGAGAAGGCCGGTGATCGCGGTCGAGGAGAGCGTGGCGGTGGTGCCCTGGAGCGGATAGCCCGTGCCCACGGGATAGTCGACATCGGCCCCGATGGGCTGGTCGATGATCACCGCGAAGTCGAGATTCTCGCCGAGGGCCTGCTTGTAGGCGAGCGAATAGGTGAGATAGCTCGGCGACATGTCGCCCGAGGCCAGGGCCCCGCCCCCGACTGTGCCCGACACGTCAGGGCTGCCGACCGCGAAGCTGAGCTGGGCGACGTTGCCCTCTTCGAACAGGATCCCGACGAACTGGCCCGAGCGTTCGACGCCGCCTGCGCTGGCGTCCCCGGCGGCGAGCGCGAGCGCGCCCGCGGCAAGCAAAGCCTGTTTCATGCCTTTCCCTTCCCTTGCCCGCCGGAGCGGGCCTTCCCCGGCGGAACTATGCCGCAGCCCTGGCGTTCGGACAAAGGATTACGCTGCGGCAGGGCGATCGACGTCTCAGGCTGTTGCGGAGGGGACGCGCGCCTCGCCCCGGAGGTTGATCCAGTTGGCGGCGAGGATGACGGCGCCGCCGGCGAGCACCAGGGGGTCCGGCGCCTCGGCATAGGCCAGCCAGCCGACGACGGCGATGACCGGCAGGCGCAGGAAGTCGATCGGCGTGACGACGGTGGCCGGTGCCAGCGAAAGCGCCATCGTCAGGCCGACATGGGCGGCGAGCCCGGCGACCCCGAGGAGCGCGACCCAGGGCCAGAGCGCGGCCGCCGGCAGGGCGATGCGGCCGTCGGCCCCGGCCGTCGCCAGGGCGAGGCCGGTCTGCATCAGGGTGAGCCAGAAGAGGATGCAGGTCACGTCGGTCGTGCGGGTCAGCCGCTTGGTGACGAGCGCGGTCAGGGCGAAGGCGAGGGCCGAGGCGAGGGCGACGAGCGCCCCCGCCGACAGGCCGCCCGCGGCGAAGGGGCGGGCGACGACTAGCACGCCGGCGAAGCCGAGGACCGTGGCGGCGAGGCGCCGCGGCGTGAGCCTTTCGCCAAGGGCGAGCGGCGCGAGCAGGGCGACGATGAGCGGGGTGGAGAATTCGAGCGCGAAGAGCTGGGCGAGGGGGATGAGGCCGAGCGCGTGCAGCCAGAGGTTCTGGCCGGCGAAATGGATGGCGTTGCGCAGCGCGTGCGTGCCGAGACGGTCGGCCGTGATCCGGCCGGCGCGGCCGGTGGCGAGGGCGAAGGCGGCCACGAGGGCGAAGCCGATGGCCGAGCGGTAGAGCATCATCTCGAACGTGTCGAGCGCCGGGCCGATCTGCCGGCCGGCGACGGCGATCGCGGTGAAGCCGGCGATCGAGCCCGACATCCAGAGCGCGGCGGCGAGAGGGCGGGAGGCGGGCAAGGGAGGCTCCGGCGGATGGCGGCGCGAGGTGACGCCGGCTTGAAGCGGTTGTCCAGCCTCAATAGGCTGCGGCCGGAAGAGGAGGGGGCGGAATGGCCGGACTGCTGCGCGCCGAGGACAGCCGGGTGGGGTTCGTCGAGCTGTTCTTCGACCTCGTCTTCGTCTTCGCGATCACCCAGGTGTCGCATTTCCTGCTGCATCACTTCTCGTTGCGGGGGGCCGTCGAGGCGGCGGTGATCTTCCTGGCCGTGTGGTGGGTGTGGATCTACACGACCTGGGTGCTGAAC
Organism: Paracoccaceae bacterium; assembly: GCA_026417295.1. Taxonomy (GTDB): domain Bacteria; phylum Pseudomonadota; class Alphaproteobacteria; order Rhodobacterales; family Rhodobacteraceae; genus JAOADN01. The sequence goes on from JAOADN010000007.1 coordinate 3,345, forward strand.
CGCCTGGACCCGGACGCCCCGGCGGTGCGCGGGATGCTGTTCGCGATGATGTTCGGCGGGCTCTTCCTGTCGATGGCGATCCCCGAGGCCTATGGCGAGAGGGGCCCGGTCTTCGCGGCGGCCTTCGTGGCGATGCAGGCGGGGCGCACGGCCTTCATGTACCGCGCGGCGCGGGGCGATGCGGTGCTGCGCCGGACCTACCTGCGGATCCTCGTCTGGATGGCCCTTGCCGGGGTGTTCTGGATCGCCGGCGGGCTGGTGGCGCCCGGGCACAGGCTTGCCGTCTGGGCGGTGGCGCTGGCGATCGACTATGCCGGGCCCGTGCTCTCGTTCGCGGTGCCGGGGCTGGGGCGGGACGTGACGACCAACTGGACGGTGCGGGGCGGGCACATCGCCGAACGCTGCGGGCTTTTCGTCATCATCGCGCTGGGCGAGACGCTGCTCGTCTCGGGGGCGACCTTCGCGGAGATGGCGTGGGACGCGACGGGCCTGGCCGCCTTCGCCGCCAATGTCATGGTCTCGGTCGGCATGTGGTGGGTCTATTTCAACATCGGCCACAGGCGCGCGGCCCACCAGATCGAGCAGTCCGACGATCCGGGACGGATCGCGCGGCTGTCCTTCACCTATGCCCATATCCCGATCGTGGCCGGCGTGGTTCTGGCGGCGGTGGGGGCGGAGCGGGCCATCGCCCATCCGGCGGCCACGGGGAGCTGGGGCGACATGGCGGCCCTGGCCGGAGGAGCGGCGCTGTTCGTCGCCGGCAACGGCTGGTTCAAGCGGCTGAGCGCGGCGCGGTTCCCGCTGTCGCATCTGGTCGGGCTGGGCCTGCTGGCGGCGGCTGCCGCCGCGGGGGTCGTCCTGCCGCTGTGGCTGTCGAGCGCGGCGGTCGCGGTGGCGCTGGCTGTGGTGGGCTTCGAGGAGGACCGCTCGATCGGCGCGGGCGCGGCGGCCCGGGCGGCGGCGAGGGGGGCGTGATGGCGCGCCCCTCGGCGATCCGCGGCGGCATCGGGCGGCGCACCCCGCCGGCCGTCTTCACCGTCATCATGGGACTTCTGAACCTCGGCATCGGCTGGCGGGTCGGGGCCGAGCGGTTCGGCCTGCCGGGCGAGCCGGCCGAGATGCTGCTTGGGGCGGGGGTGCTGGTCTACCTCTTCGCTGCGGCGGTCTACGCGCTGAAGGTGGTGCGGCGGCCGGGCGTGGCCGGCGAGGACCTGCGGACGCTGCCCGGCCGGGCCGGCCTGTCGGCGATGATCATGTCGGTCTATCTGCTGGCGATCGTGTTCGTCCCCTACCAGACGGGTCTGGCGAACGGCCTGCTGGCCGCGGGCCTGGGGCTGCACCTCGTGCTGGTCGGGGCGCTGGTCAACCTGTTCACCCATGGCCCGCGCGAGCAGGCGATGGTCAACCCGGTCTGGAACCTGAGCTTCGTCGCCGTGCTGATCGGCGGCATCGCCGCCCACCAGCTGGGCCATGACGGGCTGGCGCAGCTGATCTTCGGGCTGGGCCTTCTGGCGGCGGTGCCGATCTGGGTGGTGAGCACGCGCCAGCTTCTGGCGAAGCGCCCGCCGCCGCCGCTGCGCCCGCTGCTGGTGATCCACCTGGCGCCGACGGCGCTGCTTGGCAACGTGGCCCACTACCTGGGCTACGGCGTTGCGGCGCAGGGCTTCGCCATCGCCTCGGCGGGGCTGGTCCTGCTGATGCTGTGGCACGTGCGCTGGCTGACGGCGGCGGGCTTCTCGCCCTTCTGGGGGGCCTTCACCTTTCCGGTGGCGGCGGTGGGCGTGTTCTGGCTGCGGCTCGGCGGGCCCTGGGCCCCTGCCGGCGCGGCGGTCATCCTTGGCGCGAGCGTCCTCATACCCTGGATCGCCGTGCGCATCGTCCGGCTGTGGATGAGCGGGCGGCTTTCAGCGATGACCAATGCGGCGGTCGCCTGAACGGGCCGCCGCGGCCGGGGCGGCGGCGATTGCGCGCGATTCCCCCGCCGTGTATCAGGGCGGGACATCGGGCGGACGAGCAGGGAGCGCTGCATGCGGCGGGTTGTCGTAACCGGGCTGGGGCTGGTGACGCCCCTGGCCTGTGGGGTCGAGGAGACGTGGAGCCGGCTTCTGGCGGGACAGTCCGGCGCCGGGCCGATCACGCGCTTCGACACGTCGAACGTGGTGACGACCTATGCCTGCGAGGTGCCGCGGGGCGACGGTTCGGACGGCACATTCAACCCGGACGACTGGATGGAGCCCAAGGACCAGCGCAAGGTCGACGACTTCATCCTCTACGGGATGGCGGCGGCGGCGCAGGCGCTGCGCGACGCGGGCTGGGAGAACCCGAGCGAGGCCGAGAAGCTGCGCACCGGGGTGATGATCGGTTCGGGCATCGGCGGCCTGACGGCGATCGCCGAGACGGCGGTGCTGATCCGCGAGCGCGGGCCGAAGCGGGTCTCGCCCTTCTTCATCCCGAGCGCGCTGATCAACCTCGCCTCGGGGCAGGTCTCGATCCGCTACGGGTTCAAGGGGCCGAACCACGCGGTGGTGACGGCCTGCTCGACGGGCGCCCATGCCATCGGCGACGCGGCGCGGCTGATCCAGTGGGGCGATGCCGACGTGATGGTGGCGGGCGGCTGCGAGGCGCCGATCAGCGAGATCGGCATCGCCGGGTTCAACGCCTGCAAGGCGCTGTCCACCAAGCGCGCCCACGAGCCCGAGAAGGCCTCGCGCCCCTATGACGCGGACCGCGACGGGTTCGTCATGGGCGAGGGGGCGGGGATCGTCGTCCTGGAGGACTACGAGCATGCCCGGGCGCGGGGGGCGCGGATCCATGCCGAGATCGCGGGCTACGGCCTGTCGGGGGATGCCTACCACATCACCGCGCCATCGGAGGACGGCGACGGGGGCTTTCGCAGCATGAGCGCGGCGCTGGCCCGCGCCGGGCTGTCGCCGGGGCAGGTGGACTACATCAACGCGCACGGAACCTCGACCATGGCCGACACGATCGAGCTGGCGGCGGTGGAGCGGCTGCTGGGCAACCATGCCGCCGGGGCCACGATGTCGTCCACCAAGTCGTCGATCGGCCACCTGCTGGGTGCGGCCGGTTCGGTTGAGGCGATCTTCTGCATCCTTGCCATGCGCGATCAGGTGGCGCCGCCGACCATCAACCTGGACAATCCCGCGGTAGAGACCAGGCTCGACCTGGCGCCGAATGCGGCGCGGCGCCTGCGGATCGACGTGGCGCTGTCCAACAGCTTCGGATTCGGCGGGACCAACTCCTCGCTCGTCCTGAAGCGGGTCTGAGGGCGATGTGGCGCAACATCGCCTCGAACTTCCTGACCTTTGCCGTGGTGATCCTGGTGGCGCTGGGCGCCGTGGTCGCCTGGGGCCAGCGCCAGTACGTGGCCCCCGGCCCGCTGACCGAGGCGATCTGCCTGCAGGTCAAGCCGGGAACCTCGTTCGGGGCGGTGGCCGACCAGCTGGTCGAGCGCGGGGCGGTGTCGAGCGGCTACATCTTCCGTGTGGGGGCCGACTACGAGGGCAGGTCGGGCGAGCTGAAGGCGGGATCCTATCTGGTCAGGCCCGGCGCGACGATGCAGGAGATCGTGGCCGCGATCACCGGCAGCGGTGTGTCGAGCTGCGGCACCGAGATCAACTTCCGCATCGGCGTGACGGGATCGGACGTGGTGGTGCGCGAGCTTGACCCGGCGCAGAACCGCTATGTCGAGATCGCCAAGTTCGATCCGGCTGCCGAGGCGCCGCCCGATGTCTATGTCGAGCGGGCCAGCGACCCGGACGTGCGGTTCCGCGTGACGCTCGCCGAGGGGACGACGGTCTGGCAGGCGGTCGAGGGGCTGAAGCGGGCGGAGTTCCTGTCGGGCGAGGTGGCCTCGCTGCCGCCCGAGGGGACGCTGGCGCCGGACAGCTACGAGGTGGTGCGGGGGGCCGACCGGGCCGGGCTGATCGCCCAGATGCAGGCGCGCCAGTCCGCGACGCTTGACGAGCTCTGGGCCGGGCGCGCGGCGGGCCTGCCCTACGAGACCGAGGCGCAGGCGCTGATCATGGCCTCGATCGTCGAGAAGGAGACCGGCGTGCCCGAGGAGCGCAGGCGCGTGGCCAGCGTCTTCGTCAACCGGCTGAAGCAGGGCATGAAGCTGCAGACCGACCCGACGGTGATCTACGGGATCACCGGTGGCGAGGGGGTGCTGGGGCGCGGGCTGCGCCAGAGCGAGCTGCGCCGCGAGACCCCCTACAACACCTATGTCATCGACGGGCTGCCGCCGACGCCGATCGCCAATCCGGGCCGCGAGAGCATCGCCGCGGCGCTGAACCCCGAAGAGACGGATTACCTGTATTTCGTGGCGGACGGCACGGGGGGCCATGCCTTTGCCGCGACGCTTGCCGAGCACAACGACAACGTGGCGCGCTGGCGTGCGATCGAGGCCGAGCAGGGCGCAGAGGGCGCGACAGGGACCCAGGACTCGGGCGGCTGAAGGTAAACGGAAAGTTAAGGACAAGCGCGCAACTATCTGGCACAGAACGATTTTGTTTGACTCTGCGCGCGCCCCGGGATAGCACTTCGGGCAAGCTGGAAGAGGTGGGCGAACGGCGCCGTCGGATCGACGGGGCCGTTTTTTGTTGGCCGCACCGGACCCCGGCGGGAGCGACCGGCACTGATGAGCGATGAAGACAGGAAGCCCTACGGGGATGCGTTGCCGGATCTGGTCGAGACCTTCCGGCTGCTGGCCGACGACCTGCGGCAGGAGGCCAGCGCGGCCTTCGCCGCGGTCAGGCGGGAGGGCCGGTTCGACGACGCCGCGGCCCGCCGGGCCGTGCGCGACGTCAGGTCGATCCTGATCGGATTGCTGAAGGAAGAGGCGAGAAGTGCAAGACGTGGCAAAGAGGATCGTGGCGGCGCCGGCGGCGTCGGCCTCGATCTCGACCGAGCGCGGGCTGAGATCCGCGAGCGCCTGGATCGCATCCGCGACGCCGCATCAGGTGGATGAGTTCCTGCAGGCGCTGAGCGACGAGGCCATCCTCGCCCTGCCCGACCTCTTCGAGTTCTGGGCGATGCCGCACCAGCTGCCGCCCGACACGACGGCGGCGGGCAGGCCCTGGAAGACCTGGGTCGTGCTGGGCGGGCGCGGCGCGGGCAAGACACGGGCAGGGGCCGAATGGGTGCGCCGCATGGTCGAGGGCGCGCGCCCCGCCGATCCGGGCCGGCTGTCGCGGGTGGCGCTGGTCGGCGAGACGCTCGATCAGGCGCGCGAGGTCATGGTCTTCGGCGAGAGCGGGCTGATGGAGATCTCGCCCCCCGATCGCCGGCCGGTCTGGGAGGCCTCGCGCCGCCGGCTGGTCTGGCCGAACGGGGCGGTGGCGCAGGTCTTTTCGGCGCACGACCCCGAATCGCTGCGCGGGCCGCAGTTCGACGGGGCCTGGCTCGACGAGCTGGGGAAATGGCCGCGGGCCGAGGAGGCCTGGACGACGCTGCAGTTCGCGCTGCGGCTGGGCAGGGACCCGCGGCAGGTGGTGACCACCACGCCGCACGCCACGCCCGTGCTGAGGGCGATCCTGGCGGCGGAGTCGACGGTGACCACCCATGCCGGGACGGATGCCAACAGGGCGAACCTCGCGGCCTCGTTCCTGGCCGAGGTCCAGGCCAGATTCGGCGGCACCCGCCTGGGCCGACGCGAGCTGGACGGCATCATGCCGGAGGATCAGGACGGGGCGCTGTGGACCGCGGCGATGATCGACGCCGGCCGGCGCCCGAAGCCGGAGCGCTTCTCGCGCATCGTCGTGGCCATCGATCCGCCGGCCTCGGGCCATGCCGGATCGGATGCCTGCGGGATCGTGGTCGCCGGTGCGGTGACCGAGGGGCACCCGCGCGACTGGCATGCCTGGGTCCTGGAGGATGCCTCGGTCGAGGGGGCGAGCCCGCATCGCTGGGCCCAGGCCGCCGTCGCGGCGGCGCGCCGGCACGCAGCCGACCGGATCGTGGCGGAGGTCAACATGGGCGGCGACATGATCGAGGCGATCCTGCGCGGGATCGATACCTTCGTCCCCTTCCGCGCCCTGCATGCGGGCAAGGGCAAGGTCAGCCGCGCCGAGCCGGTGGCCGCACTTTACGAACAGGGGCGGGTCCATCACCTGCGGGGGCTGGAGGCGCTGGAGGACCAGATGTGCCGGATGACGCGCGCCGGATTCACCGGGCGGGGCAGCCCCGACCGGGTGGACGCCCTGGTCTGGGCGCTGACCGAGCTGATGGTCGGCGCGCAGGCGGGGTTCCGCGACCCGCGGGTGCGGGCGATCTGACGGCCTGCGGGGGCGGGCGCGGCAAGGCGGGGCCGCCGCGGGGGGAACTGCGGGCGGGCCGGACGGGCCGGACGGGCGGGACGGACGGGCCGGGCGGGACGGACGGTTTTCGATGGGTTGAGAGAGGGCAGGGGAATGCGACTGGATTTCTTCCGGCGCCGGACACCGGCCGGCGAACGCAAGGCATCGGGCCTGCGGCCGATGATCGCGGCGGGGCCGGCGGGGCGCGCGGTGTGGAGTGCGCGGGACGTGCCGTCCCTGATCCGCAACGGATTTGCCGGCAATCCGATCGGCTTCCGCTGCGTGAAGCTGATCGCCGAGGCGGCGGCGGCGATTCCGCTGGTCTGCCAGGACGCGCATCGCCGCTACGAGACGCATCCGGTCCTCGAGCTGATGCGCCGCCCGAACCCCCTTCAGGGCCGCGCCGACCTGCTGGAGGCCCTGTTCGGCCAGCTTGTCCTGAGCGGCAACGGCTATCTGGAGGCGGTGGGCGAGGAGGGCCTGCCGCGCGAGCTGCACGTCCTGCGGTCGGACCGGATGAGCCTGGTCCCGGGCGCCGACGGTTGGCCGGTCGCCTATGACTACGCGGTGGGATCGCGGCGTATCCGCTTCGACGCGACGGGGCCGCGGCAGGCGATCTGCCATGTCCGCAGCTTCCACCCGCTGGACGACCATTACGGGCTTGCGCCGGTGCAGGCGGCGGCAGTTTCGATCGACGTGCACAACAGCGCCTCGACCTGGTCCAAGGCGCTGCTCGACAACGCGGCGCGGCCCTCGGGGGCGATCGTCTACCGGGCGGCGGAGGGCCAGCCGCATCTTTCGGCCGAGCAGTACGACCGGCTGGTGGCCGAGATGGAGGCGATGCACCAGGGGGCGCGCAACGCCGGGCGCCCGATGCTTCTGGAAGGAGGGCTGGACTGGAAGCCCATGGGGTTCTCGCCTTCGGACATGGAGTTCCAGAAGACCAAGGAGGCGGCGGCACGCGAGATCGCCATCGCCTTCGGCGTGCCGCCGATGCTGCTGGGCCTGCCGGGGGATGCGACCTATGCCAACTACCAGGAGGCCAACCGGGCCCTCTATCGCCTGACGGTCCTGCCGCTGGCGACGCGGGTGGCGGCGGCGGTCTCGCACTGGCTTTCGGGCTTCATCGACGAACCGGTGGAGCTGCGCCCGGACCTGGACCAGATCCCGGCGCTGGCCTCCGAGCGCGACCAGCAATGGGCGCGCGTCGGTGCGGCCGATTTCCTGACCGGGGCGGAGAAGCGCACGCTGCTCGGCCTGCCGCGCCTGCCCGAGGGTGGATGATGGCGGCTTCCCAGGGAGGTTCGAGATACCTCAAGCAGCCCTTCGACTATGCCCATGAGCTGCGCTTCGAGACGACGGAACGGATCATGGCGATGCAGTTCACGACCGTCGAGCGGCGGCTCGAGCGGATCGAGGAGATGATCGGCAGCGTCGAGCGGCGGCTCTGGGTGATGGTCTTCGGCGTGGTCGGCGTGATCCTGACCGAGGGCGTGCAGTCGATCCTGAGCTACGTACCGAGATGAGGGGCGGCATGAGCGGGCAACTGGAGACGAAGTTCGCCGGGTTCGGCGCAGGGCTGACGGCCGACGGGGTGACGATCGCGGGCTATGCCTCGCTGTTCGGCATTGCCGACCAGTCGGGCGACGTGGTGGCACGGGGGGCCTATGCGCGGTCGCTGGCGGCGCTGGAAGGCGCCGGCCGCAGCGTCAAGATGCTGTGGCAGCACGACGCCGCCGAGCCGATCGGGGTATGGGACGAGGTGCGGGAGGACGCGCGCGGCCTCTGGGTCCGGGGGCGCCTGCTGCAGGAGGTGGGGCGGGCGCGCGAGGCGGCGGCGCTGATCGCCGCGGGCGCCATCGACGGGCTGTCGATCGGCTACCGGACGGTGGTCGCCGAGCGTGACGCGGAGGGCCGGCGGATGCTGCGGGACCTCGACCTGTGGGAGGTGTCGGTGGTGACCTTCCCGATGCTGCCGGAGGCCCGCGTCGGCGCGGGGCAGGCCGCGCAGGACATGAAGGCCACGGCGGAACTTGTGGAGCGGGCGCGCCGGGAGATCGGCGCGCTGCGGATCTGAGCGCAACCAAGCGGGAAAGGTGGACGAAGATGACCGGGAACATCTCTCGGAACGGGGAAGGTGCGGCCGGGGCGCCGGCAGAAGTGACGCGGGCGCTGGACGGCCTGATGGCGGAGGTCCGCGCCTTCCAGAGCGGAATCTCGAGCAAACTCAAGCAACAGGAAGACCGGATGGCGATGCTTCTGCAGAAATCGACGGCGGCCGCCGGGCGGCCCGTGCTTTCCGCGCAGTCCGATGCCGGCGCCCCGCACCGCAAGGCCTTTGCGGCCTATCTGCGCACGGGCGACGACGACGCGCTGCGCGGCCTTTCGCTGGAGGAAAAGGGCCTGTCCACCGCCGTCGCGGCGGATGGCGGGTTCCTGGTGGCCCCGGAGATCGCCGACCGGATCCAGTCGGTCCTGCGCTCGACCGCCTCGCTGCGCTCGGTCGCCAATGTCGTGAATGTCGAGGCGACGAGCTACGACGTGATCGTGGACAGGACCGAGCTGGGCAGCGGCTGGGCGACCGAAACGGCCGCGGCGGCAGAGACCGCGACCCCGGTGATCGAACGCATCTCGATCCGGCTGCACGAGCTGTCGGCGATGCCCAAGGCCTCGCAGCGGCTTCTGGACGACGCGGCCTTCGACGTCGAGGGCTGGCTTGCCGAGCGCATCGCCAACCGCTTCACGCGGGCGGAGGCGGCGGCCTTCGTCAGCGGCGACGGGGTGGACAAGCCGAAGGGCTTCCTGGCCTATCCCAAGGTGGCCGACGGGTCCTGGGCCTGGGGATCGCTGGGCTATGTCGCCACCGGCGCGGCAGGCGACTTCAACGCCACCAAGCCGTCCGACGCGCTGGTGGACCTGGTCTATGCGCTGAATGCCGACTATCGCGCGAATGCGGTCTTCGTGATGAATTCCAAGACCACCGGCGCGGTGCGCAAGATGAAGGATGCCGACGGGCGGTTCCTGTGGTCGGACGGGCTGACCAACGGCGAGCCGGCGCGGCTTCTGGGCTATCCGGTGCTGGTGGCCGAGGACATGCCGGACATCGCCGCGAACGCCTATGCGGTGGCCTTCGGGGATTTCCGGGCCGGCTACACGATCGCGGAGCGGCCCGACCTGCGGGTGCTGCGCGATCCGTTCTCGGCCAAGCCGCATGTGCTGTTCTATGCCTCAAAGCGGGTCGGCGGCGACGTGAGCGACTTTGCCGCGATCAAGCTGCTGAAGTTCGCCCTGTCCTGACGGGCGCCCCTGGCGGGGCCTCCGGCGGCGCGGGGCGCGCCCGGCCGGAGGCCCCTGCGGCAAGTCCATCGGGAGAACGAGCATGATTCTTAGCGAAGTGGCGCCCGTACCGACGGGCAGCCTGCCCACGGTGCTGCTGCGGGACCACCTGCGTCTGGGCAGCGGGTTCGCGGACGATGCGGTGCAGGACGGGCTTCTGGCCGGGCAGCTGCGGGCGGCGCTGGCGGCGATCGAGGGCCTGACCGGCAAGGCGATCCTCGCGCGGCAGATGCGGCTTGTCGTGCATGACTGGGACGGTGCTGCGGGCCTCTGCCTGCCGGTGGCGCCGGTGGGCAGCGTGCAGGCGGTGACGCTGCGGGACCGGACGGGCGCGGGCAGCGTGCTGGATCCGGGAAGCTACTGGCTGCGGCAGGACGCCCATGTGCCGGCGATCCTGCCCGTGGCGGCCTATCTGCCGGCCCTGCCCCCTGGCGGCTCGGCCGAGATCCTGTTCCTGGCGGGCTGGCCGGACTGGGCCGCGGTGCCGCCCGACCTGGCGCAGGCGGTTCTGCTGCTGGCGGCCCATTACCACGAACAGCGCCATGCGGCGGGCGAGGCCGGGGCGCCGGTTCCCTTCGGCATCGGGGCCCTGGTGGCGCGCTGGCGGCGGCTGCGCCTGACGGCCGGCGGAGGCGGGCAATGACGCGGCCGCTGTCGCGCCGGCTGGTGCTGGAGAGCCCGCAGCGGATCCACGACGGCGGCGGAGGATCGCGGCTGTCCTGGGTGGCGCTCGGCGTGCTGTGGGGCGAGATCACGGCCCATGCGGGCAGCGAGGGGCCGGGGCCGGGCAGCACGCAGTCCGCCGTCACCTGCCGGATCAGGGTGCGTGCGGGCAAGCCCGGCTCGCCCTCGCGGCCGCGGCCCGAGCAGCGCTTCCGCGAGGGCAACCGGGTCTTCACGATCCGCGCCGTCGCCGAGGCCGATCCGCGGGGCCGCTACCTGACCTGCTTCGCAGTCGAGGAGACGCGATCGTGAGCTATGGCCCATCGAGCGCCCTTCAGGCGGCGATCTACCAGCGCCTGACGGGCGATGCGGCGCTGGCCGCCCTGGTGGGCGGCGGCATCTATGACAGCGTGCCGCCCGGCGACACGACCGGCACCTATGTCGCGATCGGCGCCGAGGAGGTGCGCGACGCCTCGACCAAGACCGGACGGGGCGCGGTGCACGAACTGTCGGTCACCGTGGTCACGGACGAGGCGGGCTTCACCGCCGCGAAGACCGTGGCAGGCGCAGTGTCGGATGCGCTGACCGGCGCCAGCCTGGTTCTGGCCCGGGGGCGGCTGGTCGGCATCTGGTTCCTGCGCGCGGTGGCGCGACGGGACGGCGACGGGACGCGGCGGCGGATCGACCTGGTCTTCCGCGCGCGCACCGAGGATTGACCCAAGGAAGGATGAGGCGAGATGGCGGCGCAGAGCGGCAGGGACCTTTTGCTGAAGCTGGATCTGAACGGGGACGGGCAGTTCGCAACCATCGCCGGCCTGCGGGCGACGAGGATCAGCTTCAACACGGAAACCGTTGATGTGACGAACCTTTCGAGTGCCGGCGGCTGGCGCGAGCTGCTTGGCGGTGCGGGGGTGCGGTCGGCTTCGGTGTCCGGTTCCGGCGTCTTCATGGATGCCGACACGGATGCGCGGGCAAGGCAGATCTTCTTCGACGGCACGATCGGCCGCTGGCAGGTGATCGTACCCGCCTTCGGCGTGATCGAGGGGCCGTTCCAGCTGACCGCGCTGGACTATGCGGGAAGCTACAACGGAGAGGCGACCTATGAGCTGTCGCTGGCCTCGGCGGGCGAGCTGACCTTCACCGGGACCTGATATGGCCAATCCCTGGGCAGGCGAGGCGGAGATCGTGATCGGCGGCGTGCCGCATGTCGCGCGGCTGACGCTGGGTGCGCTGGCCGAACTGGAGGAGGCGCTGGGGGAGGGCGGCCTGGTCGGCCTGGTCGAGCGCTTCGAGTCCGGGCGCTTCTCGGCGCGCGACGTGCTGCGGCTTCTGGCGGCGGGACTGAGGGGAGGCGGATGGACGGGGACGGAGGCGGACCTCGCGCGGGCGGAGATCGCCGGCGGGGTGATCGAGGCATCGCGGACGGCGGCGCGGCTTCTGGCGCTGGCCTTCCGCATGCCGGAGGCGCCGGACGCCGGTTCGACTGGCCGGGGCTGATGCGGATCGGCATCGGGGAGCTGCGGCTGCGGCCGGCCGAATTCTGGGCGATGACCCCGGCGGAGTTCCTGCTGGCGGCGGGCCGCATGCCGGCGGTGGCGCCGATGGACCGGGCGCGGCTCGAGGCGCTGGCCCGGCAATGGCCGGACGGAGGCAAGGGCGGATGAGCGGAATCGACATCGACGGGCTGGACAGGTTCGCCAGCGACACCGAGGCGCTGGCCGAGGGGCTGGAGGGGGCGGCGGCCATGACGGCGAGCTTCGATGCGGAGCTGCGCCGGATGCGCGACAGCCTGGGCGCCGCCGGGCGGGAGGCTTCGGCCCTTTCCTCGGGCATCACGCGCGGCGTCGCGCGCGCCTTCGACGGCCTCGTGATGGACGGGATGCGCCTCAGCGATGCCTTCAGGACGGTGGGGCAGTCGATCGTCGACACGATCTATGCGATCGCGATGAAGCCGGTCGAGACGGCGCTGGGCGGTGCCATAGCGGGCGGCATCTCGGCGGTGATGGGCGGCCTCATGCCGTTTGCGCAGGGGGGCGCCTTCTCGCAGGGGCATGTGCTGCCCTTCGCCCGCGGCGGCGTCGTCACTGCGCCCACGACCTTTCCGCTGCGCGGCGGGCGCGGGCTGATGGGCGAGGCGGGACCCGAGGCGATCCTGCCGCTTGCCCGCGGCGCGGACGGCCGCCTCGGCGTGCGGGCCGCGGGGGGCGGGACGTCCGTCGTGGTCAACATCACGACGCCCGATGTCGCCGGCTTCCGGCGCAGCGAGGGCCAGATCGCCGCGGCGCTGGCGCGGGCGGTCGCGCGCGGCGAGGCGATGGGCTAGGCGAGGCTGGGGACAGGCGATGGGCTTTCACGATGTGCGCTTTCCGGTCTGGATCAGCCGCGGGTCGAGCGGCGGGCCGGAGCGGCGGACGGAGATCGTCACGCTGGCCAACGGGTTCGAGCAGCGCAATTCCCCCTGGGCGCATTCGCGCCGCCGCTACGATGCCGGGATCGGATTGCGCGGGCTGGACGACCTGGCCGAGGTGATCGCCTTCTTCGAGGCACGGCAGGGGCGGCTTCATGCCTTCCGCTGGAAGGACTGGACCGATTTCAGGTCCTGCGCGCCGGGGCGGCAGCCGGCCTTCGACGATCAGGTGATCGGGACGGGCGACGGCACGACGACCGCCTTCGGCCTGGTGAAGGCCTATGTCTCGGGGGGCGCCTCCTATCTGCGGCGGATCACGAAGCCCGTCCCCCTGACCGTCCGGGCCGGCCGTTCGGGCCTGCCGCTTCTGGAGGGGGCGGACTACAGCGTCGATCACGCGACGGGCCGGGTCGTCTTTCCTGCCCCGCCGGCCCCGGGCGAGGTGATCACGGCGGGGTTCGAGTTCGACGTCCCCGTGCGCTTCGACACGGACGCGCTGCATCTTTCTGCCGCTTCGGTCGAGGCCGGCGAGATCCCGAGCATCCCGGTCATAGAGGTGCGGTCGTGACGGCGGCGCCGGTCTGGCCGGCCTTTGCCGGCGGTGAGGCGACGGTCGCGCGCGCCGTGGCGCTGACGCGCGAGGACGGCGTGACGCTGGGCTTCACCGATCACGATGCGCCCCTCGTCTTCGAGGGGATCACATTCCGTCCCGAGAGCGGGGCGGATCTTGCGCCCTTTGCGGCGACGACGGGACTGGCGCCGGACCTTGGCGAACTGGCCGGGGCGCTGCGGTCGGACGCGCTGACTGAGGCCGATCTGGCCGCCGGCCGCTGGGGCGGCGCGGAGGTGCGGGTCTGGCTGGTGAACTGGGCCGACACCGGCCAGCGGTCGCTGGTGTTCCGCGGGCGGATCGGCGAGGTGAGGCGGGCGGGCCAGGGCTTCGCCGCCGAGCTCAGGGGGCTTGGCGACATCCTGAACCGGCCGACGGGCCGGGTCTTCCAGCGGGACTGTTCGGCCGTGCTGGGCGATGCCCGCTGCGGCATCGATCTGGACATGCCGCAGCACTGGCGGGAGGGGACCGTCATCCAGCAGGAGGAGGGAAGGGTCTTCGTCCTGGGGGACGTGCCCGATCCGGCCGAGCGCTGGTTCGAGCGCGGGGTGATGAAGCTGCTGGACGGCCCGGGTGCGGGCCTGTCGGCCAGCGTCAAGGGCGACCGCTTCGTTGCCGGCGGCGGGCGGCGGATCGAGCTCTGGGAGCCGGTCGCGGCGGTGGTGCCGCCGGGAGCGAGGGTCAGGCTGGTCGCCGGCTGCGACAGGCGCGCCGGCACCTGCCGGGCCAAGTTCGGGAACCTCGCTAATTTCAGGGGCTTTCCGGACATTCCCGGCGAGGACTGGCTGATCGCCTATCCGGTTCCGGGAAGCCGGATGGATGGCGGGAGCCGGCGCAGGTGACGGTGGGGGCGGATGACGTGGTGCGGGCCGCGCGGGCCTGGCTGGGCACGCCCTACCGGCACGGCGCCTCGGTGCGGGGTGCGGGGGCCGATTGCCTGGGGCTCGTGCGGGGGGTCTGGCGCGATGTCCTGGGTGCAGAGCCCGAGGTGCCTGGCCCCTACACGGCCGACTGGGGCGAGCCCGGGCGCGTCGAGATCCTGTGGGAGGCGGCGGCGCGGCACCTGCTTGCGGTGGCGCCGGGCGCGGAACGGGCCCCGGGCGAGGTGCTGCTGTTCCGCCTGCGCGAGGGCGGGATCGCCAAGCACATGGGGATCCTGTCCGTCGCCGGCCCCTCGCCGGCCTTCATCCACAGCTACTCGGGCCATGGCGTCGTCGAGAGCGCCCTGACCGAACCCTGGCGGCGCCGGCTGGTGGCGCGATTCCGTTTTCCGCAGGAGACCTGAGATGGCGACGCTTGTCCTGTCGATGGCCGGCGCCTCGCTGGGGGCGGGCCTGGGCGGCAGCGTGCTGGGGCTGTCGGGCGCGGTGATCGGCCGCGCCGCCGGCGCCATGATCGGCCGCGCGATCGACCAGCGCATCCTCGGCGGCGGATCGCGGGCGGTGGAGACCGGGCGGGTGGACCGGCTGCGCCTGACGGGCGCGAGCGAGGGCGCGGCGGTGCCGCGGCTGTGGGGCAAGGCGCGCCTGCCGGGGCAGGTGATCTGGGCGACGCGCTTCGAGGAGACGGTGCGCCGGCGCGGCGGCGGCAAGGGGACGATGCGGCCGAGGGTGCGCGAATACAGCTATTCGATCAGCCTGGCGCTGGCCCTTTGCGAGGGCGAGATCGCGAGCATCGGGCGGATCTGGGCGGACGGCAACGAACTGGCGCCGGAGGACCTGAACCTGCGGGTCTATCGCGGCACCGAGACGCAGGACTGCGATCCGAAGATCGAGGCGGTCGAAGGCAGCGGCGAGGCGCCGGCCTATCGCGGAACGGCCTATGTGGTGATCGAGGACCTCGACCTTGGGCCCTTCGGCAACCGGGTCCCGCAGTTCAGCTTCGAGGTCTTCAGGCCCGCCCCGGCGGCGCCGGGCGAGGCAGGGCCGCTGTCGGCGACGCTGCGCGGGGTCGCGCTGATCCCGGGCACGGGCGAATATTCCCTGGCCACGCGGGAAGTGCTGTTCGACCACGGGCTTGGCCGGGTGACGGCCGCGAATGTCCATACAGCGCGCGGGGGGGCGGACCTGCTGCGCTCGCTCGACACGCTTCAGGCCGAACTGCCGCGTTGCGAGAGTGTCGCGCTGGTCGTGTCGTGGTTCGGCGACGACCTGCGCTGCGGCCAGTGCAGCATCAGGCCGAAGGTCGAGGCGCGGGACCGCGACGGCGCCGGCATGCCCTGGCGCGCGGGCGGGATCGGCCGGGCCGCGGCCCAGGAGGTGGCGCAGGCCGACGGCCGCCCCGTCTATGGCGGAACGCCTGCGGATGCTGCGGTGATCGAGGCCATCCGCGAGCTGCGCAGGCGCGGCCTGCGGGTCATGTTCTATCCCTTCGTCCTGATGGACCAGCTTGCCGGCAATGGCCGGCCCGACCCCTGGACAGGCGCGGCCGACCAGCCGGCACTTCCCTGGCGGGGGCGCATCACGACCTCGATCGCCCCGGGTCGGCCGGGTTCGCCGGACGGAACGGCCGCCGCAGCGACCGAGGTGGCGGCCTTCTTCGGCACGGCCGCGCCGGGGAATTTCGCCGTGTCGGGCGGGGCGGTCGGCTATGCCGGGCCGGACGAATGGCGGTTCCGCCGCTTCGTGCTGCATTATGCGCGGCTCTGCGCGCTTGCGGGCGGTGTGGACGGGTTCCTGATCGGGTCGGAACTGCCCGGCCTGACGCGGGTGCGCGGTCCGGATGGCACCTTCCCTGCGGTCACGGCGCTGGCCCAGCTTGCCGCCGACGTGCGTTCGGTCCTGGGGCCCGGGGTGCGCATCGGCTATGCCGCCGACTGGACCGAGTTCACCCCCTGGCAGGACGGGGCGGGGGCGTTGCAGTTCAACCTCGATCCGCTATGGGCCGATCCGGCCATCGATTTCGTCGGGATCGACAATTATGCGCCCCTGTCGGACTGGCGCGACGGCTGGTCCCACCTTGATGCCGGCGCCGGGTCGATCCACGACCTCGGCTATCTGAGGGCGAACATCGAGGGGGGCGAGGGGTTCGACTGGTACTATGCCTCGCGCGATCACCGCGCGGCGCAGATCCGCACGCCGATCACCGACGGCGCCCATGGCGAGCCCTGGGTCTGGCGCACGAAGGATATCCGGAGCTGGTGGTCCTATGCGCATCACGACAGGCCCGGGGGCGTGCGGAGCGCCACGCCCACCGCCTGGGTTCCGAAGTCGAAGCCCATCGTCTTCACCGAGTTCGGCTGCCCGGCTGTTGACCGCGGGACCAACGAGCCCAACCGGTTCATCGATCCCAAGTCGAGCGAATCCGCCGTGCCCGTCCATTCCGACGGCCGCCGCGACGACCTGATCCAGATGCAGTACCTGCGGGCAATGCTGTCCTACTGGCAGGACGAGGCAAACAACCCCGGATCGCCGCATTACGCCGGACGGATGGTCGATACCGGCTGGATGCATGCCTGGGCCTGGGATGCACGGCCCTTCCCCGAGTTCCCGGGGGACACCGAGGTCTGGTCGGACGGGGCCAACCACGCGCGCGGCCACTGGCTGAACGGGCGCGCGACCGGCCAGCCCCTGTCGGCCGTGGTGGCCGAGATCTGCGCTGCGGCCGGGATCGGGGATGCCGACGTCTCGCGGCTTTACGGCATTGTCCGCGGCTATGTCTGCGACCGCGTGCAGTCGGCGCGGGCCGCGCTGCAGCCCCTGATGCTGGCCTACGGGTTCGACGCCTTTGTGCGGGAGGGGCGGCTGTGTTTCCGCATGAGGGGCGGTGCGCCGCAGGCGCGGCTCGGCCCGGACGATGCCGTGGCAGATGCCGACCCGACCCGCGCAGCGATCGAGATCGTGCGGGCCCCCGAGGCGGAAAGCCCGGCGCGGATGCGGCTGGGCTATGTCGAGGCCGAAGGCGCCTATGCCGGGCGGACCGCCGACGCGGCCGATCCCGCCCGCCCGTCGCCCGTTGTCGAGGAGACCGAGTTCCCGCTCGTGCTGTTCGAGCACGAGGCGCGCCGCGCCGTCGAGCGCTGGATGGCCGAGGGCCGTCTGGCCCGCGAGACCGCGCGATTCGCGCTGCCGCTGTCGGCCGGCGGGCTGGGCGCGGGCGACGTGATCGTGCTGGACGGTCCGGGGGGCGGGCGGACCTTCCGCATCGACAGGGCAGAGCTGGGCGACCGCCTGGCGATCGAGGCCACGCGCTGCGAAGCCTCGGTCCACGTTCCTTCGGACGACGTGGAGGCGCGCGTCCTGAGGGCGGACGGCAGGCCGGCCGTTCCGGTGCACGGGCTGTTCCTGGACCTGCCGCTGCTGACCGGCGAGGAGACGCCGCAGGCCCCCTATCTTGCGGTTGCCGCCGATCCCTGGCCCGGCGAGGTCGCCGTCTACAAGTCCGACCAGGATGCCGGCTACCGGCTGGTGGACACGATCACCCGTCCGGCGCTGGTGGGCGTTACCGAGACGGTGCTGGCGCCGGGTTCGGCCGGGCTGTGGGACCGCGGGCCGCCGCTGCGGGTGCGCTTCTCCGGGCCGCCGCCAGCGGGCTGCACCCTGTCGCAGCTGCTGAGCGGCGCCAACCTTGCGGCGATCGGCGACGGCGGCGCCGGGGGATGGGAGGTCTTCCAGTTCCTGCGTGCCGATCCGGTGGCCCCGACGGTGGCCGACCTGTCGCTGCGCCTGCGCTGCCAGGCCGGGACCGACGCCGAGGGCGCAGCGGGCTGGCCTGCCGGCAGCACGGTCGTGCTGCTGGACGACGCGGTGCGTCAGGTCGAGCTTGCGCCCGGCGAGGTGGGTGCGGAGCGGCATTTCCGCTTCGGCCCGGCATCGCGGCCCTATGACGCGGATGTCTATTCCCACCGGATCGAGACCTTCGCCGGCATCGGCCTCAGACCCTATGCCCCGGTCCATCTGCGGCTCGTCCGGGCGGGGACGGACCTGACACTGACCTGGATCCGCCGCACGCGGATCGGCGGCGAGGCCTGGACGGGCACGGACGTGCCGCTGGCCGAGCAGCGGGAGCGCTATCTCGTACGGGTCGTTGCGGGCGGCGCGACCCGCCGGGAGGCCGAGGTTGCCGTCCCCGTCTGGACCTACGGCGCCGCCGAACGGGCTGCCGACGGGGTTGCGGCGCCCTATGCGCTGGAGGTCGCGCAGATCTCGGACACCTGGGGACCCGGGCCATTCGCAAGGATAGCTGTCGATGACTGAAACGCCGAACCTTTCGCTGCCGCTGCTGATGCCGTCGCAGGCGCAGAAGCATGTCACGGTCAACGAGGCCTTCATCCGGCTGGATGCGCTGGCCAACCTGGTGCTGGAATCGGCCACGCTGGCGACGCCGCCTGCGGCGCCGCCGGACGGCGTGGCCTATCTGGTGCCCGCCGGCGCATCGGGCCAATGGGCGGGGCAGGCGGGGCGGATCGCGCTCCGGACGGGCGGAGGCTGGGATTTCGTCACCCCGCGCGCCGGGTGGCGTGCCTTCCTGCGCGACGAGGGGGCGAGCGGGATCTTCGGCGCGGGGGCCTTTCACCGGGGCCAGCTGACCCGCAGCACGCACGGCGCCGGGCTGAGCCTGCAGGTCACGGAGGCCGAGATCGCGGTGACGGGAGGCGCGAGCCAGGTGACGGCCGACCTGATCCCGTCGCATGTCCTGGTCTTCGGCGTGACCGCGGTTGTGACGACGGCGCTGACCGGCACGCTGACAGGCTGGCAGCTGGGCAATCCGGGGGCGGCCGGCCGCTTCGGCAGCGGGCTCGGACTGGCCGCCGGCAGTTTCGCCAGGGGGCTGCTCGGCCAGCCGATGGCGTTCTATGCGCCGACGCCCCTGCAGCTTGACGCCGAGGGCGGCAGCTTCGCCGGGGGGGCGATCCGCGTGGCCGTCCACCACCTGGCCCTGACGGTTCCGGGCCTCTGATCCGTGCGGCCGGTCCTCTGGATCGACCTGCAGGCCCTGACGCGGTGGCGCGATGCGACGGGGGGGCAGGACTGGGCGGACAGGGTGCGTCGCCTGATGGACTGCGCCCATGCGGCCGACATCTACCGCAAGCGCACGGGGCGTGCCCATCCGGTTCTCGGCGACGGCACCCTGGCCTCGGCCCTGCCGCGGGTGCGCAGGGAGGGCGACGGGGCGGACCGGCCGCGGCCGCCCCCGAGCCTTGCGGCGATGGCCGATGCGATCGGCGCCGTGGTCGAGTGGAAGGCGCGGCGCGCCGGCAGCGGCGGCACCGTGCCGGCATCACAGCAATTCATTTCCCGCCGCAAGGCACGTCTGGTAGAACGTCGCTTTGACGGAGGGCTGGACATGGCCGAGACCAAGCCGCAGCTTGCGAAGGTGGACCCCGTATGGACGCGCATCCGTGACGAGGCGCGGGCGGCTGTGCGCGACGAGCCGCTTCTTGGCGGGCTGATCCATTCGGGCGTGCTGCACCACCCCTCGCTCGAGAGGGCGCTGTCCTACAGGTTCTCGATGAAGCTCGCCTCGGGCGAGATGAGCGAGCAGATCCTGCGCGAGATAGCCGACGAGGCCTTTGCCGACGACGGCTGGCTGGGCGAGGCGGCGCGGGCCGACGTGGTGGCCGTCTACGACCGCGACCCGGCCTGCCACCGGTTCCTGCAGCCGATCCTGTTCTTCAAGGGCTATCAGGCCGTTCAGGCCTACCGGATCGGGCACTGGCTTTGGACGCGCGGGCGCAAGGACATGGCCTATTTCGTCCAGATGCGGGTGTCGGAAGTCTTCGGCGTGGACATCCACCCCAATGCCCGGATCGGCAAGGGCATCATGATCGACCATGCCCATTCCATCGTCATCGGCGAGACGGCCGTCGTCGGGGACAATGTCTCGATGCTGCATTCGGTGACCCTGGGCGGCACCGGCAAGGAGGACGGCGACCGCCATCCGAAGATCGCCGACGGCGTGATGATCGGGGCGGGGGCAAAGATCCTTGGCAACATCCAGGTGGGCCAGTGCTCGCGCATCGCGGCGGGCTCGGTCGTGCTGTCGGACGTGCCGCGGAACACGACGGTGGCCGGCGTGCCGGCGAAGGTCGTCGGTCAGGCCGGCTGCGATCAGCCGAGCCAGACGATGGACCAGCTCATCCACGGCGCGGACTGAGCGGGGACCGGATTCCCTGGCATTCCGCCGGGCCCCGCGCTAGCCATGGCGGGAGGTGGCGGCGGCGCGGCAAGGGCCAATGGAAGCGCGGGGCTGGATCAGGCGGGCGGCGGCCTTCGCGGCGGGCAATGCCATCCTGCTCTTCGCGCGTTTCGTGACGGCCGTGCGGCCCGTCTGGGCCGGGGCAGCGCCCGAGCCTCGCCTGCGGATCTACTTCGCCAACCATACCAGCAACGGCGATTTCGTGCTGATCTGGGCGGTCCTGCCGCGCCACATGCGGCTGCGCACGCGCCCCGTCGCGGCGCTGGACTACTGGCTGACGACGCCGCTAAGGGCCTTCGTCGGGCGTGATGTCTTCAATGCCGTCCTGATCGACAGGCGCCCCGAGCACCGGACCGCGGACCCGGTGGCGACGATGCTGGAGGCGCTGGATGCGGGATCCTCGCTGATCATCTTCCCGGAAGGGCGGCGCAATGAGGGGCCGGCGCCAATCCTGCCCTTCCGGTCGGGTCTCTTCCATCTGGGGGCGGCACGGCCCGGGGTGGAACTGGTGCCGACCTGGATCCACAACCTGAACCGGGTGATGCCGAAGGGCGAGCTGATCCCGGTGCCGCTGAACTGCACGGTGACCTTCGGGACCCCGATTCACGTCGGCCCGGGCGAGACCAAGGACGCCTTCCTGGCGCGGGCCAGCGCGGCGCTGCTGGCGCTGGCGGGGGCCGAGGCGGGATCAGGGGCGGGGGCGGCGGCATGAACGGGAATCCCGGCCAGGATCTCTTCGTCCTGTTGTCCGGTGTCGCGATCCTACTGGTCGTCGCTACCGTCGCGGGACAGATCCTGCGCGAGCGATTCTCGCCGGACGGGACCAATGCGGTCATCGAGAACCTCAATGCGCGGATCCTGTCCTGGTGGGGCATGGTCACCCTTCTGGCGCTGGCCTTCCTGGCCGGGCGAACGGGGGTCGTACTGCTGTTCGCCTTCTGCTCGTTCGCGGCGCTGAGGGAATCGCTGACGCTGACGGCCAAGGACCGCGCCGACCACTGGTCGCTGGTGGCCTGCTTCTACCTGATCCTGCCCTTCCAGTACTGGCTTGTCTGGACGGACTGGTACGGGCTCTACTCGGTCTTCATCCCGGTCTATGCATTCCTCTTCCTGCCGATCCTCGCCGCCCTGCGCGGCACACCGCAGGGCTTCCTGACGCGGGTATCCGAGACACAGTGGGCGCTGATGATCTCGGTCTTCTGCATCAGTCACGTCCCCGCGCTCCTGAGCCTGCGGATCGCGGGGTTCGAGGGCAAGAACGTGCTTCTGATCGCCTGGCTTGTATTCACGGTGCAGTTTTCGGACGTGATGCAATATGTCTGGGGCAAGCTACTCGGCCGGCGCAGGATCGCGCCGTCGCTGTCGCCCTCCAAGACCTGGGAGGGATTCGTAGGCGGCACGCTGACGGCATCGGCCGCGGGCGCGCTGCTGTGGTGGATCACGCCCTTCCCCCCTGCCGAGGCCTTCGCGCTGGCGCTGGTCGTCACGCTTCTGGGTTTCGGCGGCGGGCTCGTCCTTTCGGCCGTCAAGCGCGACCGCGGCGTCAAGGACTGGGGCAGCCTGATCGCCGGGCACGGCGGGTTCATCGACAGGCTCGACTCGGTGATCTTCGCCGCCCCAGTCTTCTTCCATCTGGTGCGCTACTTCTGGTCCTCGACATGAGGCGGGGCGCTGCGGTCACCGACAGCACGGCCGTGCACATGGCGGTGGCCTTCGCCGCGATGGGAAGCTGGGCGGTCCTTGCCAACCGGAGCCACGGGGCAGGGGCGGCGATGGCGGCCGGCATCGTGCAGGGCCTGGTATCGGCGCTGATCACGCTGGGGCTGAAACGCCTGGTCGAGGGCCTGGCGACGCGATTGCCGGGCAGGCTGGCCCTGTTCGGCCCGCCCCTCGCCGCCTGGGCCCTTTCGGCGGCCCTGCTGCTGGCCATCCACGGCCTGGCCGGAACGCCCGAGCTTCTGGCCACGGTCGCGGTGCCGAACCTGGTGGCCACGGCCTATGCCGTCGTCTGGACCCTGGCGGTGCGGGGGGTGTGGCGTTGACGGGAGGCCCGGGCAACCGCAGGCCGCTGGCCAGCCGTGATGCCGCCTGGGCGCGCCGCACAGCCCGGTGGCTTTCGGCAGGCCGCGTCACGCCGAACGCGATCTCGACGGCGGGCGTCCTGGTCGCGGCGGCGGGCGGACTGGCCCTGGCCCTGTCGGCCTATGCCGGCGGGTGGATGCGCGCGGCGCTTCTTCTTGCGGCTGCAGCGGCCTGCCAGCTGCGGCTTGCCTGCAACCTTCTTGACGGCATGGTCGCCATCGAGGGGGGACGGGCGGCGCCGGACGGGCCGTTCTGGAACGAGGCGCCCGACCGGCTGTCGGACATCATGCTGCTGGTCGGGGCGGGCCACGCGGCGGGCCAGCCTGCGCTGGGCTGGGCGGCGGCGGCCTTCGCCGTCCTGACCGCCTATGTCCGCGAGCTCGGCCGGGGCGAGGGGTTTTCCCCGGATTTCTCGGGACCGATGGCCAAGCAGCACCGGATGGCGGTGCTGACCGGGGGCGCGGTGCTGGGCGCCGTGCTTCCCGCCATTCTGTCCCTCGCGCTGTGGGCGATCGCCCTGGGCGCGGCGGCAACAGCGCTGCGCCGGTCCTGGCGCCTGGTCCGGGCGCTGAGGTCCCGCAGCCGGGCGGAACCGGCCGGTGTCCGCCCGCGCCCGCCTGCGCCGGACGCTTGACAAGCCCCCCCGCCTCACCGATAAGCCGCCATCCCGGCGGGTCGGACGACTCGGCCGGGGCTTTTGTTTGACATGACGCCTCCCTTGCGGGGCGCGCTGTCCGAGGCGGGGCGATGGCCCCATGAACGCCGGGCGACCGGGGCCGCAGGGCGCGGATAGGGTGAAGGAAGAACAGGATGTTTGCGGTCCTCAAGACCGGCGGCAAGCAGTACCGGGTCCAGGCGGGCGACGTGCTTCGCGTGGAGCTGATCGCGGCCGACTCGGGCGACAAGGTGCAGTTCAACGAGGTGCTGATGATCGGCGGCGACAAGCCGGTGGTCGGCAGCCCGCTGGTCAGGGGCGCGGCCGTCCAGGCCGAGGTCATCGAGGGCCTGATCAAGGCCGACAAGGTCATCACCTACCACAAGCGGCGCCGGAAGCATTCCTCGCAGCGCACGCGCGGCCACCGCCAGAAGCTGACCCTGGTCCGCATCACCGACATCCTCGCCTCGGGTGCCGAGACCTCGGGCGTGAAGGCGGCGGTCGGCACCCATGCGGCGCGCGTCGCGGCGCATTCGACGGCGAAGGCTGCGGCCCCGGCCGCGAAGTCCGCCGCCGGCGAGGCGGCCCCCGCGGCGGCCCCGGCGAAACCGGCCAGGGCGGCGAAGGCCGCGGCAGCAGCCCCCGCCGCGACGGCCGAGAAGCCGAAGCGCGCGCCCCGGAAGACCGAGTCGAAGGAGTAACGTTCCATGGCACACAAGAAGGCAGGCGGTTCCTCCCGCAACGGTCGCGACAGTGCCGGCCGGCGTCTGGGCGTGAAGCTCTATGGCGGCGAGAGCGCGGTTCCGGGCAACATCATCGTGCGCCAGCGCGGCACCACCTGGTGGCCGGGCGTCGGTGTCGGCATGGGGACCGACCACACGATCTTCGCGACGGTCGAGGGCAAGGTGGAGTTCCGCAAGGGCCTCAAGGGCCGCACCTTCATTTCGGTCCGCCCGGCCGCAGGACCCGCCGAGTAGACCCACCGCAACCTGACCGGACTGACGGGGGGATCGGCGGAAGGGCCGGTCCCCCCGAAGCATTCGGGAGCCGAGGGAGGATCCGTCATGGGCGACATGATCGCAGGAGCGACGCAGGGCCGTGCGGCCGGCGGGCGGATCGCTGCCCGCATCGCGTCATCTTCGCGTCCGATTCCGCGGCTAGACGGTGACAGCCGTCCCAAGCCGAAGCAGGTGGACCCAGGGGACCCGCGGGGCAGATGCGGGTCGGGCCCCCGGCGGCATAGGGCGGCCGGCTTGGGGATGGCAGCATGATCCAGGAACCCATCACCGGACAGCAGGTGATTCCGGCCGAACGCTTCGTGCTGCGGCCGCTGCGCGCCTCGGATGCCGGCCTCATTGCGCATTATGCTGCCGACCGGCGGCTCGCGGAGGGCACGCCCGGCATCCCGCATCCCTTCCCGCCGGGCGCGGCAGAGGCGATGATCGGCCGTGCGCTAGATCCGGCGCGCGACACCGATGTCTGGGCACTGGACGGTTCGGCCGGCGGCCTTGACGAGGTCCTCGGCCTGATCACCCTGCGCCGGATGGACCGCGACCAGTCCGAAGTGTCGTTCTGGGTGGCGCCCGGCCTGTGGAACGCGGGTTTCGCCTCGGAGGCGGTGGCGGCACTGGTGGCGGCCAACCCGCATGGCTCGCGCACGCTGTTTGCCGAGGTGTTCCAGGACAGCCCGGCCTCGGCCCGCGTCCTGACCAATGCCGGCTTCAGCTACCTCGGCGATGCCGAAACCTACTCGGTCGCGCGCGGCGCGCATGTCCCGACCTGGACCTACGTGCGCAAGATGGCCTGACGGCCGGCCGGAGCGGCCTTGCAACGGCGGGCGCGAGGCACTATCGCCTCGGCGCGATCCCAGACCGGGGGCAGGACGCAGATGAAATTCCTGGATCTGGCCAAGGTCCATGTCCGCTCGGGTGCGGGCGGGGCCGGATGCGTGAGCTTCCGGCGCGAGAAGTTCATCGAGTTCGGCGGACCGGACGGGGGCGACGGTGGCGCCGGCGGATCGGTCTGGGCGGAGGCCGTCGAGGGGCTGAACACGCTGATCGACTTCCGCTACCAGCAGCATTTCTTCGCCCGCGCGGGGCAGGGCGGGATGGGCAGCCAGATGACCGGGCGCGCCGCCGAGGACATCGTGCTGAAGGTGCCGGTCGGGACCGAGATCCTGGAAGAGGACGGCGAGACCCTGATCGCCGACCTGACGCAGGTCGGACAGCGCGTGCTGCTGGCAAAGGGCGGCAACGGCGGCTGGGGCAACCTGCATTTCAAGACCTCGACCAACCGCGCGCCGGCGCGCGCCAATCCGGGCCAGCCCGGCGTCGAGCGGACGGTCTGGCTGCGGCTGAAGCTGATCGCGGATGCCGGGCTGATCGGCCTGCCCAATGCCGGCAAGTCCACCTTCCTGGCGGCGGTGTCGAATGCCCGGCCGAAGATCGCGGACTATCCCTTCACGACGCTGGTGCCCAACCTCGGGGTCGTCGGCATCGACGGCAGGGAATTCGTCATGGCCGACATCCCCGGCCTGATCGAGGGCGCCTCCGAAGGCCGCGGCCTTGGCGACCAGTTCCTCGGCCATGTCGAGCGCTGTGCCGTGCTCCTGCACATCGTGGATGGAACTTCCCGAACGATCACAAGGGATTGCCGGACGATCCTGAAGGAACTCGCGGCCTATTCCCCGGCGTTGGCGGCCAAGCCGCGCGTCACCGCGCTGAACAAGATCGACGCGCTGGATGCGCGCACGCTGCGGGCGCGAAAGGCGGCGCTGGAGAAGGCGACGGGAGGCCCCGTCCTGGCCATGTCGGGGGTGACGCGGGCGGGCGTGCCCGAGGTGCTGCGGGCGCTGATGCGCGAGATCAGGGCGGCACGCCCGGCGGCGCCGGCAGCAGCGCCGGAAGGGGCGGCATCGGGAGGGGCGGGATGGCAGCCCTGAGGAACGCCGCGCGGCCGGACATCCGCGCGGCGCGGCGGCTGGTCGTCAAGATCGGCTCGGCCCTGCTTGTCGGCGGCGAGGGCCTGCGCACCGGCTGGCTGAAGGGCCTGGCCGACGATGTCGCCGCGGCGCGCGGGCGCGGCACGCAGGTCATCCTCGTCTCGTCGGGCGCCATAGCCCTCGGCCGGCGCGTCCTGGGCCTGCCCGCAGGCGCCCTGCCGCTGGAACAGAGCCAGGCCGCGGCCGCGGTCGGCCAGATCCGCCTGGCGCGCGCCTACGAGGAGGCGCTGGCCCCCCATGGCATCACCACGGGACAGGTCCTGGTGACGCTCGAGGATACCGAGGATCGCCGGCGCTACCTCAACAGCCGCGCCACCCTGGAAACCCTGCTGGGTCTCGGCGTGGTGCCGATCGTCAACGAGAACGACACGGTGGCGACAGACGAGATCCGTTTCGGCGACAACGACAGGCTGGCCGCGCAGATCGCGGTCACCGTCGGGGCGGACCAGCTTCTGCTGCTGTCCGATGTCGACGGATTCTACACTGCCAATCCGCGGCAGGACCCCGCGGCGACCCGTTTCGACGTGGTGGCCGAGATCACCCCGGAGATCGAGGCCATGGCGGGGGATGCGGTCTCGGGCATCTCGAAGGGCGGGATGAGGACGAAGCTCCTGGCCGCCAAGACGGCCGTCGCGGGGGGCTGCGCCATGGCGATCACGGAAGGTTCGGTCGACAGGCCCCTCGATGCGCTGGCCGCCGGCGCGGCCTGCACCTGGTTCCTCGGCCAGGGCGATCCGCAGGCGGCCAGGAAGCGCTGGATCGCGGCCATGAAGCCGCGGGGCGAGATCCGCGTCGATGCCGGGGCAGAGGCGGCGCTGCGGGCCGGAAAGTCGCTGCTGCCGGCGGGCGTGACGGCCGTCGCGGGCCGTTTCGGGCGTGGCGAGCCGGTCGCGATCCTGTCGGCGGCGGGGGCGGGTCTCGGCAAGGGGCTCGTCCGCTACACGGCCGAGGAGGCGCGGGCGATCGCCGGCCGGCGGTCGGGTGACATCCAGGCCATTCTGGGCTATCCCGGCCGCGCGGCCCTGATCCACCGGGACGACATGGTGCTGTGACGGCGGCACGGGCGGGCCGGCATCTGGGGCGCATGCAGCGGCGGCGCCCGGCGGGCGGGAGGCGGACTTGAGGGACACGGCAGAGGATGCGGCCGCCCTGATGGCAGAGCTCGGCGCGCGCGCGAAGGCGGCTGCGGCCGGGCTTGCCCTGGCCGGGGCGGAGGCGAAGCGGGCCGCGCTCGAGGCAGCGGCCGCGGCGCTGCGGGCGAGCGGCGATGCGATCCTCGAGGCCAATGCAAGGGACGTGGCCGAGGCCCGGGCCGCGGGGCTGTCGCCGGCGATGATCGACCGTCTCGCGCTTGACGGCGGGCGGCTCGAGGCCATCGCGGCAAGCCTCGGGGCGATCGCCGCCCAGCCCGACCCGGTCGGCGAGGTGATCGCCGAATGGGACCGGCCGAACGGCCTGCACATCCGCCGCGTGCGCAGCCCCCTGGGCGTCATCGGCGTCATCTTCGAGAGCCGCCCGAACGTGACCGCCGACGCCGGCGCGCTGTGCGTGAAGGCGGGCAACGCGGTGATCCTGCGGGGCGGCAGCGAAAGCGCGCGCAGCGCCGCGGCGATCCATGCCTGCCTCGTGGCCGGGCTCTCGCAGGCCGGGCTTCCCGAAGACGCGATCCAGCTTGTGCCCAGCCAGGACCGCGCGCTGGTGGGGGCGATGCTGCGCGCCACGGACTGGATAGATGTCATCGTGCCGCGCGGCGGCAAGGGCCTTGTGGGCCTCGTGCAGCGCGAGGCGCGCGTGCCCGTCTTCGCCCATCTCGAGGGCATCTGCCACGTCTATGTCGACCGCGACGCCGACCCCGAGATGGCGCGGAAGGTCGTGCTGAACGCCAAGACGCGGCGGCCCGGAATCTGTGGGGCGGCAGAATGCCTGCTGGTCGACCGGCCCTTCCTGGCCCGTCACGGCAGCGGGCTGATCGCCGATCTCCTGGCGGCCGGGGTCGAGGTCAGGGCGGAGGGAGAGCTGCTTGCCGTTCCGGGCACGGTGCCGGCCGGGCCGGACGACTTCGGCCGCGAGTTCCTGGACATGATCATCGCGGCGCGGCCGGTCGACGGGGTGGACGAGGCCATCGCCCATATCCGCCGCTACGGATCCGGCCATACCGACGCCATCGTCACCGCCAGCGACGCCACCGCCGAACGCTTCTTCACCAGGCTCGATTCGGCGATCCTCCTGCGCAATGCCTCGACCCAGTTCGCCGATGGCGGCGAATTCGGCATGGGGGCCGAGATCGGTATCGCGACCGGGCGGCTGCATGCCCGCGGGCCGATCGGGGCCGAGCAGCTGACGACCTTCAGGTATCTCGTGACGGGGGCGGGGACGGTGCGGCCCTGAGCCGCCACCGGCCGTCGCGCACCTGGCGGTGCTGTCATACCGTCAGGGTGATCCCGGCCTCGCCGAATTCGGCGGAAAGCGCGCGCCCGCAGCGCGCCAGGGCCGGGCCGGCAAGCGCGAAATGCACCAGCGACGGTTCGGGGGGGAAACGTTCGGATGCGGGTTTCGGGCGCGGCGCGACGCGGCCCCAGAGGGCGGAATCGCATTTCAGCCGATCGGCCCGGGCAACCAGCCTGAACCTGTCGCCCGCGGGCGAAACCTCGATCCGGCCGCCCCATGGCATCGCCGATTCGAGGCAGAGCAGCAGCAGGAACAGGAGCCGCGCATCGGTGCGCGCAATTCCCTGCGGCACGTCCCAGGCCGCGGTGATGCGGCTGCCCCGGAAATAGCCCTGCACGGTCTGGCGCGTCTCGGCCGCCGGCATCGTCTGGCCGGGCGCGGCCTGGCCGAAGGCCACCCGGAAGAAGCGCACGCGGCCGCTGGCATTGGCCGCGCTTTCGGCGATCAGGGCGACCTCGGGCGAGTCCGCCCGGGCCATCGCCAGAAGCTCGACCCCGTTGCCGATCGCGCCAATCGGGCTGATAAGGTCATGGCAGATGCGCGATCCGATCAGCGCGGCGAGATCGGCCTGTTCGTCATCGGCGAAGGGGCCGGCCGGATCGGAAGTCTTGTCGTGCTTCGGTTCGCTCATCGTGGATCAGAGAGAAAGCTCAAGCAGGTGAACGAGCTGTTAACGCCGGGCGATCTCGTCACCCATCCCCACCGCCCCGACTGGGGCCTCGGGCAGGTGCAGTCGCGGACGGGGACGCGGATCACCGTGAATTTCGAGAATGCCGGGAAGGTCGTCTTCGACGCGCCCGCGTTCGATCTTGTCCTGGTCGACGATCCTCCGCTGTCCGGGCCATCCGTTGGCAGAGGAGGTACCCGATGAGTGACGGCCGTCAAGCGCGCTCCGCGGCCGGCAGCTGCGGGGCGAGTTGCAACCGGCCGGATGGCCACTTATGACGCGGCACGGGCCGGCTGGGATGCCCGAAGCAGCCATTGGCGGTTCATGAGCCTAGACGCAACGCGATTCCGGGTCCGGCTGGCCGAATCCGAGGACGAGCTGATCGCCGCCCAGCGCCTGCGCTATGAGGTCTTCGTGCGCGAGCTCGGCGGCGACGGGCCGGGCGTGGATCATGCCGCGCGCCGCGAGGCCGACGAGTTCGATTCCGTCGCCAGCCATCTGCTACTCTTCGACACGCGCCGCCCGGGCCATCCGGCGGATCAGGTCGTCGGCGCCTACCGCCTGCTGACCGGAGACCGTGCCGCGGCCTTCGGGCGGTTCTACTGCGATGGCGAATACGATCTCGCCCCGCTGCGCGCGACAGGCCGGCGGCTTCTCGAACTCGGGCGGTCCTGCGTGCGGGCGGATTATCGCGGGGGGCCCGCGATGTTCCTTCTGTGGAACGCGCTGGCCGACTTCGTGCTCGACAACCGCATCGAGATCCTGTTCGGCGTGGCGAGCTTTCACGGCACCGATGTCGATTCGCTGCGGCTGCCGCTGACCTGGCTGCACCGCCATCACCTTGCGCCTGCGGCGCTGCGCGTCACGGCGCTGCCCACCGGGTTCCAGGCCATGGACCTGCTGCCGCCCGGCGATCTGGACCGGACCGCGGCAATGGTGCGGATGCCTGCGCTGATCAAGGCCTATCTCCGCCTCGGCGGCTTCGTCGGCGAGGGCGCCTTCATCGACCGCGCCTTCAACACCACGGATGTCTGCCTGCTGATGGACACCGCGGCGATGAGCGAGAAGCACAAGGGGTTCTACACGCGCCGCTACGAGGGGCAGGCGTGACGACCTGGATCGGGGCCGACCCGCCGCCCGCGGCGGAAATCGGGCCGGCCGGCTGGATCAGGGTGGCGCTGCGCGGCGCGGCGGTCGTTACGGTGACCTTCGGCGGTCTGGCCATCCTGCTTCTCGTCCGGCTTCTCGAGGCGCCGCTCTTCGCCCCGCGCCGCCCGCTGACGCCGTGGATCACGCAGGCGGTCTGCCGGATCGACCTTCTGCTCATCGGGCTGCGGCTGGAGGTGCGCGGGCAGCCGATGCACCAGAACGGCGCCGCCGTGGCCAATCATGCAAGCTGGCTCGACATCCTTGTCCTCAATGCCTGCCAGCGCGTCTGCTTCGTCTCGAAGGCCGAAATCGCGCGCTGGCCGGCCATCGGCTGGCTCGCCCGGGCGACGGGAACCGTGTTCATCGCGCGCGACCCGCGGGCAGCAGGCGTGCAGCAGCGGCTGCTGCAGGAGAGGCTGCGCGCGGGCCATCACCTGCTGGTCTTCCCCGAGGGCACCAGCACCGACGGCCGACGCGTGCTGCCGTTCAAGACGACGCTCTTCGGGGCCTTCATGGCCGAGGGGATCCGTCACGCGATGGCGGTGCAGCCGATCAGCGTGACCTACCTTGCGCCGGACGGCGAGGATGCGCGCTTCTATGCCTGGTGGGGCCACATGGATTTCGCCCCCCATGCGGCCCGCGTGCTCGCCTGCCCGCGCCGGGGCACCGCAAGGGTGGTGTTCCATGCCCCGCTGCAGGCCGATGCCTATCCATCGCGCAAGGCCCTTGCGGCGGCCTGCGAACAGGCGGTGCGGTCGGGCTTCGGCGTGGCTTCGGGCTGAGTGGCGCGGTCAGCCGATCCGGGCGAGAAGGGCGCCGAGCGCCCCCGCGGGGTCCTCGTCGGACCAGATCTCCTCGCCGATCCCTAGGAAGTCGGTGACCGGCGCAAGCGCGGCGACGCTTTCGGCATCGAGCCCGCCTTCGGCCACGACCGGAACCTCGATCATCTCGGACCACCAGGCGAAGAGGTCCTGCGGTGCCGTCCGGCCCGGCCCGAGGCCCGTGTCGCCGACCGGCCCGAAGGAGACGTAGTCGGCACCCGCCTCGCCCGCCGTCAGCCCGTCATGGCGCGAAGTTCCGCAGAAGGCGCCGACGATCGCCTCTGCGCCGAGCGCCCTGCGCGCCTCGCGCACCGACCGCGCGCCATCGCCGAGATGCACTCCGTCGAGGCCGTGCGGGACGACCAGGCGGACATGGGTGTCGATCACCACCGCCACGTCGCGCGCATGGGCGACCTCGCGCAGCGTGTCGGCCGCACGGGCAAGGGCTTCGGCATTGCGGGTGGCAAGCGCGATCCTCAGGCAGGCGATCTCGGCGGAATCGAGGACGGCGGCCAGCGCATCGGGAAAGCTGCGCAGGTCGATCGCGGCCGGGGTGATCAGGTAGAGGCGCGGGCGGTCGTTTCCGGCCATGCGAAGGCTCCGGGCAGAGTGTCCGGCCCGGCTTAGCCGATGCAGGCGAGCTTGGCCATGGCACCGCGGCGCGCGGCGCGGCCGCCCGCCGGGGCGTCGCTGCGGCTTCGCCTTGCGCTGCCCCGCGCCTGCACCCTATGACCCGGCTGACGGGGGAGGGATGCGATGTCAGGGAACGAGCCGGTCTTCGTGCTTGTCCGGCCGCAGCTTGGCGAGAATGTCGGGGCCTCGGCGCGGGCGATGCTGAACTTCGGACTGACGCGCATGCGCCTCGTCGATCCGCGCGACGGCTGGCCCAATCCGCGGGCGGTGGCGATGGCCTCGGGCGCGGCGGCGCGCGTGCTGGACATCGCGGGGGTCTTTCCGACCACGGCCGCGGCGGTGGCCGATGCCGGCTTCGTCTTCGCCACGACGGCGCGCGGGCGCGACCTGACGAAGCCGGTGATGACGCCAGAGCGGGCGATGGAACATGCCCGGGCGCTGGTGGCGGCGGGCCAGCGCGTCGCCTTCCTCTTCGGGCCCGAGCGGACGGGGCTGGAGAACGAGGACGTGGTGCGGGCCAATGCCATCGTGACGGTGCCGGTCAATCCCGACTTCCCGTCGCTGAACGTGGGCCAGGCGGTGCTGCTGTGCGCCTACGAATGGCGGCGCCAGACCGCGGCGCAGCCGCCCGAGGTGACGGCGATGGCGGGCACCGTCTTCGCCAGCGCCGGCGAGGTGGAACGGCTGGCCGGGCACTGGGAGGAGGCATTGCAGGCGGCGGGCTTCTTCTTTCCGCCGGCCAAGGCCGCCAGCATGAAGGCGAGCCTGCGCAACTTCTGGAGCCGCATGCCCTTGACGCGGTCCGAGGTGCAGACCCTGCACGGGATGCTGCGCCAGCTGATGCGGCCGCGCGACCGCGGCGGCGAGGGCGGCGGCGAGGGCGGCGGCGACGGGGGCGGCGAGGGCGGCTGAGACCGCTGCGAATGGCCCCGCGTCCGAACCCGGACAGGGTGTCCCACGATGGGACGCCCCTTTTTATCCAATGATTTCAATGGCCATCTCCGGAAATTAAGGATCGATTCACGAATCCCGCCCCCCCGGCGGGCTTGCGCAGGCGGCACCCGGCCCCTAGGGTGCCGCCCGCGAAGAGGGGGGGGTGCGGACCCGATGGCGCAGAAACGCAGCATCTTCGAGGACGTGGCCGAGGGCGCCCGCGGGCCGGGGCCGGCGGCGCAGGGCGGCCTGATCGATGCCGGCCACGGCCGCGGCCGGACCCGCGTGCGGCGCTGGCTGATCGTCCTTTTCCTGCTGGTCGCCGCGATGATCGCGGTCGGCGGCCTGACGCGGCTGACCGACAGCGGGCTGTCGATCACCGAATGGCGCCCGGTCACCGGCGCGGTCCCGCCGCTTGACGCCGCGGCCTGGGATGCCGCCTTCGCCGCCTACAGGGAAAGCCCCGAATTCAGGCTGCAGAACGCGGCGATGACGCTGGAGGAGTTCAAGCGGATCTACTGGTGGGAATGGGGCCACCGCCAGCTCGGCCGCATGATCGGCCTGGTCTGGGCCGCGGGATTCGCCTTCTTCTACCTGACGCGGCGCATCCCGGCGGGCTGGACAGGGCGGCTGCTGCTGCTGGGCGGTCTGGGCGCGCTGCAGGGCGCGGTCGGCTGGTGGATGGTATCCTCGGGCCTGACGGGGCGGATGGTCGATGTCGCCTCCTACCGGCTGGCGGTCCATCTCGGCCTGGGCTTCGCCATCCTCGGCCTGCTGGCCTGGTACATCCTGATGCTGGGCCGGCCCGAACCGGCGCTGCTGCAGGCGCGCCGGCAGGGCGAGCCGCATCTGGCGGCGCTGGCGACGGGGGTCATGCACCTGGCCTTCCTGCAGGTGCTGCTGGGCGCGCTGGTGGCCGGGATCGACGCGGGCCGGGCCTTTCCGACCTGGCCGCTGATGGGCGATTCGTTCCTGCCGCCCGATCCCTTCTCGGGCGGGCCGGTCTGGGCCGCCTTCTTCGAGGATCCGGGCCTGGTGCAGTTCAACCACCGCATGACGGGCTATCTGCTGGCCCTGCTGGGCGCCTTCGCCTGGTGGCGGTCCCGCGGCTCGGCCCATCCGGGCACGCGCGGCGCCTTCGGCGCGATGGCGCTGATGCTGGCCGTCCAGATCGCGATCGGCATCGCCACGGTCCTGCATTCGGCGCCTCTGGGCCTGGCGATCCTGCACCAGCTTGGCGCTGTGGTCCTGTGGACGCTGATCATCCGGGCGCGGCACCGCGCGCGCTATCCGGTGGTGACCTCGATCAGGGGGGGCAGGCGATGAGCGCCTTTGCCGAACTCATGGCCTTCCAGCGCGAGACCGAGGCGCTGGCCCTGATCGCGGGGCGGCTGGAATGGGACCAGGAGACGGTGATGCCGCCCGGCGCGGCGCAGCAGCGGGGCGAGGAATCGGCCGCGCTGGCCGGCGTGATCCATGCCCGCCGCACCGATCCGCGCATCGGCGACTGGCTTGCCGCGGCCGAGGCCCCGGACGCGGCGGGGCAGCGTGCGCTGGAGCTGATCGCCCGCGCCCACCGGCGCAACGGCTGCATCCCCGCGCGCCTTGCGGCCGAGATCGCAAGGGTGACGAGCCTGGCGCAGGGCATCTGGGCGGCCGCGCGGGCGGCCGACGACGTGGCGCGGTTCCTGCCGACGCTGCGCAACGTCGTGGCGCTGAAGCGCGAGGCGGGGCAGGCCCTGGCGGCGGGCGGCTTCGGGGCGGATGCCTATGACGCGCTGATCGACGAATACGAGCCCGGCATGACGGCCGCGCGCCTGGCGGCGATGTTCGGGCGGATGCGCCCGCGCCTTGTCGCCCTGCGCGAGGCGGTGCTGGGCGCCGAACGCCGGCCGAAGCCGCTGGAGGGGCTCTTTCCGAAGGAGGCGCAGCTTGCCTTCGCGCGCGAGCTTGCCGATGCCTTCGGCTACGACTGGGCGCGGGGGCGGCTGGACCTGGCGGTGCATCCCTTCTCGTCGGGGCAGGGCGAGGACGTGCGGATCACCACCCGGGTGGTCGAGACCGAGCCCTTCAACTGCTTCTATTCGACGATCCACGAGGTCGGCCATGCCTGCTACGAGCAGGGGATCGACGCCGCCCACCGCCTGACGCCGCTGGGGCAGGGGGTCTCGATGGGCGTGCACGAGAGCCAGAGCCGCATCTACGAGAACCAGCTCGGGCGCAGCCGCGCCTTCACGGGATGGATGTGGGGCCGGATGCGCGACATCTTCGGACCGCTGCGCGCGGCCGATGCGGCGGCCTTCTGGGGCACGGTGAACCGCGTCCATTCGGGCTTCATCCGCACCGAGGCGGACGAGGTGCATTACAACCTGCACGTCATGCTGCGCTTCGACCTGGAGCGCGAGCTGATCGGCGGGGGGCTGGAGGTCGAGGACCTGGAGGCGGCCTGGAACGACCGCTTCCATCGCGATTTCGGCGTCGTCGTCGACCGGCCGGCCAACGGGATGCTGCAGGACGTGCACTGGTCGGTCGGCGCGATCGGCTATTTCCCGACCTATTCGCTGGGCAATGTCTATGCCGGCTGCCTGCACAGGGCGCTGCGGGCGGACCTGCCGGAGCTTGACGCCAGCCTTGCGCAGGGCGACGCGCGGCCGGCCACCGCCTGGCTGCGCGAGAAGGTGCAGCGGACGGGGGGCCTCTACGACCCGGCCGCGACGATCGCGCGCGCCTGCGGCTTCGCGCCGACGGAGGAGCCGCTGCTCGACTATCTGGAAGCGAAGTTCGGCGAGATCTACGGGCTTTCGTGACGCCCGGCGGGGGCGCGGGGCGGCGGAAGGGGCGGCGGAAGGGGCGGCGCCTCAGTAGGTGGGGGGTTTCGCCACCAGCGGCGCGGTGCGGCCGGAGACCTTGAGATCCATCTCGCCGTCGGCGATGCCGATCGCCTGGAAGTCCTTCTGCATCTGCGAGGGCGGGGTCACCGGGCGGGCCGGATTGTGGCGCGGGGTCAGCCCGTATTCCTTGCCGAGGTTGTAGATGTCGGTCATCGCCCGAAGCTGCCAGGCCGGCTGGACGCCGTTGCCGACCCAGGCGCGGCACAGGAAGTAGTGCTCGACCGCCGCCATGATCTCGTCGTCGGGATTGACGAGGTAGGGCGGGTAGATCACGCCGGGCACGCCGTTGCGGACGTTGTAGAGATCGCGCTTGAGGGTCATGAAGCGGGCGGGGATCGGCTCGTTGCGGCGATAGGCCTCCCACTTGCGGATGAGGTCCCAGACGACGCTGCGCTTGTCGGGCATGGCGATGGCTTTCCCTGAAACGGGCGGGGGGTGAGGCCGCCCCCCGCGGCGGTGCGGACGGCGGCGAGGATAGACCCGGCCGGAGCGCGCCGCCAAGGCGGGATTGCCTGACCCTGCGCCCGGGCGCGGGGCCCTCAGGGGTCCTGGCGGGCGGGGCGCCTGTCGAGGAAGGCGTCGATGTCGCCGGCGGTCTCGGGGCGCATCAGGTTCGTCACCATCGCCGCGCCGGCCAGGCGGTAGGCCTCGGCCAGGGGCAGCCCGGCCTGGGCGTGGAAGGCCTCCTTGCCGATGCGCACCGCCGCCATGCGCTTGGCGGCGATGGTCGCGGCCAGCGCCCGGGTCTCGGCCCGCAGCCGGTCGGCGGGGACGACGCGGTTGACGAGGCCGAGCTCGCGGGCCCGCGCCGCGTCGATCATCTCGCCCGTCACCAGCATCTCGAAGGCCGCGCGCGGGGCGATGGCGCGGGTCAGCGCGACCATGGGCGTGGCGCAGAAGAGCCCGATGTTCACCCCGTTGACGCCGAAGCGCGCCCCGTCGGCGGCCACGGCCATGTCGCAGGAGGCGACGAGCTGGCAGCCCGCCGCCGTGGCCACGCCCTGGACCTCGGCGATGACGGGCTGGGGCAGGGCGGGGATGGCCTGCATCACCGCGGCGCAGCGGTCGAAGAGGCGCGCGAAGCCGGCAGCCCCGCCGTCGGGGGCGGCGCGCGCGGCCTGGATCTCGCGCAGGTCGTGGCCGGCCGAGAAGGCCCGGCCGGCCGCGCGCAGCACGACGACGCGGATCGCGGGATCGGCGGCGAGATCGGCGAAGGCGCGGGCCAGCGCGTCGAGCATCGCCAGGGAAAGCGCGTTGAGCCGCTCGGGCGCGTTCAGCGTGAGCGTGGCGATTGCGCCCTCATCGGCGCGAAGCAGGATGTCCTGTGGCATGGCGCGGCCCCCCCGTCGGGCCAAGGCTACGCTGCCGGGGCGGGACGGAAAAGGGGGCGCAATTCGCGGTAAAAAGATACCGTATGTCTAAACGCATGGAATACAAGGGATTTCGCCGCGTGATGGCCCTTGACGCGGGGCGCGAAATCCACGAAAAGCCGCCATCCGATTCCGGGCGGCCCGCCGCCGCCCCTGACCATCAGAGGGTCGCAAGATGAAAACCTTCACCGCCACACCGGCGGATATCGAGAAGAAGTGGATCCTGATCGACGCCGAGGGCGTGGTCCTGGGCCGCCTGGCGACGATCGTCGCCAACCGCCTGCGCGGCAAGCACAAGCCCAGCTTCACGCCGCACATGGACATGGGCGACAACGTCATCGTCATCAATGCCGAGAAGGTGCAGATGACCGGGCGCAAGCGCACGGACAAGCAGTATTTCTGGCACACCAACCATCCCGGCGGCATCAAGTCGCGCAGCGCCGCGCAGATCCTCGAAGGGGCCCATCCCGAGCGCGTCGTCGTCAAGGCGGTTGAGCGGATGATCAGCCGCAACCGGCTGGGCAAGCAGCAGATGACCCATCTGCGGGTCTATGCGGGCACCGAGCACCCGCATGCCGCCCAGAACCCCGAAGTGCTGGACGTCAAGTCGATGAACCCCAAGAACAGCCGGAGCGCCTGAGATGGCCGACGAAATCAAATCGCTGGACGACCTGAAGTCCGTCGTCGCCGGATCGGCCCCCGCCGCGACCGCCGCCGCGCCGGCCCCCGCGCCGCGCCAGCCCGAGCGCGACAAGCTGGGCCGCGCCTATGCCACCGGCAAGCGCAAGGACGCCGTCGCCCGGGTCTGGATCAAGCCGGGCAAGGGCCAGGTCACGGTGAACGGCAAGGCGATGAAGGACTACTTCGCCCGCCCGGTGCTGCAGATGATCCTGCGCCAGCCCTTCACGGTGGCCAATGTCGAGGGCCAGTTCGACGTGATGGCGACGGTCGCCGGCGGCGGCCTGTCGGGGCAGGCCGGCGCGGTCAAGCACGGAATCTCGAAGGCACTGCAGCTTTACGAGCCCAGCCTGCGCGCGCCCCTCAAGGCGGCGGGCTTCCTGACCCGCGACAGCCGCGTGGTCGAGCGCAAGAAATACGGCAAGCGCAAGGCGCGCCGGTCCTTCCAGTTCTCGAAGCGCTGAGCGGGACGCGGCCGCGCCCGGTCCCGGGTCCTTCCGTGCGGGGGCCGCTCCTTCCGGGGGGCGGCCCCCGTGCCGTTCCGGCGACGGGCCGGCCGCTCCGTGGGGTGCGTCCGCCCCCACCCCCTTGACCGCCGCGGCCGCGCCGCGAAAGGCTGGCCCGGGGTCGCGCGCGGCGCGGCCGGACGGTCAGGAAGGGCAGGAAGGGAAGGGGCCTTGCGATGCTGGATTCGGCGGCGGAATACCTGCGAACGGCACCCTTCGCCGTCTTTGCCTTCAGCTTCGCCATTCCGGCCGTCCTCGCCGGGATCATGGCCTGGGCGGCGATCTGGTCGGGGCGCAATGCGCGCGCGCTGGCGGCGATGAAGGACACCACGGTCGATGCCCTGGCCGAGGGCGTGGCGCTGGTCTCGGGGACGACGGCCGCGCCCCCGCCGCCGAGGCGCCCTTGACCGGGCGCCCCTGCGTCTGGGCGGAGGCCGTGGTCGAACGGGCGGTGCGCCGGGGCGACCGCGAGGAGCGGACCTGGCACTGGGACCGGGTCAGCGAGACCGTCGTCGGCGAGACCTTCGACATCGGCTGGAACGGCGCCACGGCGACGGTCAACAGCGGGGGCGCGACCGTCCATCATGCGGCCTGGAGCGAATGGTACGGCCCCGCCGCCCGGCCGGACGAGCGCGACCCGCCGCTGCGCCCGGGGACCGAACCGATCGGCGTGGGACGGGTGGAGCAGATGGGCGATCCGGCCGCCCGCTACCGCTATCGCGAGCGCCATGTCATGGCCGGGCAGCCGGTCTTCGTGCTGGGCGAGGTGACGCGCGGCCCCGGGCCGGGCCGCTGGGTGATCGGCGCGGCGGCCGGCAGGCCCTTCCTGATCTCGACGCGCAGCCCCGATGCGATCGGCACGGAAAGCCGGCTGGCGGCGAAGGCGGGGCTGTGGATGGCGGCGGTCTTCGCGGCGCTGGCGCTTGGCGTGCTGTGGCTGCGCTTCGGCTGAGCAGCCTGTTGCGCCGCGGACTCGGCGGCACGGATTCGCCGCGCCGGAATTGACGCGGCGCCGGGCGCGGGCGCAGTCTCGGCCCCGAGGCAGACAGAAGAACGAGCAGACAGATGCCCGACAGAACCACCTTCCACGCCTCTGTGGGACAGGATTTCCTCGGCTTCCGCAAGACCCGTCAGGGGATCACCGAGATCGTCTACGACGACGGGCGGCGCCACCGCATGGTCTGGCGCGTGCGCTCGGCCACCCCCGACGGGGCGATCGGCGAGGCGCTCGACCGCGCCGTGCACCAGCCCCGCGTCCTGCCGGCGCTGTTCGCCGAGCTGAAGAAGCGGTCGATCGCCATCGAGGCCGTCACCGCCTGACGGCGCCAGAGGCGGGCGCGACGAAAGAAGGCCGGGCGCTTGGCCCGGCCCAGGAAGAGGTCCGTCGGGGATGAGACGGGACCTATTCGGTGAAGAAGTGCTTCAGCGCCTCGCGCTGCGCCTGACCCTCGGTCAGGCCGATGTCGCGCAGCAGATGGGCGTCGAGCCGGCCGAGCGCGGCCCGGGTGGCGCGGCGCTCTGCCGCCTGTCGGAAGACCTGCCGCAGCGACGAAAGGAACGTGCCGACACCGGCCAGGCTGGCGCCGGCTGCGATTGTTCTGCGTGTGTCGATCATGATTCACCTTCGGTTCTTCGATACAATATTGATACAATCGGAAAGCTGATGTATTGTGTGGATACAAACCCGGCGTGGAGAGGTCCAGAGAAACATTGTGCCCGATACAAGCTGGCGGCCGGATCTGACACAATTCAGGGGACCCAAGTACATCGCGCTGTCCCATGCGCTGCGCGACGCCGTGCGCAGCGGTGCCCTGCCCGAGGGGACGCGCCTGCCCCCGGTGCGCGACCTGGCCTGGCATCTGGGCGTGACGCCGGGCACGGTGGCGCGCGCCTACCAGATCGGCACGCAGGACGGTCTTCTGGAGGCGGCGGTGGGGCGCGGCACCTTCGTCGCCTCGCGCACGCCGCAGCTCGGCCCGACCGAGCCCATGCATACCGGGACCACCCGCGCCACGGGGCAGCGGGCGGCGGGGGCGCTGGACCTGCGCTCGCCGGACCTGCCCGAGGTCGGGCAGGGGGCGGCGATCGCGGCGGCGCTGCGGGCCATGGCCGATGCGGTGGGGCCGGACTACCTGGACTATCCGGGGGTGCGGTCGGACCAGGGGCTGCGCGCGGCGCTGGCGCGCTGGCTGGACGACCGGCCGCTGGGCGCGATCGGGGCCGAGGACATCGTGCTGACGAATGGCGGGCAGAACGCCATCGGCATCATCTTCCAGTGCTGCCTGCGCGGCGAGCGTCCGGTCGTCTTTGCCGAGGAACTGGCCTATCCCGGATTCCGCCACGCGGCGCGGCTGAACCGGGCGGAGGTGATTCCGGTGGCGCTGGACGGGCAGGGGATGCGGGCCGACGCGCTTGACCTGGCCTGCCGGCGCCATGCCGGCCGCATCGTCTGCCTGACGCCCGAGGCGCAGAACCCGACCACGGCGCGCATGACGCCCGAGCGGCGGGCAGAGATCGTGGCGGTGGCACGGATGCACGACCTGCAGATCCTCGAGGACGACTGCTATGCCCCCGCCCATGACGGCACGCCGGCCCTGCGGGCGGCGGCCCCGGAACGGACCTGGCACGTCACCTCGCTGTCGAAGTCGATCGCGGCGGGCCTGCGCTTCGGCGTCGTCGTGGCGCCGACGGGCCGGGGCGAGGCGGCGCGCCTGGCCGCGCAGCACAACTTCTTCGGCCTGGCGCGGCCGGTGACCGACCTCGTGCAGCGGCTGCTCGAGACGGGCGAGGCCGACCGGCTGCGCGCGGCGGTGCGCGCGGCCATGGCGCGGCGGCTGGAGATCGCGCTCAACGCGCTCGGCCGGCACGACGTCGGCTGGCAGAAGGGGCTGTCCTACCTGTGGGTGCGCATGCCCTCGGGCTGGCGCGCCTCGTCCTTCGGGCGCGAGGCCGAGGCGGCGGGCGTCCTGGTCCGGCAGGCCGACGAATACGCCCTGTCGGAGGGGCGCGCCCCGAATGCCGTGCGGGTGGCGCTGGCCGGCGGCGCGACCGAGGCGCGCTTTGCCGAGGCGATGCAGGCGCTGGCCCGGCTGCTGGACAACCCGCCGCGCGAACTGTCGGTCTGACCGGGGGGCGGCCGCGCGCGAGCCCCCTTTCCCTTGCCCTTGGCCTGTGCAAACCTGCCAGGCAAAGAAGAACCCGACAGGGATGGGGACGATGCCGGACAGTGCGAAGGGGGGCCGCTTCACGCGGTCGCAGGCCTTCAGCGGCTATGTGATGATCAGCCCGCCGTTCATCTATGCGGTGCTGATGCTGGGCGCGCCGCTTCTGGCGGTGATCATCCTGTCCTTCCTGACCGACGGATCGGGGGCCGAGCGCATCATCCGCCAGTTCACCACGGCGAACTACGTCGAGGCGCTGGGCGACCCGCTCAACCGGCTGCTCTGGATGCGGTCGGTCTTCGTGTCGCTGATGGTGACGCTGGCCACGGTGATCCTGGCCTTTCCGATCGCCTACTACATCTCGTTCGTCGTCCGGCCAGAGAAGAAGTCGCTGTGGCTGTTCCTGATCACCATCCCGTTCTGGACCAGCTACCTGATCCGCGTCTTCCTGTGGAAGGTGATCCTCGGCTATTCGGGGGTGGTGAACTCGGCGCTGCTCGGGCTGGGGCTCATCGACGAGCCGCTGCAATGGATCAACTACAATGTCGGGGCGGTGATCCTGACGCTGGCCCATGCCTATGCGCCCTTCGCCATCCTGCCCATATTCGTGGCGCTGGAGAAGATCGACCGCTCGCTGCTCGAGGCCGGGCAGGACCTGGGCGAATCGAAGGCGATGACCTTCCTGCGCGTCACGCTGCCGCTCGCCATGCCGGGGGTGATCGGCGCGACGCTCATCGTCTTCATCCCGACGGTCGGCGACTACGTCACCCCGCAGCTCGTCGGCGGGCCAGAGGGCCGGCTGATCGCGAACATGATCCAGCTGCAGTTCCTGAAGCTTGACAACTACCCGCTGGGATCGGCGATCTCGGTCATCACGATGGTCATCGTCGGGGTGATCTCGCTTCTGTTCCTGCTGGCGAACCGGCGCTTCCTGCGCGGGCAGAGGTAGGGAGGCGCGACGATGAAGTTCCCCTGGCTGCGGGTCTATTCCTGGCTCTACCTCGTCTTCCTCTTCGCGCCGGTGTTCCTGCTG
Source organism: Paracoccaceae bacterium (assembly GCA_026417295.1). Classification (GTDB taxonomy): domain Bacteria; phylum Pseudomonadota; class Alphaproteobacteria; order Rhodobacterales; family Rhodobacteraceae; genus JAOADN01. The sequence continues at coordinate 45,840 of JAOADN010000007.1, forward strand.
CCGCTCTTCGCCTTCAACGCCGGCACCGTCATCGCCTTTCCGCTTCAGGGCTTCTCGCTGAAGTGGTTCGCGGCGCTCCTGGACAACGAATCCCTGCACGAGGCGGTGAGGAACTCGCTGACGATCGCGATCACCGTCTCGGTCGTCTCGACCACGCTGGGCATCTTCGCGGCGCGCGCCGCCACGCGCTACGACTTCCGCGGCAAGGGGCCGATGATCGGGCTGATCATGCTGCCGCTCGTCATGCCGGAGGTGATCCTTGCGGTGGCGCTGCTGGTCGTCTTCCTGCAGATCGCGCTGCCGCTCGGCATGCTGGCGATCATCCTGGGCCATATCCTGGTCTGCACGCCCTTCTGCATCGCCATCCTCAACGGGGCCTTCCTGAGCCTCGACAAGTCGCTCGAGGAGGCGGCCTACGACCTGGGCGAGACGCGGATCTCGACCTTCCGGCTGATCATCCTGCCGCTCGTCATGCCGGGGATCATCTCGTCGCTGCTGATCGCCTTCATCATCTCGCTCGACGAGTTCATCATGGCCTTCTTCGTCGGCGGCACGACGGTGACGCTGCCGATCTACATCTTCTCGCAACTGCGGTTCCCGGCGGGACTTCCGGTCATCATGGCCCTGGGCACGATCCTGGTCTGCCTGTCGATCCTGCTGCTTTCCATCGCCGAATACGTCCGCCGCCGCGGCGTGGCCCGGACCGGCGCCAAAGACACCGGAGGTTTCCTGTGACAGCCGTTCCCGACGCGAAGCCGATGATCGAGATTCGCGATGTGCACAAGTATTACGGCGACTATCACGCGCTGCGCGGGATCAACGCCGTCATCAATGCGGGCGAGTTCTTCTCGCTGCTCGGCCCCTCGGGCTGCGGCAAGACGACGCTCCTGCGCACGATCGCGGGGTTCGAGGACATCTCCTCGGGGGCGATCCTGATCGACGGCAAGGACATGCACGAGGTGCCGGCGAACCGGCGGCCGACGAACATGGTCTTCCAGTCCTATGCGATCTTTCCCCATCTGACGGTCGAGCAGAACGTGGGCTTCGGCCTGAGGAAGGATCCGCGCAGCCCCGCCGAGAAGGCGAAGGCCGTGGCCGAGGCGCTGGCGATGGTCGGGCTGACCGGGTTCGGCACGCGCGCGGCGCATGCGCTTTCGGGCGGGCAGCGCCAGCGGGTGGCCCTTGCCCGCGCGCTGATCCTGAAGCCCAAGGTGCTGCTGCTGGACGAGCCGCTCTCGGCGCTGGACAAGAAGATGCGCGAGACGATGCAGGAGGAGCTGATCAAGCTGCAGCGTCAGGTCGGCATCACCTTCATCCTGGTCACCCACGACCAGGAGGAGGCGCTGGTCATGTCGGACCGAATCGCGGTGATGTTCGAGGGCGAGATCGCGCAGCTCGACGATCCCGAGACGCTCTACCGCCGGCCGAACTCGCGCCGGGTGGCGGAGTTCATCGGGGTGATGAACTTCGTGCCGGGCAAGGTCCTGTCGGAGACCGCCGGGCGGATCGAGCTGGACGTGCAGGGCCTCGGCCGCTGCCAGATCGCGCCCGCGCAGGCGCCGGCGGGCGGCAGGGCGACGGGCGAGATCTCGGTGGGGTTCCGCCCCGAGACGCTGACCATCCTCTACGAGGGGCAGGCGGCTTCCGACCGCGAATGCATGGGCACGATCGCCGAGGTCGTCTATTTCGGCGACATGACCTATTACGACGTGAAGCTCGACGGGGTGGACAGGCCGGTCCGCCTGTCGATGCGCAACGTGCCGGGGCGGCCGGTGCTGGACCTGGGGGTGCGCACGCGCATCGCCTGGTCGCCGGGGGCGCTGGTCCTGTTCCGCTAGGCGGCGGGGCGGCACGGGCGCGCGCCGGGCCTAGCGCGCCAGCGTCATCCTGCGGCCGTCGATGGTGATGCGGTAGCGCGACAGGTAGCTCATCCCCAGAAGCGAGGTGTCGAGCTCGCCCGAATTGACGACGGCGGGCACGCCCGCGTCACGGAAGCCCGCAAGCTCGACCATCCCCAGCGTGACGGGGGCCGTCTCGACCCGGCCGTTGGCGGTGAGCGCGCGCCCGGTATAGGCCAGCGCGGCGGTGTCGATGCCCAGCCGCTCGGCATCGCGCCGGGACAGCACGATGTCCGAGGCGCCGGTGTCGATGACGAAGTTCACCCGCGTGCCGTCGACCGTGGCGGTCACGTAGAAGTGGCCGTCGGGGGCCATCGTCAGCTCGAGCGTGCCGTCCTGTGCGACGAGGCCGCGGCCCGTGGTCTCGCGCGCGACGCGGTCCCACAGGCCGTAGCCGGCGACGACGCCGAGGAAGATCAGCCCCCAGACGACCGCCTGCTGGGCGACCCGGCCGAGGCGGGCGCGGTTCTCGACGATGAAATAGGCCCCGATGACGCTGGCCAGCAGGATCAGGTAGATGAGCTGCCCCAGATCGTCGCCCGACATGCCGCCCCCCGGATGCGCCCTGCGACCGATGTAGGATGGGCGCGCGGCCTTGTCACCCGGCGGCGAGTGCGGGCACGAGGCCCGTGCCGCGGATTCCGTCGAGGACGAACTGCACAGAGAGGGCGGCGAGCAGCATGCCGAGAAGGCGGGTGATGACGACGATCCCGGTGCGGCCGAGGGCGCGCTCGATGGGGCCGGCGATGCGGAAGAAGAAGAGCGAGACGAGGACGACGCCGGCCATGATGCCGAGCACGGCGGCGACATGGCCGGGATGGCCCTCGGCCCGCGGCGTGTTGACAAGCAGGATCATCGTCGTGAAGGCGCCCGGGCCGGCGATCAGCGGCGTGGCGAGCGGAAAGACCGAAGGATCGGAGGAGGAGGGGTGCTGGTCCTCGCGCCGGCGGGTGCGGCGTTCGAACAGCATGTCGAGCGCGGTGAGGAACAGCAGGATCCCCCCGGCGATGCGGAAGGCCGGCATCGAGATGCCCGAGACGCGCAGGATCGCCTCGCCCAGCAGGCCGAAGGAGGCCATGAGGACGATGGCGATGAGCGAGGCGCGGCGGGCCACCGCCCGGCGCTGCGCGTCGTCCATCCCCTGGGTGAGCGCGATGAAGAGCGGCACAAGCGCGACCGGATCGACGATGACGAACATCGTCACGGCGGCGGTGACGTAGAACTGCAGGTCGAGCATCAGGCAGCCCCGCCCGGCGGTCGAGCCCGGCCGTCCCGGCCCTGGTCCAAGGTTGCCACCGCCGCTCTCCGTTCCCCCCGGGCCGCGCCGGCCCGCCCTGTCGCCGATCAGGCCTCGCCGGCCGCCTCGAGCCTCTCGGCCGCAGCAAGCCACAGCGCCTCGGCGCGGTCCAGTCCTTCCATCACCTCGGCGTATTTCCTCTGCCAGACGGCGGCCTCGGCGGGATTGTCGTAGAGCGCCGGGTTGGCGAGCCTGAGGGCGAGTTCGTCGCGCATCGCGTTCAGCCGGTTGAGGCGTTCCTCCGACTTGCGCAGGTCGGCCCGCAGGGCGAGCAGCGCCTCGCGCGAGGGCCTCGCCGCCTTCGGCCGCGGCGGGGTGGCGCGCGGGGGCTCGTCGCCGGCCAGAAGCTCGGCGCGGTAGGCCTCGAGATCCTTCTCGTAGGGCCGGACCGTGCCCTTGCCCACCAGCCAGAGCCGGTCGGCGACCAGCGACAGGAGGTGCATGTCGTGGCTGACCAGGATGACTGCGCCGGAATATCCGGTCAGCGCCTCGACCAGCGCCTCGCGGCTTTCGATGTCGAGGTGGTTGGTGGGTTCGTCGAGGATGAGCAGGTGCGGCGCGTCGACCGTGGCGAGCAGCAGCGACAGCCGCGCCTTCTGCCCGCCCGAGAGGCGCGCCACCGGGGTGTCGGCCTGGTCGGCCATCAGGCCGAAGCCCGCCAGGCGCGCCCGCAGCCGGGGGTCGGGCTCGTCCGGGCGCAGGCGCCGGATGTGCTGGAGGGGCGTATCGTCGGGCTGCAGCTCCTCTATCTGGTGCTGCGCGAAATAGCCGATGCGCAGCTTCGGGGACCGCAGCATGCGCCCCTCGATCAGGGGAAGCCTGCCCGCCAGGAGTTTCGACAGGGTCGACTTGCCTTCGCCGTTGCGGCCGAGGAGCGCGATCCGGTCGTCCTGGTCGATGCGCAGGTCCAGCCGGCGCAGCACGGCCCTGCCGCCATAGCCGACCGCGCCGCCCTCGACGGTGATGATGGGGGGCGGGAGCTGCTCGGGTTCGGGGAAGGTGAAGACCTGCCGGCGGGCCTCGTCCGGTGCCGTGACCGGCACCATCTTCTCGAGCATCTTCAACCGGCTCTGCGCCTGCGCCGCCTTCGAGGCCTTGGCGCGGAAGCGGTCCACGAAGGCCTGGAGATGGGCGCGGCGGGCCTCCTGCTTCCGCGCCTCGGCCTGGATGACGGCGATGGTCGCCGCCCGGGACCGGGCGAAGGTGTCGTAGCCGCCCGACCAGAGGGTCAGCCGGCGGTCCTCGAGGTGCAGGATCGATCCGACGGCGCGGTTCAGCAGGCCCCGGTCGTGGCTGATGATGATGACGGTATGGGGATATTTCGCGAGGTAGCCCTCCAGCCAGAGCGCCCCCTCGAGGTCGAGGTAGTTGGTGGGCTCGTCGAGAAGCAGCAGGTCGGGCCGGGCGAAGAGCACCCCCGCAAGGGCGACGCGCATCCGCCAGCCGCCGGAGAAGTCGGCGCAGGGGCGCTGCTGGTCGGCGGCCTCGAAGCCGAGGCCGCGCAGGATGGCGCTGGCGCGGCCCTCGGCCGACCAGGCGTCGATATCCGCGAGGCGGTGCTGGATCTCGGCGATGCGGTGGGGGTCGGTCGCGCCGGCGGCCTCTGCGAGCAGCGCCGCGCGTTCGGTATCGGCGGCGAGCACGGTCTCGAGCAGCGAGGCGGCCGTGGCCGGGGCCTCCTGCGCGACGCAGCCGATGCGGGCGCGGACGGGCAGGGTGATCGAACCGCCCTCGAGCGCCAGTTCGCCGCGGATCAGGCGGAAGAGCGTGGTCTTGCCGCTGCCGTTGCGCCCGACGAGGCCGACCTTGTGGCCGGCCGGAATGGCGGCGGAGGCGCCCTGGAACAGGGGGCGGCCCTCGACCGAATAGGTGATGTCGCTGATCCGCAGCATGGCGCGGGGAAGTGCCCCAAGCCGCGGCGCGCGTCAACCGCGGCTCAGCCCCGGCCGTCGGGATATTCGGCCGGGCCCTTGACCTCGAGGAGGTTGCCGAAGGGATCCCTGAAATAGAAGGAATGGCCGATGCCGCGCGCGCCGCCATGGACCGCCTCGCGCTCGATGGCGACGCCGCGGGCGGCGAGGTGGTCGCGCAGCGCAGCCGGGGCGAAGGGGCCGGTGGCGATGCAGAGGTGATCGACGTTGCGTCCGCCGGCGACCGGTGGCACGGCCCCGGCGGCGCCGGGATGGGTGATGTCCCAAAGGACGATCAGGGCAGCCCCGCACCAGAGCTGTTCCATGCCCAGGGCGGGGTAGGAATAGCCGTCGGCACAGCCGAGGACGCCGCGGTAGAAGGCAAGGGCAGTCTGCATGTCGTCGACGAGGAGGACGACATGGTCGAGGCCGACGAGGGTGAAGGGCGGGGCGGACATGGGCCGCCGCCAGTTCGCGGCGCGCGGCGGCGGAAGTCAAGCCCAGCGACGGCGGGCTGCGCGCCAGGCCGGGCGGGGCGGCAGGGCCGTGCGGGAGAGGGGCCCGGCGGGAGGGCAGCGGTGCCTGCGCCCTCCGTGGCCACGCGCCGGCGCGACGGTGCCGGGGTGGAGGACGGGGTCGGGCCCTTGCGTCCCGTTCCCTGGCGAAGAGCGACCGCAAGGGAGCGATGAGCCGCTCATCGGCCCTTACGGGCCTCTTCGCTGAGGGATGGACGTGAGGGATGGACCCGCTGATGTGCGCGCAGGCCACGGCCGCGGGCGGGGCGGGCAAGGCCCGTCGCCGTTCCGTGCCCCGCCGGCCGCCGGCCTTGCCGCATGCATGCGGTGCAAGGGTTGCGCGGAAAGGGTTGATCACGGGTTAATGGCGGCCGGCCCCGCGGCCGGCGCCCTCCCTTGCGGCTGACGACCGGGCCACTGCGCCATCCGGTCCTCGCCCGCGGTGGGGCTTACCTTCGGCGCGCCGCCCGCGCGGGACCGTTCCGCCTTCCGCGCGCCCCCACCGGACCTTCCCTGCAAGATGGCACCGGGCAGCGGGGGCCGCGGGCGGGGCCGGGCGCCTGACCCATGCTCGTGCGGCCCCGGCGCTGTCCCAGGCAGCTGACGGCCGGGGCGGCCCGGCCCCCGGTCCGCGCCCGTGCGGGACCGTCCTCGCGCGGTCATGGCGGGCGCAGGGACGGGCGCGCGCTGCGGCATCGCCGGGATGCCCCCGTCCGTCGCCCTGAAGCCCTCCGGCCCGTCCGCGCCGGCGATGCCGTCATGACGCCCGACCCGGTCGTGGACGTCCCAACCGCCCCCGTGGGGGCACGTCCTGCCCTGCGCCCCGCCTTTCCATCCCGCCCCGGCCATGCTAGCAGGCGCCCGAACCCTTCCGGGGCGCGCCGCCGGCGTGTCCCCCCATCCATCAGAGGCATCCCATGGCGACCGAACGCACGCTCTCCATCATCAAGCCCGACGCGACGAAGCGGAACCTGACGGGCAAGATCAACGCCCGCTTCGAGGAGGCGGGCCTGCGCATCATCGCCCAGAAGCGCATCCACATGACGCTCGGCCAGGCGCAGCAGTTCTACGCCGTGCACAAGGACCGGCCCTTCTTCGGCGAGCTGACCGAGTTCATGGCCTCGGGCCCGGTCGTCGTGCAGGTCCTCGAAGGTGAGGGCGCGATCGCGAAGAACCGCGAGGTGATGGGGGCCACGAACCCCGCGAATGCCGCGCCGGGGACGATCCGCAAGGATTTCGCCCTCTCGGTGGGCGAGAACTCGGTCCACGGCTCGGACGCGCCCGAGACGGCGGCGGTCGAGATCGCCTTCTTCTTCTCGGGGCTGGAACTCGTCGGCTAGGCGTTGCCCGCCGCCCCGGCCGCCCTGCGGCCGGGGCCGATGGCCGCCAGAGCGATGACGACGAGCGGCAGGACGTAGTTGAACACGGCGTAGGGCGCATAGTGGATGGTCGAGACGCCCAGCGTCGCGGCCATGTAGGCGCCGCAGCTGTTCCACGGGACCAGCGCCGAGGTCGGCGTCGCCGCGGCCGCCACGGTGCGGGTCAGCATCACCGGCGGGTAGCCCAGGCCGGCGACCGCACCGCGGAACATGCGCGCCGGCAGGACGATCGCCATGTACTGGTCGGCGGTGATCATGTTGGCGCCGACGACGGCGCCGACGATCGAGGCGACGAGCCGCGTCGCCGAGCGGGCCGCGGCGACGACCGGCGCGATCAGCCGCGACAGGACGCCCGCGCGCTCGACCACCCCGCCATAGCCGAGCGCGGCCATGATGAGCCAGATCGTGGGCAGCATGCTTTCCATGCCGCCGCGCGACAGGAGGGTGTCGAGCGGCCCGATCCCGGTGTCGGAGCGGAAGCCCGTCGCCAGAACCTGCCAGGCCCCCTTGAGCACCGCGACCGGGCCCCAGAGCGCCCCCGCCGGGTCGGCGAAGGCGGCGAGGCGGCCGGGGTCGAGGACGACGGCGACCAGAAGGCCCGTCAGGGCGCCGAGGATGATCGTGGTGAAGGGCGCCACGCGCATCAGCGCGAGGCCGGCGACGACGGCCAGCGGCAGGAAGAGCCAGGGCGTCATGTGGAACTCGGCCCCGATCACGGCGAGCGCGCCGCTGACATCCACCGACTTCGGCACGCTGAGCAGCCTGAAGACCGCGCCGGCGATCAGGAAGCCCAGGGCCGTGGGCAGGGCGATGGCGCGCAGGTGGGTGTAGAGCGGCACGCCCCCGCCGCCCGAGGCGAGGTTGGCGGTGTCCGACAGGGGCGAGACCAGCTCGCCCACATAGGCCCCCGCGATGATCGCCCCGGCGGCGAGCGCGGGATCGATCCCCATGTTGACCGCCATGCCCATGAACCCCACGCCCAGCGTGCCGGCGGTCGTCCAGGACGAGCCGAGGCAGGTCGCCACGGCGGCGCAGACGAGGAAGGCCGAGAGGGGAAAGTAGGACGGGCTGAGCCAGGACAGGCCGTAATAGACCATGGCGACCAGCGTCCCCGACACCGCCCAGGCCCCGATCAGCGCCCCCACGGCGAAGAGGATCAGGATGGCGCCGATCCCCGAACTGATCGAGGCGACGGCGGCGCGGTTCAGCTCCTCGAGGCTGTGGCCCGCACGCCGCGCCACCCAGACGCCGGTCATCGCCGCAAGGACGAGGGCGATCTGGTTCGGCCCCTCGAATCCGGCATCGCCGAAGAGCAGGACGGAGGCGACGATGAGGACGATCAGCGTGACGACGGGGACGAGCGCCTCCCACAGCGCGAGCGGCCGCGTGCCGGGCGGCTGGCCCGTCTCCCCGGGCTCGGCGCGGGTGCCGCCGGTCACCGTCACCGCCCCGTCCCCCGGCCTAGTAGTCCACCGCGTCGCGGATGATCGGGCAGGTCATGCAGTGCCCGCCGCCGCGGCCGCGCCCGAGTTCGGCGCCCGAGATCGTGATCACCTCGATCCCCTCCTTGCGCAGCAGCGTGTTGGTGTAGGTGTTGCGGTCATAGGCGAAGACGACGCCCGGCGAGGCGCAGACGAGGTTCGCCCCCGAATCCCACTGCGTGCGCTCGCGGACATAGGCGTTGCCGCCGGTATCGACGACCCGCAGCTTCCTGAGGTTCAGCGCCTCGGCCACGGCCTTGATCCAGCCGCCCTCGTGCCTGCGCACGTCGAAGCCGCCCTTCTTGCCGGGGCGCACCGAATAGGGGGTGATGGTGTCGACGATGTCGGGATACTGCAGCACGCAGTCGCGGTCGGCGAAGGTGAAGACCGTGTCGAGATGCATGGCCGCCCGCAGCGAGGGCATGGCGGCGACGAGGACGTGGTCAACCACGTCCTGGTCGAAGAGCGCCCGCGCCATCAGCGCGATCCCCTGGCGCGAGGTGCGTTCGGACATGCCGATCAGCATCGTGCGGTTGCCCGCGGGCATGACGTCGCCGCCCTCGACGGTGGCCAGGCCGTGATCCTCTTCGGGGTTGCCCCACCAGATCTTCACCTTGCCGGCGAAATCGGGGTGGAAGCGGTAGATCGCCGTGGTCAGCAGCGTCTCGTCCTTGCGGGCCGGCCAGTAGAGCGGGTTCACCGTGCAGCCGCCATAGACCCAGCAGGTCGTGTCGCGGGTGTAGAGCGTGTTCGGCAGGGGCGAGATCAGGTACTGGGTGATACCCGAGGACTGGCGGATCAGGTTCATCAGCTCGCCCGAGATCGTCTCGGGGAATTCCTCGACCGAGAGCCCGCCGATCAGCGTCTCGGCCAGTTCGCGGTTCGACATGCCCTCGAGGTAGCTGCGCACCTCGTCCATCAGGCCGAGGCCCACCTCGTTGGCGGTGACGCGGTTGTCGAGGATCCACTTGCGCGCCTCGGGCAGGGCCATGGTCTGTTCGAGAAGGTCGTGCATCTCGACGACATCGACGCCGCGGTCGCGCAGCTTCTGCTGGAAGTCGAGATGGTCGCGCTTGGCCGTCTCGACCCAGATCACGTCGTCGAAGAGAAGCCGGTCGCAGTTCGACGGCGTCAGCCGGGCATGCGCCCGCCCAGGTGCGCAGACCATGACCTTGCGGAGCTGGCCGACCTCGGAATGGACGCCGAACGGGGTGGAGACTGGCATGATTTCGGTTCCTCGGATTGATCAGTCGGAAGGCGTGGTGGCGGGCAGCTCGCCGTAATTCACGACATCGCCGGAATGGACGATGGCGTCGGCCGGCTCCAGCCGGTTGTAGACAAGGCCGGCAAGGCCGACGAGGGCGCCGATGGCGACCACGGCGAAGGCCATGACCTCGCGCTGGTTGAAGAGCGCGGCCCCCTGTTCGCGCCGCGCCCAGACATAGAGGATCGTCCCGGGCGCGTAGAGCACGGCCGTGAGCAGGACGAATTCCAGCCCCGCGGCGACGAACATCAGCAGGACGTAGAAGACGGCGATCCAGGAGATCGCGAGATCGGCCCCGCCGGCCGTCCCGCCCTCGCCGCGCCGGGCGACCAGCACGCCGTAGCCCGCCACCATCAGGTAGGGAAACAGCGTCGTCACGCTGGTCATGTCGAGCATGAAGTTGAAGGCGTCCGTCGACCAGTAGGTCGATATGACGAAGCCCGAGACGACGATGTTGGTCAGCCACAGGGCGCTGGCCGGCACGCGGTTGGCGTTGGTCGCGGCGAAGAGCCGCGGCATGTCGCCGGACTTCGCGGCGGCGAACAGGACCTCGGCGCAGATGAGCGACCAGGCGAGATAGGCCCCGAGCACCGAGACGAGGACGCCGATGCGGATGAACCAGGCGCCCCAGGGGCCGGCCGCGGCCTCGAGCGCACCGGCAAGCGAGGGCTGGCTCAGGGCCGCGACCTCGGCCCTGGGCATGACCGCATAGGGCAGCAGCGTGACCGCCACCATGAGCCCGGTCACCGCGACGAAGCCGAGGATCGTGGCGGTGCCCACATCGGCCCGGGTCCTGGCGAAGCGCGAATAGACGCTCGCCCCCTCGATCCCGAGGAAGACGAAGACGGTGATCAGCATCGTGTCGCGCACCTGCGCGACGAGGGTCTTCTCGGGCATCCCGGTGCCGCCCCAGAAGTTCTCGCGGAAGAGCTCCCAGCGGAAGGCGACAAGCATGGCGAGCAGCGCCACGAGGATCGGCACGATCTTGGCGATGGTGACGATGAAGTTGACCGCCGCGGCCTGCTCGGCCCCACGCAGGATCATGAAGTGGAAGGACCAGATGCCGATCAGCGAGACGGCGATGGCGATGGCGGTGTTGCCCTCGCCGAAGACGGGGAAGAAGAAGCCCAGCGTCGTGCCGATCAGCACCCAGTAGAAGACGTTGCCGAGGCAGGAGCCCAGCCAGTAGCCGAAGGCCGAGAGAAAGCCCATGTAGTCGCCGAAGCCCGCCTTGGCATAGGCGAAGACGCCGGCGTCGATCTCGGGCTTCTTCTCGGCCAGGGCCTGGAAGACGCGGGCCAGCATGTACATGCCGGTGCCGGCGATGGCCCAGGCGATGATCGCCCCGAAGGGCCCGGTCGCCGTGCCGAAGCGGGCCGGCAGGTTGAAGATGCCCGCGCCGATCATCGAGCCCACGACCATCGCGGTCAGGGCAAGGACGCTGATCTTCTGCGTGTCGGATCCGGCGCCGTCGGCCATGTCGTCCCCCCTACGTTCGCCGGGCATCCCGCGGGCCGGCCAATCTTCATGCCGTGGTTCCGGCCCGTGGCGGCGGGACGCGCTCCGCCCGAATTCGGACTGCCCGTTTGCGCCTTTATGGATCGCGGCTGCCGGAAGTAAAGACGTTTCGTGACGGTTCCGCGAAGGTCCGGCGTGCCGTCGCGGCCGGGCGCAGGCCGATCTGGTCGAGGGCCGCCTCCAGGGCACGGCCGGGGGCGCCGTCCGGGGCGCCGGGGGCGGGGGCGGCCGCGGCCTCGGCCCTGATCGCGTCGAAACGGGCGCGCAGCGCGGCTTTCTCGGCGCCGCGGCAGTCGTTCCAGGGGCGGCCCTGAAGGCCCATGACCAGGACGTAGTAGCCGATGAAGTGGGGCGGGGTGCCCGACATCAGCAGGCGGCGGTAGGCGGCATCGGGGCCGAGTGCGATGACCTCTTCGGCCGTGGTGATGCCGGCGCGGGCGAAGGCCGCCGCCGCGGCCGGGCCGAGGTTCGGGATGGCGGTAACGGGGCGCGGCATGGAGCAGCCTTTGCAGGATCCCGGGCCGAGACTAGCCCGGCCGTCCCGCCGGCGGAAGCCCGCGCCGCTGGCTCAGATCGAGGCCCAGTCGGTGATCTGGCTGCCGCCCATCTGGGGCGCCGGCGCGGCCGGCGTCTCCTGGCTGCGCTGGGCGGCCGGCCGGCCCCCGGCCGGCTGCGGACGCGACGGGTCCACATGACCCTGCTGCTGCACCACGGCGGGCTCACCCGCGCCGCGTTGGCCAGACGTCTCCATCACTCACACCCTTCCCGCGGGTCTTTCGCCCGCTCGCTTGTCCCGTGCCTCAGACCGTTATGGGCGGCCAATCTGGCCCGGTCACGACCGAGGTATGGGGGGATTGCGGCACCGTCAAGGATGTTTGCGGCAGACAGGTGCCGGGGCCTGCACAAAAGCGTAAAGAATCCGTGACCTTGCGGCGGTCCGGTCACAATCCGGCCGCGTGGGCGCCCGTCCCGCCTGCCGGGGGGCGATTCATGCCATTTCCAGAATGCGGAAACCGGCCTATCGTTCGGCGTCCGTCCCCTTCGCAGGAAAGGCGCCCCGCTTGCCAGCCCCCGCCGCGACAGCCCATCCGTCGAGTGCGCTGGGCTATGCGCGGCCGGCGACCTACGAGGAGCTTCTGGCGGTCCTGTCCTCGGGGGCGGCGGGCCTGCCCAAGCGCCTGCGCCAGGTGGCGGTCTACCTGACGCAGCATCCCGCCGAAGTGGCGCTGGGGTCGATCAGCAAGGTCGCGACGGATGTCGGCGTGCAGCCCTCGACGCTGGTCCGCTTCGCCCAGATCTTCGGCTATGCCGGGTTCTCGGACTTCCAGGACCTGTTCAAGGCGCATCTCAAGGGCGGCCTGCCGGGGCCGGCGCCGCGCCGGGCCGAGGACCGCCCGCCGCGGGCGGCGCCGCATGCGCTGTCGGGCCTCTGCGCGGCGGCGGCGGCCTCGGTCGCGCGGCTGGACGAGGAGTTCGACGCCCCGGCCTTCGCGCGGGCGGCCGAGCTGCTGGCGGGGGCGGACCTGATCCACCTCATCGGGTCCAAGCGGGCCTTTCCGGTCACCAGCTACATGTCCCTGACGCTGGCCCAGCACGGGGTCAGGAACGTGCTGGTCTCCAACATCGGATCGGCCGCGCATGACCAGATCGCCTGTCTCGGCCCGGCCGATGCGGTCCTGTCGGTCAGCTTCAGCCCCTACAACTCGGTCACGCCCGAGCTGACCGCGGCGGCGGCCGACCGCGGCGCCACGGTCGTGGCGATCACCGACAGCCCCTTCAGCCCGCTGATCGACCTGTCCGGCGCGGCGCTGATCGTCGTCGAATCGGCGGCCGAGGGCTACCGGACGCTGGCGGCCTCGCTGGTCATGGGGCTGGGCCTGTCCCTGGCGGTGGCGCGGCTGCGCGCCGCGGCGCGGCCGCCGCCCCCGCGCCCCGCCGCCGGACGCGGGCGCAGGGCGGCGCCCTAGGACGGTCCGGGGAACGGATTTTCCAGTTGCCGGAAATGGAAATTCCGTTCGATACTGCGACTCGCCGGGCGGGGTCCGCGGGCCGCGGGGGCCGTGCGGCGCGAGCCCGGCCGGGGGGAGGCGGCGGCCGATGCCCCAGGCGGCGCGACGGCTTGACGAGGCGACGCTGGCGGAAGTGCCGGCAGCGATCCGCCGGCCCAACTACGACCGCGCCGGGCTGGGCATCGCCTGCCTGCATCTCGGGGTCGGCGCCTTCCACCGCTGCCATCAGGCCGAGTACATGGAGGACCTGCTGGCCTCGGGCCTGTCGCGCGGCGGCCTTTTCGGCGTCAACCTCGCGCCCCCGGCGCTGGGCCCCATGCTCGGCCGGCAGGACGGGCTCTACTCGCGGACGCTGCACGACGGAACGGCAAGCGAGACGCGCGTCATCGGGGCGATCCTCAAGGTCGCCGACGGCGCGGCCGCGGCGCTGGCGCTGCTCGCCGATCCGGCGATCAGCACGGTCACGCTGACGGTGACCGAGAAGGCCTACTGCCATGTGCCGGCGACGGGCGAGCTGGACGAGGCGCGGGCAGAGGTCGCGGCCGACCTTGCCGACCTTGCCGACCCTGCCGACCCGGCCGGGCAGGGCGGCCCGGCCTCGCTGCCCGGCCTGCTCGCCTGCGGCCTGGCGCGGCGGGCGCGGGCGCGTGCGGGGCCGATCAACCTGATCAGCTGCGACAACCTGCCGGCCAACGGCGCCATCCTTGCCCGCGTGGTGCGCGGCTTTGCCGGACGCGCGCTGCCCGGGCTGGCCGGCTGGATCGAGGACAACGTCGCCTTTCCCGCGACGATGGTGGACCGGATCGTGCCGGCGACGACCGCGGCCGGGCTTGACAGCGTGGCCGCCCGGCTGGGCCTGCGCGACGAGGCCGCCGTGCAGGGCGAACCCTTCCGGCAGTGGGTGATCGAGGATGCCTTCCGCGCCCCCCGCCCGCGCTGGGAGGCGGCCGGCGTCGAGATCGTGGCCGATGTCGGGCCGCATGTCCTGACGAAGATGCGCGTGCTGAACGCGGCGCAGACCATGCTGGCGCTGGCCGGCGCGCTGGCCGGCCACGACTTCACCCACGAGGCTGCGGCCGACCGGGCGCTGGCCCGGTGGGTCGGCCGGACGCTTGCCGCCGAGACGCTGCCGCACCTGCCGCCGGCCCCCGGCATGGCGCCCGGCCCCTATCTTGCGGCAAGCCTGGCGCGGATCGCCAATGCCGGGATCGCCCACCGCTGCCACCAGATCGCCACCGATACCAGCCAGAAGATCCGCCAGCGGCTGCTCGACCCGATCCGCGCCTGCCGCGGGGCAGGGGCGCCCCATCCCGGCCTGACGCGGGGGGTCGGCGCCTGGATCGCCTATCTGGCGCGGTCCGGGCCCGACTTCGGCGCGCGCTGGACGGTCAGCGACCCGGTCATGGCGCGGGCCGGTCCGGCGATCCTGCGGCACGGGCGCGACATCGCCGGGCTGACGCGCGAGATCCTGTCGCAGGCCGACATCTTCGGCCCCGACCTGTCGGGCGATGCGGCCTTTGCGGCCGAGGTGACGGCCGCCGCGCAGGGCCTGCTCGACGCCCCGCGCGGCCCGCCCCCGGCGGCCTGACGGCCGGGCGCGGCCCGGGGGGAAGGGCGCGGCGGGGGTTGGCCCGCCGGCGGGATTCCGTGCTAGGCAGGGGCGACCGCGGCCCCGGGTGGGGGCGGCGCCGCGGCAGAGGCCCGCCATGCCCGACCGGGACGACGACCTGCCCGACTGGAGCCTGCCCGAGGCAGGGCTGTGCGCAGTCGTGGATTCGGGCCCGGGGGGGCTGACCGCGGCCGAGGCGGCGCTGCGGCTGGCGCGGGAGGGGCCCAACCTCATCGCCGAGGACGCAGGCGCCGGCGCGGCCCGTCTCTTGCTGCGCCAGTTCGAAAGCCCGCTCGTCGTCATCCTCGTCGTCGCGGCGCTGATCTCGCTGGCGCTGCGGGAATGGGTCGATGCGGGGATCATCCTTGCCATCGTCGCGGGCAGCACGGCGCTGGGCTTCTACCAGGAATTCCGCGCCTCGGCGGCGGTGGCCGAGCTGCGTTCGCGGCTGGCGCTGACCTGCCGCGTGCTGCGCGACGGCGCCCCCGTGGAACTGCCGGTCGCTGCCGTCGTGCCCGGCGACGTGATCCTGTTGTCGGCGGGCAACCTGATCCCGGCGGACGGGCGGGTGATCGAGGCGCAGGACTTCCTGGTCAGCGAGGCCAGCATGACGGGCGAATCCTTCCCCGTCGAGAAGCGCCCCGCCACGCTGCCCGCGGACACGCCCCTGCCGGCGCGGACCAACAGCGTCTTCATGGGCTCGTCGGTGCGCAGCGGCACGGCGCGGGTCCTGGTCGTCAGGACCGGCCGGCGCACCGCCTTTGCCGCGATCGCCCGGCGCCTGGCCGCGCACGAGCCCGAGACCGACTTCGCCCGCGGGGTCCGCCGCTTCGGCTACATGCTGGTGCGCGTCATGATCGGCATCGTCGTCTTCGTGCTGACCGTGAACCTGGTGATGGACCGGCCGGCGATCGACTCGCTGCTCTTCGCGGCGGCGCTGGCGGTCGGCCTGTCGCCCGAGCTGCTGCCGGCGATCGTCAGCGTCACCCTGTCGGCCGGTGCCCGCGCCATGGGCCGGCGGGGCGTCATCGTGCGCCGCCTCGAGGCGATCGAGAATCTCGGCAGCATGGACATCCTGTGCACCGACAAGACCGGCACGCTGACCGAGGGAACGATCGTGCTGAACGCCGCGCTGGACGCCGCGGGCAACGACTCGGACGCGGTGCTGCGCCTGGCCTTCCTGAATGCCGCGCTGGAGACCGGGATCGCCAATCCGCTGGACGCGGCCGTCGTCGCGGCCGGGCGCGCGGCGGGGCTGACGGCTGCGGGGGCGACCAAGACGGACGAGATCCCCTACGACTTCCAGCGCCGCCGGCTGACCATCGTGATCGACGACGGCAGCGAGGCGGGCCGCCACCTGATCGTCACCAAGGGGGCCTTTGCCGACGTTCTCGGGATCTGTTCCTCGGTGATGCGGGAGGGGGGCGCCGTGCCGCTGGACGCCGCCGGGCGGGCGGCGCTCGAGTCCATGTTCGCGGCCCGGGGCGCCCAGGGGTTCCGGGTCCTCGCCCTGGCCACGCGCAGCCTTGCCGCCCGGCCCGACTATGACCGCGGCGACGAGTGCGACATGACCTTCCGCGGCTTCCTCGTCTTTCTCGACCCGCCGAAGCCCGAGGCCGGCCGCACCATCGGCGACCTCGCGGCGCTGGGCATCGCGATCAAGGTCATCAGCGGCGACAACCGCTTCGTCACCGCGCACATGGCGCGGGCCGTGGGCCTTGATGCCGGGGCCATGCTGACCGGCGCCGAGATCGCCGCGATGAACGACGAGGCGCTGTGGAACCAGGCGCCGCAGACCGACCTCTTCGTCGAGATCGACCCCCAGCAGAAGGAGCGGATCGTGCGCGCCCTGCAGCGCACCGGCCATTCGGTGGGCTATCTGGGCGACGGGATCAACGATGCGCCGGCGCTTTATGCCGCGGATGTGGGGATCTCGGTGGAGGGCGCCGTCGATGTCGCCCGCGAGAGCGCCGACATCGTGCTGCTCAGCCGCGACCTCGACGTGCTGCGCAGGGGGGTCGAGGACGGCCGGCGGACCTTCGCCAATACGCTCAAATACATCTCGATCACCACCAGCGCGAATTTCGGCAACATGGTCAGCATGGCGCTGGCCACGCCTTTCCTGCCGTTCCTGCCGCTGGCGGCCAAGCAGATCCTGCTCAACAACTTCCTCTCCGACCTGCCGGCCATCGCCATCGCCAGCGACAATGTCGATGCCGCCCGCCTGGCGCGGCCGCAGCGGTGGGACCTGGCCGGGATCCGCCGCTTCATGATCGTCTTCGGCCTGGTCAGCTCGTGCTTCGACCTCATCACCTTCGCTGTCCTGCTGCTCCTGTTCCAGGCGGGGGAGGCGCTGTTCCAGACGACCTGGTTCGTGATCTCGCTTCTCACCGAACTGGCGGTGGTGATGGTGCTGCGCACCCACGGGCCGATGCTGCGAAGCCGGCCGAGCAGGCTTCTTCTGTCGGCCACGGTGCTGGTCGGCGCGACGGCGCTGGCCATCCCCTATCTCGGGCCGGCAAGCGCCGCCTTCGGCTTCGTCCCCCTGCCGCCGGCGCTGGCGGCCGCGGCGCTGGCGATCGTGCTGGGCTATGTGCTGGCCACCGAGGGCGCCAAGGCGCGCTTCTACCGCCACGAAGAGGCGGCCGCCCCGCCCGCCGCCGGCCCCCCGGCCCCCTGATCGCGCGACCCGGCGGGGCGGCCGGTGTCGCAGCGCTGCCGCTGCGGGCGGGCGGGATGCGCGCGGGCATGGCAATCCGGTGCCGGTTCTGGTCATCCTCGGGGCGGGAACCGACCGCATGGACAAGAGGCAAGGACATGATTCGCATCTGCCCCCGCGGCCGGAGGGGGGCTGGTCCTGTGCCCTTGTCTCCCTTCCCGACGCGCTGGTCGTGCCGTCCACGGTGCCCGACCTCGTGCAGCCGGCCGGCGTCTTCGACGCCGCGGGCCGCTTCGTGCCCGAGGCGGTGCTGTGGCGCGGCCGCCCCCTCATGGTCGAGCCGCCGCGCCCGGCCGAAGCGGCAGCGCTGCCGGGGCGCTGGATCTGGGGCGGGGTGCTGCTGAACCATTTCGGCCATTTCCTGACCGAGACGACGGGCCGGCTCTGGGCGCTCGACGCGCTCGAGGGGCCGGTGGACGGCATCGTCTTCATCTCGAAGCGCGAGGAGGCGGATGCGGCGGGCGAGATCGCGATGCAGGCCTGGCACCGGCAGTTCTTCGCCATGCTGGGCATCGACCTGCCGGTCCGCATCCTGACCGCGCCCACGCGCGTGGGGCTGCTCGAAGTGCCGGGGCAGGGCTTCGGCATCGGGCCCATCGCCAGCGGCACCGAGGCCTTCCGCGCCTTCATCCGGTCGCGCTTTGCGCGCGACGTCCCGGCCGAGGGGCCGGCCGACCTCTACATCTCGCGCTCCGCGCTCAGCGCCGTGCGCGGCGGGGTCATCGGCGAGACCCGCATCGAGGAGGCGCTGGCGGCCATCGGCTACGAGGTCCTTCACCCCCAGAAGCATCCGCTGGAGGAGCAGGTCGCCCGCTACAAGGCGGCGCGCCGGATCGTCGCGCTGGACGGCAGCGCGCTGCACCTTCTGGCCATGGCTGGCGGCCCGCACCAGCGCGTCGCGGTGATCAAGCGGCGCGACAGCGGGGCGTCCGAGAGCATCCTGCGGCATCTCGCGGCCTTCACCGGGCAGCCGCCCCTGGTGATCGATGCCATCCTGCGCGACTGGGTCCGGTCCGACCGCAGGCGCGCCGACCGCCATTCGGTGGGCGAGATCGACTTCGCCGCGCTGGGCCCGGCCCTTGTCGCCGGCGGCTTCGCCCCGCCCGGTTTCGCCATCGCGCCGCTGACCGAGGCCGAATCGCGCGCCGCCGTCGCGGCCATCGAGGAGAAGCTGAGGCGCGGGGGCCTGACCTTCCGCCCGGTGCCGCGCGGCGCGGCGGTGCCGCCGCCGCCGCCGCCGGCCGCACAGTCCGGGCCGCAGGCCGCACAGCAGCCCGGGGCGGCCGCCGCCGCGGGGCCCTCGCGGCGCGAACTGCGCCTTGCCCGG